>NZ_LBKA01000014.1:119902-192257 GCF_028128955.1 Bradyrhizobium sp. CCBAU 11386
CGGACTGGCGATGAACCGCTCGGCTGTCAGCTCGGGGCGGTTCAGGTAGCCCCGGGCCACCCCCGCCCCGCCGATGTAAAGCTCGCCCACCGCCCCGAACGGCACGGGCGCGCCATGACCGTCCAGCAGGTACACCCGCGTGTTGGCAATCGGACGGCCGATCGGGACCACTGCCCCATCAAAATCAGCCGGGCAATTCCAGGCCGTCACGTCGATAGCAGCTTCGGTGGGACCATATAGATTGTGCAGACCAGTCCAAGGTAATACGCGCCGAACCTTCTGCGTAAGGGAGGCAGAAAGCGCCTCCCCACTACACACGAGACGCTGCAGGGATGTGCAGCGATCAACACCGTTCGTATCCATGAAGCTGACCAGCATGGATGGTACAAAGTGTGCAGTGGTGATGCGTTGGCTGATCATTAAGTTTACAAGCGCATCTGGGTCTTTGTGCGCACCAGGAAGCGCCAGCACCAGGGTCGCCCCTTCAAGCAACGTCCAGAAGAATTCCCAGGCCGAGACATCGAAGCCAAACGGGGTCTTCTGCAAGACGACATCAGCCGGATTGAGTGTATACGCTTTTTGCATCCAGATCAGGCGATTGATAATAGCCCGATGCTCATTCTGTACCCCTTTGGGCGTTCCGGTTGAGCCTGAGGTGTAGATGACATAGGCGAGATGGCGGGATGTGAGGCCAAGCGTGCGCGGGTCGGGGTCCGAAGCCGGCCGTTCGGCCCAGGTCGGCATGGCCATCTCCAGATCGACCGCCGTCACATCGGTCAGCACCTCGGGGCCGAGTGCTGCGCGTCCGGCGGCATCGCAAAGCAGCAGCCGCGGCGCGGCATCTTCGACAACCTGCCGCAGCCGCTCGCTGGGATAGACCAGGTCCAGCGGCAGATAGGCTCCGCCCGCCTTGAGGATTGCCAAGAGTCCCACCACCATCGCCAGGCTGCGCTCCAGGCAGATCGCCACCGGCTGGTCCGGCTTGACCCCGAGTGCGATCAGATGATGCGCCAGGCGGTTGGCCCGCGCATTGAGCTCGCCATAGCTCAGGCGCTCGTCCGCGCAGACCACCGCCACCGCATCCGGCGCCTTTTGCACCTGCGCCTCGAACAGCTCATGGATGCACTGCTCCGACGGATAGGCCGCCGCCGTCCGGTTCAGCTCCTCCAGCAGATAGGTGCGCTCGTCGGCCGGCAGGATGTCGATGCGGCCGACCGGCTGGCCTGCATCGGCAGCCATCGCCCGCAGCAGCGCCAGCAGATAACCACGCTGCCGCTCGATCGTCGCCTGATCAAACAGCGCCGTGGCATAACCCAGTGTTCCAGCGATCTCCTCGCCATGCTCGCTAAGGCTCAGCTCCAGATCGAACTTGACCTGATCGAGCCCCTTCCCGGCAGCCTCCACACTCAGCCCCGGCAGGTCCAATGACCCCACCGCATTGTTCTCCCAGGCCAACATCACCTGCAACAACGGCGTGTGGTCAAGAGCCCGGGGCGGCTGCACGATCTCCACCACCTGCTCGAACGGCAGGTCCTGATGCTCCTGCGCAGCCAGCGCCGTGCGCCGCGTCCGCTCCAGAAGCTCCGACACGCTCGGCTCGCCCGACAAGTCCAGCCGAAGCGCCAGGGTGTTGACGAAGAAACCGATCAACTCTTCGATCTCGCGCCGGCCGCGATTGGCGCTCGGCACGCCGATCGCAAGGTCGTCCTGCCCCGACAGACGCGACAGCACCGCCGCCCAGCCCGCCAGCACCGTCATGAACAACGTCGTGCCATGCTGCCGGCTCAGCCGCTTCAAGTCCCGCGTCAGATCCGCATCGATGACAACAGGAACACTGGCCCCGGCAAACGACTGCTGGGCCGGCCGCGCACGGTCCGTCGGCAAGACAAGACGGGCCGTGCCTGACAGGGCGTTGCGCCAATACTTCGCCTGCTTCTGCAGCCGTTCCCCCGACAGCCACTGCCGTTGCCAGGCGGCATAATCCGGATACTGGATCGCCAGCGGCGGCAAAGGATCGTCCTGTCCAGCCTCGAACGCCCGGTAAAGCCGACTGAGTTCATGCACCAGCACGCCCATCGACCAGCCGTCCGAGACGATGTGATGCTGGGTCAGCAGGAAGACGTGTTCCTCATCCGACATCCGCACCAGACGCCCGCGGATCAGCGGCCCGCGCGCAAGATCAAACGGCGTGTGCTCCTCCTCATGGCACAGATCCAAAAGTGCCGCTTCCGCATCCGGCCTGTGCCGCAGATCGTGCTCAAGTACCGGCAGTCCCGCATCCGGCGGCAGGACCTCAACTCGGGGCTTGCCCTCCGGTGCGACAAAGATACTGCGCAGCGCCTCGTGACGGGCAAACAGACGGTCAAGGCTGCGCTGCCAGGCGCTGCGGTCGAGCGCCCCACGCAGCCGCAAGGCCAGCGGAATGTGATAGTGCGTGCTGCCTTCGTCCAGCTGCGCCAAAAACCATAGCCGCTGCTGCGCAAACGACAGCACAAGCGGCTCATGACGCGACACCGCCGCAATCGCCGGCAGGTCTTGGGGACCGGAGCGGCTCAACACCTCGACGATGCTTGCCGCCAGATCGGCCAGCACCGCCTTGGCAAACAGCATCGACAGCGGCAGTTCAACCCCAACAGCCTGTGACAGCCGGCTCGACACCTGCACGGCCAGCAGTGAGTGGCCGCCCAGTTCGAAAAAGTGGTCGTGACGTCCGACCCGCTCCAGTCCCAGAAGCTCGGCCCGCGGGAGGCAATTGGGGCCAAGATGATGGGTCAGCTGGAAGGTGGTGCTCGGCAATGACGCTGATTTCTGTGGACCCGTATTGATTGATCAATCTCGCCTTTGGATGTGCTTCGAAGAACGCCCTAAGCGGTAGAGTGGCCTGCAGTTGCTCACCCGCTGTATAAATTTCACTTAAATAGGGCAGCTGCACTTGCTGCGCGCTCCAGACCTCCGCAAAATGGTTCAATGCTACGAATGGGAGAAAAAGCCGCTCGATCGCCTCCCCCTCCACGAATACAAGCAAGTCGGAGAAGTGCGTACGGGTCTCTTCCCGCACGAGCACGAGCAGTCCACCGTCCTTCCAACAAATGAACAATTCCTGGCAGGACACATCGAAGTTCAGGGTCGCGAATTGAAGTGTGCGCAGTTTTGACGTGCTAATCCCCGCAAGCGAATTCACAAGCGAGCCGTGGGACATTTCGACGCCCTTTGGGGTTCCGGTTGAGCCTGAGGTGTAGATGACATAGGCGAGATGGCGCGATGTGAGGCCAAGCGTGCGCGGCTCGGGATCGGAGACAGGCAGCGCGGCCCAGGGCGGAGTGGCATTATTGAGGTCGACCACGCTGAGATCGGCCACAGCCTCGGCGCCGAGTGCGGAGCGGCCGGCTGCATCGCAAAGCAGCATTTGCGGCGCGGCATCATCGACAATCTGCCGCAACCGCGCCGACGGATAGGCCGGATCCAGCGGCAGATAGGCGCCGCCCGCCTTCAGGATCGCCAAGACACCAACCACCATCGCGAGGCCGCGTTCCAGGCAGATCGCCACCGGCTGGTCCGGCTTGACCCCGAGCCCGATCAGATGATGCGCTAGCCGGTTGGCCCGCGCATTGAGTTCGCCATAGCTCAGTCTCTCGTTCTCATAGACCACCGCAACCGCCGCCGGTACCTTTTGCACCTGCGCCTCGAACAGCTCATGGATGCACCGCTCCGACGGATAAGGCGCCGCCGTCCGATTCAACTCCTCCAGTAGATACGTGCGCTCATCGGCCGGGAGAACGTTGATGCGGCCGACCGGCTGCCCTGCATCGGCCATCACACCATTTAACAAAGTTTGCAAATGTTGCGTCATGCCGTCGATCTGCTTCGGCGCTAATCGGCTGGCATCAAAATGCCAGCGGAAGCTCCCATCCGAAGCGCACTCAAAGGTCAGCAAATCGCCGCATAGGGCTGGGCCAGCTCTGTGGCTCGTCATTAGATCGTCAGCGAGGGAGCTGCTCTCTGTCCTGATTGTGATGCCAATCGGCCAGGGTCGTTTCGAGCGTAGCGCCTCCACACCTCGCAATGTCGGGCAGCGCGCGACAAGATCCCGGGCAAAGCTACCGTGCGCCCTCAGCTGAGCGCATTCGGCCGCTACCGCTTTGCGCACTTCTTCAAAATCATCAGCAAGCTCAATGGTAACTTCCATCGGCACGACAGAGGAGATCAACACCTCCTCCGCTTTGGAGCCAGCTTGCGATCCATCCGATGCAGGCGTCCATCCCAGTTGAAGCTCTGTTTCTCCCGTCATGCGGGCGAGATAGATCAGCCAAGCCGTTACCAAGTATTCCGTGCGATCATGTGGCGACAACTTAGCCAAAGCTCTTGCAATTAACCACGAACTCGACCGCCATCCGGGCGGCGCCGGAGCCACGGACGACGACAGGAAAGGAGGACGCAATATTCTAAACTGCCCGAGCCGCTGTCGCCAAAAATCCTCCTGGGGCGCCAGCAATTCATGGCTCGCAGTTATGCTCCGCGCCTCATCTTCGCTCAAAATAGGAAGGCGATCACCTCCGTTGGCGATGGGGTTGTCATAGTCAGGCGGTTGGAGGTGCTGCCTCAACGCTCAGGCCTCCCGGCAGGTTGGAGGCTGTCGATTTTCACCCTCGAATGGGTCGATTGGTTCAACCACTGACAGCTCCTGGGGCTCATCACAAACAGTCCGCCGGCCGAGCCGGACAACGCTACTACGCCATGCTGGAACAACCAGCCATGGCAGCATGAATTAAACCAATGGTCTCCGGCGGATGCTCAATATGCCGAGCCTGCCGGGTCGTTGAGGTTGTGGCGCTCGGTTCCGTTGAGGGGCGGGTTGAAGATACTGACGAGGATCAGGTCCTTGCCCCGACCACCGCGCAGAAGATGCTTGTCATGCTTGTCAAGCACATACATGTCGCCCTTGCGAATGGGGAAGACATTGCCGTCCATGTCCTCGACCTCGCCCTCTCCGGCGATGCAGTAGCAGGCTTCGAGATGATTACGGTATTGCAGAAGCGAGACGGTGTTAGCGCGCACTACGGTGTGGCAGATGCTAAAGCCCATGCTGTCCTTAGCCGTCAGGAGGCGGTGGCTAGTCCCATTGCCCCAATCAACGAAGTGATCGGTCGCTTCAACATCGTGCAGGCTACGCACAATCATAGCGTTTGATTCCAGGAATACGGGTTTAAGTCACTTTGTGGAAGCCGGAGGCCGTTGTTCTGACCTGGACGCGCGGCTTCCGCGCGCTCCCGAAGCGGAAGGCAAGGTATGGTTATTTGGACCGGGCAGGCCGGCAAGAACCTGCCAATCCATGTCCTCCATCGCCCATACTGCTTCCGCATCCCAGTTCCAGCAGATTGATCTGGCGAACGTCGGCCGACAGCACATCGCTTCGGTCGTGGCGCGCGAGAGCTCTTTGGCTGACACCATTCGCCCCACTCCTGATACGGCGCCGTCCTGACCTCGCCGGGAAACCGCAGCCGAATTATGAGATGAGAGACTCGCCACGATGGCGCGCGCGGGGGATGCATCAGCATCGGGATCGATAGAGCGAGTTTCATCTGAACAGTGAGCCATTATTATGGTCGCAGCGGGTCCCCCCGTCTCAAGCAACCGGCGTGCCAACGACGTTCTGAAAACGTCCTGAAAAACAATGCGCCGCCTCTCGTCGCGCTAGCTGAATACGGCGTCCTGCCGTAGCGCTAGCAACATCGATGTCTTGAACAAGACACAGCTCAAAACAGGAGTACGGAGGGTCAATGGCGACGGCCGCTAAAAAGTGCAATCTCCCCGAGACCACCCTTGCCGGTCAGAATGCCATGGGATTTTCGAGTAGCTCGTCATCGAATGATAACATCCTACGATCGACGACATCACGCACGATGATGGTAAGCGATATTTTTTGTACACCTATGCAGTTGAGCGCGCGGATGGGATGAGGTGTCCACAATTAACGAGGTGGACACCATCGATGCTTGCCATTTCGGTTACTACCGGAAAGACCTTCGGGAATGGCTCAGAATCAATTCGGATTGATGGCTGGTGGTCAAGGATAAAACCATAGTCCAATCACCAGATGCCGGCGTGGGGACACACCACATCAGGCTCCTCGTAGTCGGGACGCAACACTCTGCGTTTCGCCTGGAAGCGCCATTTCGAGCAGCCAGCAAAATAGCCCGGCTCCAACGACGATCTCTGCGTTAGAGACAATTCCGTCAACAATGTGCGTCAGCAAGGCCTGCTCCCCGCAGGTCGGGGGTTTCCGCGTCGAGATGGTTCATGAGCGATCCGGTCGGCGTCGACTCTGGGTGGTGCTTGCAGTCGTTGGAGTTGTCCTCCGACTATCGCCACGGCAAACAGGTAGAGCCAACCCTGGTAGAAATCGAACAGATGTGAGTTGAGCAGTGAACTCACGATGTTCTGCGCCACTGCTACGAGGCCTATCCAGGCGAGAACACCGCATTGCTGCCTGCTGAATGCGCCTCGAAACAATAGAAGATGAGCGCCCCACATGGCGTAGAGAACGAGGCATCCAACAATTCCCCACTGGATCGCTACCGCAAGCGTCTGATTGTGGGGATCATCGACCACTTTAGCCATGATGCCAGTTTGCCCGGCTGCCTCAGATTCAAAAAGCTCCTTTGTCGAACCGGTGCCGTGTCCCAGGATTGGTCCCGACCGAATAAAACCGATGGACTTGCGCCAGAATTCGAGGCGCTCCGCGCCGCCAGTCTCGGTCCCGTTGACAAACATGGTGTTGGTCTGGAACGCGTCGACTTCGCCCAGGAGCCGCGCGATCTTGACCTGAAGGTTGGGCGACATCGCCCATGCTCCGGCCGCGAGCATAGCAATCGCCGTTATGATCGCGAGAGAATACCACCCACGCGCATAGCGGATGATGACGAGCGCGAGCATGGCCGGCAGATAGATGAACGCGGTCCGCGCGATATTGACGAAAGCGAGATTAGCAAAGAATACGACCGATAGAGCGGCAAACAATATGGCTTGGCCTCGCTGCCGCTGTCGGACGGCTTCCGCCGCAAGCGCCACGAAAACGACGGCGATGAACGCGAAGGCCTGCGTCTGATCTATGTAGTTCTTCAACGGCACGCCCGGAGCCTTCGCTCCGACAACGCTATAGATGTCCGGCGAGAGGAACACTAGGAATGAGAGCGCAAGCAGGAGGAGATTGGATACGACGTAAGCTGTGAATACCAATTTCACGCGGTGGGTATGCTGATAGTGCAGGAAGAGCGGGAGAAGGCAGATAAATTTCGAGACTTTTCCAAAGGCGTGTAGCCGATCCGCCCAGGGGATGCCGTGAGCCCAAGCCGCGCCGACAGCCGCCAGCGCAAGGAGCATGGCGGGAAGCGCCAAAGCAGGACGCTTCAGCTGGGCGATCATCTCTTGCGCCGAATAGGTGCTCGCAATCGCGAGGCAAATGAGAAACCCGAGCGCCGCGGTTGCCGTTGTTGACCATGGAAATACGAGGGCTAATGCCACAATAGAAGCATCTATCATCCCGATCCGGAGGTCTCTTGCACCCGGCTCATTCCCGGTACCCGTGATCAGACGGACCAGATTGGGCCAGCCATTCCAACGGTTAATGAAGACACCTTTCCGAGAAGCAGGAGATATGGTCTCGGGCACCGTTACTGCCATTCTCGCGAACTCCATTTTCGGGCTTGCTGGAAATCCACCCACACGACCCTGGCTGACCTGCGACGTTCGGCCTCGAGTTGCGCCCGGCACGCAGCTTCTCATGCAGCCGATCGGAAGCGGCCTGCCCTGGATCGACGCGGGCGGGCCGCGCGCTCTTGCCAGAATGGGGACGAGCTACATAGCAGGGATGCGAACTTGCCGCCCGTCCCATTTGGGACAGGGCTCGACTTCTACCTGGCCGCACAGGTGGCGAGGTATCCTGCCTGGCGAGGCTGGGGCTACAGGGTCGATGATCAAACCCGGGAATAGGTCGAAGGTCCGCCTGGTCCTAGGGAATCGTCTCAGCAGTGGGCCGGTCTTCGTCTTCGAGCGTAATGCCCTCGAAGAAGAAGGTGAGGACCCGACGATCGTCCTCGCCGCCCAGATCACGTGGACGCATCAGAGGGCGGTCGTCGCCCTTGAGACGGATCGACCAGACCCAAATGCCCCACGCGGCCTCGGGGACATTCACGGCGTAGTCCCGGCGTGCCATGTCGATCGAGATCTTACCCGCTTCAATGCCGTTGATGGACACGGTGATGTTGCGCGGCGCGAAGGCCGAGATCAAGCGAAGCCGGATGGTTTGCGCCGGCTGCGCCGGGCGCACACGCAAAACCACCTCGTTATTTCGCGCCCAGCGGCCGCGCAGCTCGGAATCCCACCATCCGGCTGTGTAGTCTATTTGCGAGGAGCCGGTACCGCCGTCGGCAAACTCGTCAAGTTCCAGAGGACCGATCCCGGGTTCGATCACCTCCGCATGTGCGAGCTCAATGCGAAAGATCTCTTCGCTCATGGTGTCGATCAGGCTTGCCGGCGGAGCGCCGGCGCCCGGCTTCAGTCCGGCTTCTTGAAGGAGGCTAATCAGCCGACGCGTGACAATCGCGCGCCCACGCTGGGTGACGTGGTAGAACGAGTTGTCAGCCAGGCTCATCGGCATCCAGAAATCGGCCGGAGTTCCGATAAGTTCGAGTCCTGCTTGCGAAACCAGATCACGGACCTGTTCGGCTCGGTCGGCCACGCGCGCTTCGTCGGCGTAGCAATCGTCACCGACAACCGTCGGCCAGGTGATTATGACCCGAACGCCCCTCTCCTTGGCTGCATGCAACAGCTGGAATGCCTCCAGGACCCGCCCCGACCGCGCTTCCTTTCGGCTTCCGATCGTCGTCCTGAAGCACCCGGCGGCAAGGGCCTGTTTGGTTACGCCTTGGCTTACGTCGTTGGCCCAACCACCGGAACCGTTCGAATAGAGCATCGCCTCCACATGGCGGAGCGCCATCGCATGTACGGCCTCGACGCTACCGGCCGACAGGCCCTGCGACCGAAGTTTCCTGATGTTGCGCCAGACGGCGCGGCCGACGATCGGAAACGGAGTCGTAAGGATCCTGCGCACCCTCTCGATCGGGGTCTGCACCCAGAAATACTCGCTGATCAGCTCCAGAGAAAGCCGGGCATAGCCCGCGTCACCATCGGGATCGGAATAGCCCTGCCATTCGATGGGCATGACGACAATATCGCCGGGCTTGGCAAATTCGAGAATTCTCCTTGAGCGATCAACGAGCGAATAACCGGCATTATCGGCCACGTTAATGGTCCGCATGTTGAAGGCGGTGGCGAGTTCTCCCGCATCAATTCCGTGATGGCCGTTCGAGCCGGAGTCGATGATGATGCGCGGCCCCGGCGTGTGTTCGAGCAAAAGCCATTTGTAGGTGCTCGGGATGCTGTTTTTCGGAACGGTCGACATGACCGATGCGACATAAGCAAAGCTGACAACGGCAAAGCCTGCCAGACCGCTCGCCACGAGTGCGACCAGTCTTGGGCGGATCGGCTGCCGAACGTCAGAAGTTGAAATAAAGAAAGGGCGATTCATGCATGAATGCCTTTGAAATGATGATGACAAGGACCAGTGAACCGAACGCGGCGCCAGCCAGACGTGGATCGAAGCGTTCTGCCTCGATGGCTTCGGTCAGTTGGCGGGCGTTCGGCGCGAACAGGGCAACGAGCGTCGCTAGCGTGAGCAGGGACAGAAAATCGACATCAAGAACAGTCGCGCTTGCCGTGGCTCCTCCGCCGATGAACATGGCCTTCAACATTGCGAGCGCACCACCAATCGTCGTGGCGCGAAAGAACACCCAGCCGATGACGGTGGCCCCGAACGTCAGCGCCCAGGTGACGGCACGCCAGAGTACAGTTTGCGAGATAGTGAGGCCCTGCCGAAAGGCGTGGTTGATCAGTAGCAAAACGCCGTGCCAAGCCCCCCAGATCAAGAAGGTCCACGCCGCGCCGTGCCAGAAGCCGCCGATCACCATCGTAAGAAAAAGGTTGAGATAGTGGCGGCGCTCGCCGCGCCGATTACCGCCGAGCGGTATGTAAAGGTAGCCTCTCAGGAATTGCGAAAGCGTGATGTGCCATCGACGCCAGAATTCCACGATCGACAACGACTTGTAGGGAGAGTCGAAGTTCCAGGGAAACCGTACACTGAACATGCCCCCCGGTGTTCCTCGTCGACAACGACGCGGCCGAAATGCAGAAACCAGTCGAAGCGGCTGCAGAACCACTTTAAGTGGATGCCGTCGTAGCCATCCGTTTGTTCGAGCGTCAAAAGAAATGCCTTGCCGGGTGGAATAAACGGAGCGACGCTCTCGGATCCGATAATTCGATCAACGATAGACAACAATGTCTCACGGACGCTTGCACGGCTTATACGAAGCCGGCTGGCATTCGCTCAGTTTGACCCGCGCGTTGTCTCCGCTCCTCAGATCCCGATCACTTCATAGGCTTCGGCGATCTGTCGGATCGAGGCGACATAGGCGGCGGTCCTGTAATCGCCGAGCTCCGGCTGTTCTTCCATGAGATCTGCAATACGTGCCCAGGTGCTCCGCATGACGTCCTCAAGGCCGGATCGAACGAGGTCGATCTCTGCGCCTCCTTCAAGAAACTCGTCGCGCATATCGGCGGGGAACTCCTTGCCGGTCATCTGTTCAAGCGCCGCGGCGATCGTCTGGTTTCGCCTTTCTCGGCGCCGTCGTTCCATCAAGCCGAAGGGGATGCGCGTCAGGTTCTTCGCCCACTCGAAGTAGCTGACGACCACGCCACCAGCATTTACATAGAGATCCGGTAGAATAGTTACTCCTACAGAACGGAGCATCTTGTCAGCCTCGAAACTGACAGGGCCGTTGGCGGCTTCTACCACAAGGCGCGCCCTTATGCGGCCCACGTTTTCCGAATGAATGGCGTTCTCCATCGCCGCAGGAATGAGAACATCACAGGGCAATTCGATCCCCGTCATGTCGCCGGCGACGGACGTTGCGCCAGGAAAGCTCAGAATGCTGCCCGTTAGAAGCTGGTGTTGTTTTAGCAGTTCAATCGGGAGGCCCATCGGATTGGCCACGTAGCCGTCCCGCTCTGCAACGACGATCACGCGGGCGCCGTCCTCTTCGGACAGGAACTTAGCGGCGTGATAGCCGACATTGCCAAAGCCTTGGACGATAACAGATGCGTCCTTGAGATCGCGCCGACCATTCAAACCTGAGGTTCGCGGATCGCGAAGATAGCTCTGGATCGCAAACTGCACGCCCCTGCCTGTTGCCTCGGTGCGACCGGCAATACCGCCCTTTGACAAAGGCTTTCCGGTTACGCAGGCACGCGCGTTGACGACATCGGTAGGGTTGGCGCGGCGGAATTCGTCCATCATCCAGGCCATTTCCCGCTCGCTTGTGCCGATGTCCGGGGCTGGAACGTTGACACCGGGACCGATCAGGCCCCGCTTGTTGAGTTCCTGCGTGAAGCGCCGGGTGATGCGCTCGAGTTCTTGCGGGGTCCATTCGCGCGGGTCAATCTTGAGGGCCCCCTTCGAACCGCCAAACGGTACATCGACAAGCGAGCATTTAAGCGTCATGAGCGCAGCAAGCGCCTCCACTTCTTCCGCATCGGCGTTCGGCGCGTAGCGAATACCGCCCTTTACAGGTTCAGAGTGCTCGCTGTGAACTGATCGCCAGCCGATGAAGCTATACATGCGGCCGCGTAATCTCACGCCGAAGCGGACCGTATAGGTCGAGTTGCATTGAATGATCCGCTCGGCCAACCCTTCAGGGAGATCGAGAAACGTCATGGAATGACGGAAATTCTTGTCAACGGTTTCAAGAAAGCCAGCTGAGTTATGCTGCATTACCCACCTTCTCATTGATGTAAAAGGCCCCCGCGCAGCGAGATTTCGCCTAGAGGCCATCGATACTGCTTAGGCATATTGCGGGGCCACTAAGCAGCTCGCTTCACCGACAACGAACTGTCGCGGTGAATTCGCATGCACCGTCGCTGCCTTCTTGTAGCCAAGAGTGCTGGGCCCTCCAAGTTGCCGTCTCTCCAGTGTGCGGTCTGTTGCGAACCCTGCAGCCAAGCTAGTGACATCAAATGACCAGCCAATGCAGCATCCGTTGCTTGCGGCCGCTGATTGATGGCCAGTTTTGGCTCGGAAGATTCGATCTCATGAGTCACATTGCGCACGCAAAGCGCATCTTGTTGGGAAATGCTGTGTTTGGTGGCGCCCCAGCCTGAGCGAACCGAAAGCAGAGCGAGCGATGCTTAGGCGACAGAAACGACGTTTATTGGGTGGCGAGCCAGGATATCACGCAGAGTCTGGAGCACATCAGAGAGGGCGGCAATATCTCTTGGCGCGCCAAGGCAGATGCGGGTTGCGCCTGGGTCCCTCTCACCAACCGCGGACGCGATGCGTGGGGTCACAAGTATGCCGCGACCTCGGGCGGCTGCGGTAAATTGATCTGCGGACCACTCTTGAGGTAACGGCAACCATCCGTAGAAGGCGGGAAACTGAAGTTTCGCGGCTTTGGGAAAGACGTCCAGGAACACGCGGTAACGCTCAAGCGCCTGCAGGCGCCGCTCACGCAGAAGCTCATCAAGCTTCCCGCTCTCGATTAGCCGCACCACCACCTCACTTAGCATCGGAGCCACAAACCAGGCGGAGGCGTGCAAGAGGAGCTCAGCTTGGGCAATATAATCCGTTGGGACGCTCAATGTGCCGAGCCGGAAGGCTGGTGCAAGACATTTGGAGTAGGACGTAACGTAGAAGGTGCGGCTCGGCGCTAAGGAAGCGATCGGCACCGGACGCTCAGTGAAGAAAAAGCCGTAGACGTCATCCTCTATGACGGCGAGATCGAGCTCCTCGGCGAGTTCGGCGATGTGCTGCCGGCGAGCAAGACTCATGGTACGAGCCGTGGGGCTCTGCAAGGTCGGCATGCAATAGAGAACCCGTGCCCCGGACGCGCGACAGGCCTGTTTTAGTGCTTCCGGCTTTATTCCCTCATCGTCCATCTCGACTGGTATCAAATTGAGGTGGCTGGCAGCGGCGATCGCTTTGAATCCGGAATAGGTGAAGGTGTCGACCAAGATACTGTCGCCTGGCTTTGCCACCAGGCGGAGGGCGATGTCGATGGCGTGCTGAGCGCCATTGCACAGAAACAGCTGAGCCGTCTTGATGGTGAAGCTGTTATCAGACAATGACGCAGCGATGATTTCGCGGTGCTTCCAGATGCCCCCATGGGGGTGGTAGCGCAGCAACGGTGCAAGATCACGCTCGCGCACCACCTCGCTAAACAACGCGGACAGGATCTGCGTCTCGGTTCCCTCGACGGGTACGTTCAGCGCTAAATTGACCGGTTCTTGGCTTGCCGTTGTCTCGGTTCGGGCGGCGGAACGGCGCCGGACGAAGGTGCCCTGCCCGACATGGCCGCTTACGATACCGCGCTGTTCGGCCTCCTGATAGGCTTTGCTCACGGTGCCTACGGATAGACTAAGGTCTCGGGCTAAGTCACGGTGCGGCGGCAGACGATCGCCGTCCGTTAACCGGCCGTCGGCGATATCCTGCTCCAAAGCATTGACCAAGGCAAGGTAACGCGGCCCCTCGGAGGCGAGCTGCCGAGGTCGCCAGCCCGAAAGTGGTCCATCCAAGCTCATGTCCCGCGCTCCTTTTCCTTTCGGTCTCATCGCCTGCTAGACATGAAGATGGCCGACATACTTTCTTACGGTATAAGATTCCAAACCCTCGATGCCGCCTTCGCGGCCCCAGCCGCTGTCGCCGATTCCGCCAAATGGGGTTTCGGGTATCGTCACCACCATCTGATTGATGCCGATAACGCCGACCTCCAGCTTCTCCGCTATGCGATTTGCGGACGCGGCGGAGCGGGTGAAGGCATAGCCTGCCAGACCGTAAGGCAATGCGTTCGCCCGAGCGATGGCCTGTTCTAGGTCATCAACAGGTTGTACCAGCGCAAGCGGACCGAATGGTTCTTCTCTCATGGCCCTCGCCTTGTCAGGCATGTCCGCCAGGATGGTGGGTCGGTACATCAGGCCTTTCCCCTTCAGCCGTTCACCGCCAACGACCAGGCGAGCCGAATGCGACAACGCGTCGGCGATCAGGTCATCCATAGCAGCGACGCGGCGGGCGTTGGCGACAGGACCGACCGTGGTGTCCTTTTGCAGACCGTCGCCCACCACCTGCTTTTCGACGAATCCGCGAGCGTGTTCGAGATACTCTTCGTACGCAGAGCGTTCGACGAAGAATCGCGTCGGCGAGGTACAAACTTGTCCAGTGTTGCGCAGCTTGATGGCCATCGAGAGCTCCGCGGCCCGCTTGACGTCAGCGTCCTTTGCGACGATCACCGGCGCATGGCCGCCCAACTCCATGGTGGCGACCGTCAGCGTCTCTCCTGCCAAACGAGCAAGGTGGCGTCCGACCGGCGTCGATCCCGTAAATGAAATCTTTCGGATCACGGGCGAACGAATGAGATACTCGGACACGTCCGCGGGCACGCCGAAGACCACATTCAGCACGCCTTTGGGCAATCCTGCATCGACCAGCGCCCGCGCCATTTCTAGCGTGGTGCCCGGTGTTTCCTCGGCCGGCTTGATGATGCAGGTGCAACCAGCGGCGAGAGCAGGAGCAATCTTACGCGCCGGCGTTACTGCCGGGAAATTCCACGGCGTAAAGCAAGCGACGGGACCGACCGGCTCCTGTGTGACGGTCTGGCGCATATCGGGCAGCCGCGCCGGGATGACACGGCCATAACTACGCCGTCCTTCCTCTGCGAACCAGTCAAAGAACTCCGCCGCCGCGGTGATCTCACCTTTCGCTTCCGCCAGGGTCTTACCTTCCTCCAAGGTTAACACCGTAGCGATGTGCTCCAAACGCTCGCGCATCAGGTCAGCCGCGCGGCGCAAGATCTGGCCGCGCTCGTACGGCGAGGTTCGCTTCCAGCCCTCAAAGGCGCGGCTTGCCGCGGCGAGTGCGCGGTCGAGCTCTGCCTTTCCAGCGTGCGGCAGCGTGCCGAGAGGCTGTTCTGTGGCCGGGTTGAGAACAGCTTCACTTCCTGTATTGGTTTCCTCGATCCATTCGCCATCAATGAGGAGTGCCAATTTCGTATACATAGTCTATTCCTTGAACAGGGTAAGGTGTGTCCTGACGCCTTTAGGCGCGGGACCGATGGACCGAACTCTTGAGCCGAGACTGTCTCGTTAAGCCTTGGCCCAGCGAGTAAGGCCAGCCTCGGCGATGATCTTCGCGATGGCCGCCTTCTGCTCGTCTGCCAACGGCAGCAGCGGTAGGCGCGGGCCACCCGCGCTCCGACCAAGCTGGCTCATGGTCTCTTTGATCGCCGCATAATAGGAGCCGGACTGGAAGCAACGGTAGAAGGCGAAGACGTCGCGGCCGAGATCATCCAATGCCTTATCGCCACTCAGAGCCTTGTCCCAGTAGTCGCGGATCAAAGGCCCTGCGATTTGATGCGCCATGGCGACGACCCCATGAGCGCCAACAGCGCGGGCCGGCACGATCATTGTCTCGTAACCGACGAAGACACGAAGTCTGCTTCCGACACGCTGCACAAGCTCTGTCACTTGAGTAATAACACCGGAGCTATCCTTAATAGCGACGACAGTTGGGAGGGCGGAGAGCTGCTCCACAAGGGCCGGGGTGATGTCGATACCCGCGCGGCGGGGGCTGTTGTAGAGCATCAGCGGCAGTGAGGTATTGCGGGAGATGTACTCGAAGAAGGCCACGATCTCACGCGGGCTCGGCATGGCGTAGATAGGTGGAAGGATCATACCGCCCGCGCAGCCCGCTGCGACAGCTGACTGACAAGCTTCCAGTACATCTTCGACACGCAGGTCGGCGACGCCTGCCAAGACGGGGACGCGGCCAGCTACGTGGTCAACCGTCAACTTGTAGAGGCGCGCTCGCTCAGCCTTGGTGAGCGCATAGAATTCGCCGGTACTACCAGCCGCGACGACGCCTTTCGCGCCATTGACAATGGCATCGTCGATGAGCGCCTTGTATCGGGTCTCATTGATGGAGCCGTCGGTTCCGAACGGAGTGACGAGAACGGGGAAAATACCGCCCCAATTTGCATCGGCCATGATCTGTTATCCTTTGTTGGAAGATGTAACTGGAGTTGCGGTCGCCGGCGCAGCGAGCGGACCGAGAAGACGAGCCTGTTCCGTGAAGCGTCCGACGAAAGCGGCGAGCCTCGGATTGGCATTCGACAGCAAAAGCTCACGCGGAGCGCCACTCGCAGCGACGACTCCTTGGTCCATGAAGACCACCCGATCGGCCAACTCATAGGCGAAGCCGATCTCGTGGGTGACGATGACCATGGTCATTCCCTCGGCGGCGAGCTGGCGGATAGCGGCGAGGACTTCGCCGACCAGTTCCGGGTCCAGCGCCGAAGTCGGCTCGTCGAACAGCATAATGGTGGGCTGCATAGCCAGCGCCCGGGCGATTGCGACGCGCTGCTGCTGGCCGCCTGACAATTGCGAAGGGTATTTATGCCCAGCGTCAGGAAGACCCATGCGAGTGAGGAGCTCATGTGCCCGAGCCTCGGCTTCGGCGCGCGGCACTTTCTTCACCACCAATGGGGCTTCGATAATGTTCTCTAGCGCCGTGCGGTGAGGGAACAGGTTAAAGCTCTGGAACACCATGCCGGTCTTGATACGAACGGCACTAACCTGCCTGCCAGAGAGCTTGAGTCGCTCGGCCCCGGTGCTGCGGAAAAGAGGCGCCCCCTCGATGACGATCTCGCCCTGGTCAGGCTCCATCAACAGGTTCATGCAGCGCAGCAGTGAGGTCTTGCCCGAGCCACTCGCGCCGATCAGGCAGACCACCTCTCCGCGATGCACGTCAAGATCGACGCCACGTAGCACATGATTCTTCCCGTAGGACTTCTCGATGCCGCGTACGCTCAGTACGACTTCGGTGGATGTTGCGGTCATCATGCGGCCTCCTTGCGCTCGAACCGGCGCGAAAGAGCGCTGAGGGGGAAGAGCAGGAGGATAAAGACGGCACCGATGACGGTGTAGACCTCCATCGGCCGGTAGGTGAAACTGGCAATGTAGCCCGCCTGATAGAGCAAATCAGGAATGGTCAGCACTGAGAGAAGGGTCGTATTTTTGAGCTGCATGATGGTCTGCCCCATCAGTGGCGGCACCATGCGACGCAGCGCTTGCGGCAATATGATCCGCTTCATGCGCTGAAAGTAACCCATGCCCAGCGCAACGGCGGCGTCAGTCTGGCCACGGTCGATAGACTGGACTCCGGCGCGCAGGATCTCGGCATAAAAGCCGCTGGCATAGAACCCGAGACCAAGGATGCCCGCCGTTTCCTTACCGATCTGGATCTGAAGAAAGATTGGGAGCGCATAATAGGTCCACATAAGCAACACCAGCAGCGGGATGTTGCGGAAGAATTCGACCCAGATGCGGCCGGTCCAGCGCAAGAGTGGCCAAGGGGTGAGCTGAAGCAGCGCCACAAACAGGCCGATCGCGAGTCCGATCGCGCAGGTGTAAATCGTGTACTTCAGAGTGACGAGCAATCCGTAGGCAAGGATGTCCCAATTCGCGAAGACGATGGACGGATCGAATTTCATGGTGCTCTCCGTCAGGTGGGAAGGAAACCTGCGGGCAGCGGATCGTCCGCTTCCAGCACGAGGGTGGAGAATGCGCTGATGTGAGCCATGCCACGCACCTCCGGGATCACGGCGGCCTGGCCGTCCTTGCCTCGGGCCAATTCCGCGACCTTGGCCGTGAAAGGCACCCCGAGAATGTTTTCCGCCCGGTAGGATGCCCCTACGGCTAACTGCCCGCGGGCGTGGAGTTGGGCCAGCCGAGCGGAGGTACCCGTGCCACAAGGCGAACGGTCGAACTTGTTGCCGGCCAGAATGACCAGATGGCGGGCGCCACCCTCGATGGAATGATGAAATAACACGCTATCGACCTGCGTCACTCCGCTCCGCGCATTAAGCGCTTGCTTGATGGCCATGCCCGCTCGGCACCACCCATTGGCATGGTCAATATCAAAGGGAAGATCGACTTGCTCGGCGTCGACCAGCGCATATGTGATACCGCTATAGGCGACGTCGCAGGTCACCCTACCGATACCTTCAACCTCCGAGACAACGTCGGAGGCGAAAACAAAGGAGGGCACGTTGCGCAACAAGACAGAGGTCAGCCGACCGGACTCGAACGCACCGGTCACGTGGACGATACCCGCCGGCGTCTCGATGGACATGCCGTTTTGTTCGAAGCCATTCGGCAGGGCTCCTATCGCAGCGAGACTGGCGATGTAGCCGATCGTGGCATGACCGCACATGTCGGCGTAGACATAAGAGAAGATGAAGAACAGCCCCTGGTCCGCCTCGCGGGATGGTACGGGCACCGCCGCCGCCATGGCGGCATGGCCGCGCGGCTCATGGAGCAGTAGCGTTCTCAAGCCGTCATGGTTGTTGCGGAAATCGTCCCGCTGCTCGCGCACGCTCTGCCCGCGCAGCGGAGGGATGCCCGCCATGATCGTTCGGGTGGGATGCCCCGCGGTGTGGCTGTCGATGACAGTGAAGATACGGCTCGTACGCATGGCGTCAGCAATACTTGCCGGACTGAGGAACCACTTTCATGTCAATGCCGCGCTCGAGCATGTAGCGAGTGATGCGCGAGCAGGCGAGGCCGAGAGAATTCTGCTGCGACATCCAGTTGGCCAAGAAGTTTGAGAACCCCTCGTTGCCAGCTTCGCGGCGGATGCCGATCGTTGCCGGATTGCGCAGGACCGGTGTCGGCACCACGGCCTTGCCGACGCCCTTGGAGTCGAGGAGCGCAGCATCCTGGTCCGCGACGATCATCGCGTCGACCTTACCTGACTGTAATTCCAGCACCGCTTGGTCGCGCGACGGCACTACGACGATGGTGGAGTTGGGGATCACGGATTCGGCGATCACCTGCATGGTGCCGCCCTTCTGCACGGCGACCCGCACTTCCTTCTTATCCATCTCGCGCCAAGTCTTGGGCGCGAAGCCGGGACGCGCGACAAGCGCCCAGATGCCTTCGACAATGGACCCTGGCACATAGTCGATAACCAGACCGCGGCGCGGATTGGGGTTCAGCGCGACCGCGAGGTCCACCTTGCCGGCCTGGAAATCGGCAGCAAGATTGCCCCAGGTCGTCTCATAGTATTCGATCTGAACGCCGAGCAGACTGGCGATATCCTTGCCCCAGTCGACGAAGAATCCAGACCACTCGCCGGTGCGCGGATCCTTGAGGTAGCCCGGCTCCTCCGCAACCATCACCGGGAACTTCAACTTGCCGCTCGCCTTGATGCGATTGAGCACCAAGGACGGATCCTCGGCCCGCGCTGGCACGGAGGCCGATCCGAACAGCATGGCCGCACCAACGACAGCGGCTACGATCGCACTTATCCAACGGCTCATTGAAACCTCCTGCATTGAACTATGTCAATTTACAATTGTCACATATCAATATTCAGGTAGTCGCGCAAGAATAAACTTGCTGCCGGACAGCCTTATCGCAGCCGATAAGGCGCGTTTGAAATCCGGGACGCGCGGCCCGCGACGAGATCCGAGATAATGGCCGCGGTCATGGGGGCTCCGCTGATGCCCATGTGACCATGGCCAGTGGCGAACAGGATAGCGGCGTGCCTCGGATGGTGACCAATGATCGGGAGGCTATCGGGCGTCGATGGCCTTACGCCCATCCAGTCAGTCACCTGGCTGATGGATATGTCCGGCAGCATTGCGCGGGCGTATGTCTGCAGCTTTTTGTTCTGCTTCGCATCGCGCGGTGCATCGGGCGCATCGAATTCGGCGATGCCCACGATGCGCAGCCCCTCGTTGAGAGGCGTAGCAACGAAGGCCGAGGCCGCGTCGGTGACGGGACGGCTGATGGCGCCGGACTTACCGGGCATAGTGATGTGGTAGCCACGCTCGCTGGCCAGCGACAGGGAAACTCCCAGGGAGCGCGCCAGATCGCGGCTGGCGATACCTGCTGCGATAACCACCGTATCGCAGCGGTGAGACCCCGTACTGGTCTGCAGCGTTACATCGTCCGTGCCTGGCTCTATGGCCTCAACCCGCGCGGTCCGAATTGAGACGCCAAGCGCAGCGGATCGCTCCATCAGGCCCTCCACCAGCGCCGGAGGTGACGTCACATGACCACTGTTTGGAAAGTATATTCCACGCTTGTAGTCGCGGGACAAAGCCGGCTCCAATTCGTGCAGTTGCTGGGCGCTCAGCCTCTCAAAGGCCACGCCATGCTTGGTCCGCAGACTGTCCACTCGCTCATCCAGCGCGCCGGGTGATACGTCGCGCCACACATGGAGAGCACCGTTCGGCCGGAACAATCGCTTCCAATCGGTGTCGCCGAGCATATCGCGATACAGCGCGGCACACGGATGGTTGAGAGCGTGCAACGCCGTATACGCCGTCTCCCAAGCCTCCCGGCGTCCCGTGCGCAGGAAGCGGACCAGCCATGGGAGCGTGCGGGGTAACTCACGCGGGGCGAGGCGCACCGGACCGTTAGCGTCAGCGAACCAGCGCAGCGCACGCCACATGACACCGGGATGAGCCATGGGCAGAGCCGATCCCGCGTTGTATTGGGCACCGTTGCCCCAAGAGCAGCCATGGCCGACGCGTCCCTCCTCGACCACGGTGACGCTGTGCCCTTCCCGCGCCAGCATGAGAGCGCAACTCACACCGACTACGCCCCCGCCAATAACCGCGACAGTACGCGATTCAGCCATGCAACATCTCCTGTTCGCGCAAAGTCGTGACCGAGTCCGGCTGCGCCTCGATCATCGCAGAGACGCTCTCTGCCCTACGATTGCCATAGTACATTTAGCAACATTCCCAGTGGATTGACATACATCAATCACGACTCGTAGCAGGATTCAATGATAATCTTGTTCCCCGGGCACGGTTATCTCCGTTGGACCTTGTCAGCCGGAACGGCAGACGCCCTGGCCGCGAGGCGGAAGGCTCGGAACCCCTCGACACGACCCAAGAGCTGAGGCTTTTGGTCCGCTGGAGCGTGACCAAATGGCGGCTTTATGTGCCGACAATCTCCGCAAGCGGCAGAAGGATTGCGAAGTGACCGTCCGCATCGGGGCCATCGGAATAGTGAAGGGCGGATGAGGAGGCGCTGAAGCAATGCAAGGAAATTCGGCCGCGCGATAGCCCGCCGAGAGCTCGCGGTGACGCTCGATCACCATGAAGATCGGGTCACCGCTTTGTCTCGCCTCACCACAGACAAACCTTCCTAAGTCATTGCCATCAATTATATCACTGAATTTATTGTATTATTTCTTGAATAAGTCGGGTTTTTGCCTATATTAGATGTCGGGTTTTTGCAAGGAGACCGATCATGCCTCGCAAGCACACATTGCGCGAAAAGATAGAACAGCGGATCGCCCGTAAGAAGGGCGAGGACGTGTTCCTGACGCGCGAGTTCAAGACGCTCGGCGGCGAGGATCAGGTACTGCGCGCCTTGCGCAAGCTGGTGGACGAGGGGCGCTTGGTGCGGCTCGGTTATGGCGTCTACGGCCGCGCAACTGTTTCGAGCCTCAGCGGCAAGCCGATGCTCTATAGCCGCGACGGCTTTGCCGGCGTGGCGCGTCAGGCGCTCGACAAGCTCGGCGTTGAATGGGAGCCGACCGAAGCCGAACGCGCGTATAATGAGGGCCGCTCCACGCAGGTGCCGGTGAACCCGGTGGTCCGGGTCAAAGGCCGCTTCTCGCGTCATCTACGGTACCGCAACGCGGAGCTTGTTCTTGAGCGATAGCCCAACCCTCGAACAGCTACTCGAAGTCCAGGAGCATTTTGGGTTGCCGGGCCCGGCGCTTGTCGAGAAGGACTGGTATGTCGTCAAGGCACTGGCCGCGATTGCCGCTGTCGATACCGGTGACTTCCGGCTCGTGTTCGGGGGCGGCACGGCGTTAAGCCGCGCCTACAAGCTCACCAAGCGTATGTCGGAAGATGTCGACCTCAAGATCGTCCGCGATAAGGCTCCGACGCGCGGCGAGCTCCGGAAGTTGCGGAAGACAATTACCGATGCGCTGCTGGGCGCGGGCTTTGTCTTCGATCCCGAGAACAGAGACCATCGCGTCACGATGTACGAAGGGCGTTACACCAAATACCAGTTGCCTTACAAAGCTCTCGCCGAGGGGAAGGGCATCTTGCGGCCCGATGTCCAGATTGAAACTTCGGTATGGCCGCTGCGGCGAGATACGGTGGATAAATCCGTGACCTCCTTCATCGCCGAGGCCTATGGCCGCGATCCGGAATTGCCAAAGACCGCCTGTTCATCGGTTCTCGAAACCGCAGCCGAGAAATTCGTGGCGTTGACGTGGCGCGCCGGCTCCGAACTGGCCGGCTTGCGCGAGGAGCGCGATCCGACGCTGGTCCGGCATATCTACGATCTTCACATGATCCGCGGCGAGTACGATGTGAAGGCCGCTGCGACGCTGGCCCATGAAGTGATGCTCGCGGATGCCGCGACGCGCGGCGACAGTTTCTCGGCATGGAAGAAGGACCCTCTGGCCGAAACGCTGCGCGCGATCGAAGGCATTCCCAAGGACAAGGTGTTCGTGGACGGCTACGCGAATTTCCAGCGTGACATGGTCTATGGCGACAAGCCGGATTTCACGACGGCGATGGGCACGCTCAACGCGCTGGCCGATCATCTTAAGAAAGTACCGGTCTGATATGACGGCCGCAGCCGACAAACTGGGCGCATTGTCCGCGCAACGGCCTGCCGATCCGGTTGCGATGCCGGAAAGCGCGCTGTCGCTTGCCGAAGCGGTCAAACAATCAAGACATTATCGGGATTGAGCTCAGTGCCAGCCGTACCGAATGGTATCCCTACGCTGACAGCAGGATATCCCTCGTTAAGGCAGCTAACACGCCCAGAGGACCGCATGCACGAACCCATGCGCTCCGATGACCCGCAGTCGCGTTGCCGGGTCTCAAGCAGATAGGTCTCCACGCTAGCCAGAAGGTGCAGGCCCTATTCAGTGTAGCCGCGCGGGAGAGGCCCGGCTGAACGATCCGATCCGCGCGTTTGGGGCCTTGAACCGACCGCGGCCCAACGTGAGCGGCCGGAAACTTTTCCAAAGACCAAATCCGCAACACGTCGTCGCCGCACTGGGAAGCGTGCTCGTGCAGCGCGCCTCGACGCAGGAATCTGGACAGGAGCGCGCAAGTTATTCCATTTTCCAATGCACAACTCCAGAATACTCTCGAATTGCAGCAGTGATCTGGCCTATAATTTCTAATTGCGCGAAGTAAACAGTATTGGTACGCGGCGGTTCTGCGAAAGAGCTACGCGGTTCAGCTCCGCGCACATTTATCGGTTCGAAGACGTTTGTCGTAACGTATTTTTTTTGGGGGCAAGTAGGTTGGAGCAGACACGAGCTGGGGGATCGGCGGCGGGAACGCTCAAGATAGTTTGCACCGCCGCGAACAACATCAACGTTGCCTTTTATCAGAACGCGATTCCAATTATCCGCGAACTGGCGCTCGAAAATAGTGAAGGCCGCGACCTGAGGGAGCTTTCGGTGCACCTCACGTCGGAACCCGCGTTCATGACGTCGGGGGTCTGGCGTATCGAACGAATTGAGGACGGGGCGACCCATCGCATCCGTAGTTTGGATCTCAAACTGGATCCAGCGTTCCTGGCGGGCATCAATGCGGCGAGACGGGCCGAGTTGCGCATTCGCGTCGAAGCGGCCGGCGATAAGCTCGCCGAAAAGAGCGTCGAGGTAAATCTGCTGCCGCCCTCGCACTGGGGTGGCGTTAACGCGGCGCCTGAACTGTTGGCAGCATTCGTTAGGCCCACCGACCCCAGCGTCGATGTCATCCTTCGGGAAGCCTCGGGCAAGCTCGCCGCGGCGGGACGCGACGATGCCATGGACGGCTATCGCAAGAAGACCAAGGCGAGGGCTTGGGAGATCGCCGACGCCGTCTGGGCGGCGCTAGTTTCCCACTCGATCGCATACGTCCTTCCACCCAAGAGTTTTGAGCGCTCCGGCCAGCAGATCCGGGCGCCGAGCGACATCCTCTCTCGCCAAGTCGGCACCTGCCTGGATCTTACGCTTCTATATGCGTCCTGTCTCGAACAGGCCGGCCTCAACCCGGTGCTCGTTCTGACTGAAGGGCACGCCTTCGTCGGCTCGTGGCTCGTGGATGAAGACTTCTCGAGCCTCGTGATCGACGATCCGCAGATGCTGCGCAAGCGCGTCCAGCTCGAAGAAATGGTGATGGTGGAGACCACGCTCCTCACCGGCGTACATCCGGCACGCTTCAAGCAGGCCGTAGAAGCCGGCAGAAAGCTGATTGCGGAGGACGCGACATCGCCATTCGAACTTGCTATCGACGTCAGGCGGGCGCGAAGCGCCAAGATCCGACCGCTCGATCTGTCCGGCTCCGGCGAGCCAACCATCACTGCGGCGGCCGCAGCTCCCATTGTGCAAGAAGTCGGTGACGTTCCGCAGTTCGAGGAGGATCTCGACAAACCACGCGAGCCCGTTTCCGAACGGAATCTGGATCGCCTGGAGATCTGGAAGCGCAGCCTTCTCGATCTCACGCTAAAGAACCGACTGCTCAATTTCAAGGATACGAAATCCACTATCGCGATCGAGTGCCCCGATGCTGCGATGCTGGAGGACAGGCTGGCTGACGGAGAGCGGTTCAAGCTGCTGGGCAGGGCGAGCGTGCTGGACGGCAGCGACGGGCGCGACACTGCGCTGCTGGCGCAGCGCCGGGATGACGATGCGCGTAGGGATTTCATCAAAGACGCAATGGTCCGTGGCGATCTGCACACGACCGTTCCGGAACCCGAACTTGAAGGGCGCTTGACCGAGCTCTACCGGGCCTCCCGGCTTGCTTTCGAGGAAAGCGGCGCCAATGTCCTATACCTGTGCCTCGGCTTTCTGAAATGGACGCCACAAGACGGCGCCGGACCCTACCGTGCGCCATTGATCCTCGTTCCGGTCCAGCTCGAGCGCAAGAGTGTGCGTTCAGGGTTCCGCCTCGCGCTACACGAAGACGAAACGCGGTTCAATCCGACGCTGCTGCAGATGTTGAAGCAGGATTTCGAGTTGTCGATGCCCGAGTTCGACGGCGAGTTGCCGCAAGACGATGCGGGCATCGACGTCGGCGGTGTCTGGAAGACGCTTCGACGTCACGTCAAGAACATCAAGGGCTGGGAAGTCACTGAGCAGGCCGTACTCTCAACGCTGTCCTTCACGAAATACCTGATGTGGAAAGATCTCGTTGATCGTACCGAGATTCTGAAGCGCAATTCGGTTGTCCGCCATCTGATCGATACCCCGACCCACACCTACGATGACTCCGGCGCTGCCTTCGTCGCCCAGAACACCATCGACGAAATCGTTGATCCGGCCGAGCTCTTCACGCCACTATCGGCCGATTCCTCTCAGATCGCAGCCGTCCTGGCCGCGCAACGCGGGGGTGATTTCGTGCTGTTCGGCCCGCCGGGTACCGGCAAGAGCCAAACAATCGCTAACATGATCACCAACTGCCTCGCCCACCAGAAGACGGTGCTGTTCGTGTCGCAGAAGACGGCAGCGCTGGAAGTGGTGAGGCAGCGCGTGAACGCGATCGGGCTCGGCAACTACTGCCTCGAGGTTCATTCAACGAAGGCTCAGAAGTCTAGCGTGCTCGAGCAGCTTGCGACTGCCTGGCGCGAACGCAATCTCGTTACCGAGGAACATTGGTCGACTGCCGCCAGCGAACTAAAGCGGCGGCGCGACCAACTGAACAAGCTTGTTTCCGCGCTGCACCGGCGTCGCACCAACGGGATGACGGCCTACGAGGCCTTCGGACGTGTCATCGCCGATCGCGAGCGGTTTCCAGATATCGGACTGACATGGCCTGCCGGTACGGTACACACTCCCGAAGACCTCGTTCGGATGCGCGAGATTTGCTCGGATATCCGCACCGCACTCGAGGCCGTGGGTGATCCCGTCAACCATCCACTCAATGGCATCGAGCATACCAAATGGAGCCCTGCCTGGGTGCAGTCGCTTCAGCAGTTGGTCGATAGCCTCCATCTCGCTTTATGGGAAGTTAGGAAGGCTGCCGTTGATCTGGTCTTGTCTATTGGGCTCGACGGCGCTGCTGGCGACGACGCCCTGCTGCCACAACTGATCAAGCTCGTCTCGCTCATGTTGCAAGTTGATGCCGCGGACGGGGCGCTTCTGCTCTCGGCCGAAGCACCAGAGCGCGTGAACGCCTTGTATGACCTTGCCGATGTCGTAGGCCGATTGAACGAAAAAAGCTCGAAGCTTTCCGTCCAGTACGATCTCAGAGCGGCGCTGCTCGATCTGCCGTCGCTCGAGCGTGATTGGACGGACGCGTGCGCGTCGAATGTCCTCGTGCGAGGCGGCCGGAAAAAGAAAGTCAGATTGGCGCTGAAGCCATACTGCTCGGGTGAAGTTCCGGAGGACATCGGTCGAGACATTGTCGTGCTACAGGAACTCGCCATCTTGCTGCGCGAGATCGAGAATATGAAGCCTCGCTTCAGGGACATGGAGCGCCTTTGGCGTGGACCCCAAAGCGAGGTGTCGCGTTTCCAAGGACTGATCGACTGGGCCACAAGCGTGCGCGATGCGGTCGATGCCTATCCTATTGACGGCATGGCGCCGGATCAGCTGCTCTTGCATATCCAGGACATGCTGCTTCGCGATAACTCTCGCTTCCGACCGAGCGGGCAGGTCCGCCATGCATTCGAGGCGATGTACAAGGCATTTCCGACTATGCACCGGACGGCCAAAGAGCTAGGTGCATGCATCGGTCTCGATGATCCGGAGGACATCGTCAAGATCGAAACCGGCTGGATTGACGCCCTCCTCCAGCGAACCAAGAACTGGAAGTCAAATGTTATCAAGGCTCCGCAATGGGCCACTTGGCGTTGGGCTGCTCACGCGGCGCGCGTAGCAGGACTGTCCCCTCTTGTCGATGCAGTCGAAAAAGGTGTCGTGGATGGGACGGCCCTCACGAGTGTGTTCGACTATGCTTATGCGCGCTGGATCGCGGAAACCATCGTGAATGAGGACGAGGTTCTCAGTAGTTTTCTGGCCGAGAAGCACGAGGCCGCGATTGAGGCGTTTGTCGCCGCCGACCGAAGAATCGGCGAGCTCGCCAGAGACATCGTGAAAGCGCGCATTGGGGCGGCAATACCAACTCAGACCAATTTCGGCAAGGATCCGGAATGGGGCACGCTTGCGCGCGAGATCAACAAGAGGGCGCGTCATATGCCGCTTCGGCAGCTGTTCGGCCGCATCCCAACCGTGCTGACCCAACTCGCGCCGTGCGCGATGATGAGCCCGCTTTCCATTGCACAATACTTGCCCGCGGAGGCCAAGCCTTTCGACGTGGTAATCTTCGATGAGGCCTCGCAAATCCCGGTATGGGATGCAATCGGAGCGATCGCGCGCGGCACCCAAGTCGTTATCGTTGGTGACCCGGAACAGCTGCCTCCCACAAGTGTGGGACAACGTGGCGTCGATGATGAGGACGACGATGGTTCAATTGTCCATAGCCAGCAGAGCATACTCGACGAGTGTCTCGCTTCGAACATTCCAAGCATGCGACTATCCTGGCATTACCGAAGCCGCCACGAGAGCCTGATCGCATTTTCAAACGTCAAATACTATCGCGGCGAACTGACGACCTTTCCCTCTCCGGTCACGCGCGATACCGCGGTGCGCTACGTTCATGTCGAGGGCGGCGTCTACGAGCGGGGCGGCGCCAAGGTGAACCGGAAAGAGGCTGAGGCGGTCGTGGCTGAGGTTGTCCGGCGCATGAGGGCGTCCACACATTCGATTGGCGTCGTCACGTTCAACGGCGAACAGCAGCGGCTGATCGAGAACTTGCTCGATCAGGCCCGCCGCGCCGACCCGGCACTGGAGTCGCATTTCGACCGCAACCAGACCAGGGAGCCGATCCTCGTCAAGAATATCGAGAACGTACAGGGCGACGAGCGCGACGTGATCATCTTCTCGGTCGCGGTCGGGCCCGACAAGACCGGACGCGTCACGGCCCAGATTTCCTCCCTGAATGGCGATGGCGGGCACCGCCGTCTCAACGTCGCCGTCACCCGCGCACGACGCGAGCTTCTGGTGTTCGCGACATTGCGGCCCGAACAGATCGACCTGGGACGAACGAGCGCCAAGGGAGTGGTCGACTTCAAGCACTTCCTTGAGTTTGCCGAAAACGGCGCCCGCGCCATTGCCGAAGCCTTCTCGCCGACCGGGCGAGACACGGAATCGCCGTTCGAGGACGCCGTGATGCGAGCTCTTCAGGAGAAGGGGTGGGAGGTGCATCCGCAGGTGGGCGTCTCCTTCTTCCGGGTTGATCTTGGAATCGTGCATCCGGATTTTCCGGGGCGCTATCTCGCCGGCGTCGAATGCGACGGCGCCGCCTATCACAGCTCGGCGACCGCGCGCGATCGCGACCGCCTCCGCGAAATGGTCCTCACGGACCTTGGTTGGCTAATCCGGCGGATCTGGAGCACCGAATGGTGGATGGATTCATCGGCCGCAGCGGAAAAGCTTCACGCAAAGCTGGTGGCCGATCTCGACGCCGACCGCGCTTCTCGTCCGAGAGTCGACATTAAGGAAGAGCCTGCGCCTCCACCGGAAGTGATACCGTCCATAGGCGGGCCCGACCGGTCGGCTGATGTCGAAACCTCCGGCGCAGAGACGCAGGCCGAAGAGGGGCAAATCGAAGTTACGCCAGAACCGGCAAACGACGACAGAGAGCCGATCGAGGAAACAAAAGTCTACGCGCGGGGACCGGCAAACGAGGGGCGGGACGCAGCAAAGCCGGCGGCCGCGTATGTCAAGGCCGACCCTGCTAGCGTGGCTACACCCGACCGAGAGCGCTTCTACGACGTCGACTACCGCGGAACGCTGCGTAGCATGGTCGATCACGTCGTTGAGATTGAGGGCCCAATCTATTTCGATGTCCTGGTCGAGCGGATAGCCCGCATACACGGTTTCATGCGTTCGGGCGAGACAGTGCAAAAGATCGTCGCTGCGTCGCTCGGTCGTAGTCGCTTTCCGACAACGAAAGATGGCGAGCGGCAGATTGTCTGGCCGCAGGATGCAACGGCTCACGACAGCACTCCTTACAGAGGCGCCGGCGGTCGTGATCACGGCGACATTCCCCTTCCCGAGTTGGCAGGTCTTGCCGCGATGCTGCGGACGAGCGGCCTCGAGGAGGAGGAGGACATCATCCGGGGCATGCAAGACCACTTCAGCCTGGGACGCCTCGCAGCATCGACGCGCGAACGCTTTGAAGCAGCTGTGGCGGCGGCTCGCTGAGCGTTACAACTTCGTTTCGCACTTTTAGTCCAGGCATCTACTGATGCGCTCCTGTGCGGGCACCCGCGGTCCCGCTGGCGTGCAGAAATGGTTTTAGTGGAAAAGCTAGTACCAGCGCTCCCGGCGTTCGACCGAAACATGGAAATCGCGGTAAAGGTGGATCGTAAAGTGGGGCGAGGCACCTTGACGCAGCAGCCTCAACAGGAGGGGTCATGAACTTCGCAGCAACCGTGGCCGGCGCCGCGCATGAGCCTACTCTTCATTGTCCGCACTCCAGGAATGAAATCAAGCTGACGGAATCGCTCCCAGCTCCGTTACTGGAGGAAACGCGCCGACGCTTTCATGACCATCGAATCCCCGGGCATCATTCCCTCTTCCGATGAGCGTGAGGACGAATCAGTCGTAACCCGAGCGTAGGTATGCATCCATTGGACGTCCATGCCAAAAGCTCTTCGACAAGCCTGCATCGGTTCACGCGTGGCGGCATGCGCTGCAAACTGCGAGTAGCCGGGGCTGCTACTCCAGGCGTTATTCAAACAGGCGCCGGCTCACGTTGATGATGAATCCGGCCGGCGCCCCGATCAAGGCGCCGAGCAGACCGTAGCCGGCCGCAGGCCATGCACCGCCGGTCACTGCGCCGTAGAAGAAGCCTATTCCCGTGCATAGGACCAGCATGCCAATAAGGGTCTGGTCGTTGCGCTCCTCGATCCGGTGAAACCGCAGCTCACGCGGGCTTTGAATGTAGGGCCCGGATGGCTCCCTTGAGCCGCAATGCGGGCAGCTCGCCGCGGAGAATGACACCGATCCCCCGCAGTCGTGGCAGTCGATCAATTGCTGTCGTCGCTCGAGCCCCATGACGGTTGGAATGATAGTGAGCGAGCGATGGTTTGCAACAGCAGCGCTACGGCCGGCAGTTGCAGATCCAATTCCCTCGTTATCTCGTCGGCTTCATGCTCGGGCGTTTGGATTCAGCGGCTTGGTGTTCCGCCCTGAAATCCGCGATAAGTGTCTCGATCGCGGCCAGGTCGGCCTCAAAATCTGTTGGCGTTGGCGTTTGTACCGCCGCCACTTCGGGGTTGTCATGGCTGTGCGTGTTCGCCTTGGTCATCCCGTCGTGAAATTTGATGGCGAGCGCGTCCGCTAAATGCACGAAGCGCAGCTTCTGCGTCTCAACGCGGTCTGAGCCACGTCGTACGACATCGCAGAAAATAACTTCCTCAACCGCGCGTTCGTAGGTGTCGCGCAAGCGACCGTAAAGATTCTTCATGCCCACCTCGTAATCGGCAGGACTTATCGTGTACTGTTTCTTAACTGCAACGCTGTCGTTCTTGATACGTTTGAGCCGCTTATCGACGTTGAGACCTTTCCAGATCACACCTACTGGGTCGATCTTGCCAGCGTTGCTGCCATCGGCAAACAGTGCGATCGTGTGCAGGGGGGCGCGTTCGGAATCGGCTTCGTGGCAAAGATCATTGAAGAAAATCAGATCGTGCGTGAAAACAATGACCTGCCGTTTTTGGGCTTCGGCGACGATCCGCTGAGCGACGCGCAACCCTCGCTGGCGGTCGAGTGAGGAAATCGGATCGTCGATCACGATTGGTCCGGCCCCGTCCGTAACGGAGACCTCAGTAAAAAAGGCGGCCAGCGCAAGCGCACGCTGCTCACCCTCGCTCAAGATATCCGAAGCAAACTTCGTCAGCGCCGTTCCCGGATTGGTTTGAAAGGATGCCGTGGTCTTGCCGCTCTTTCGCGCAAGGGCGACTTTCAGGTGGGCGATCTCGAGCGCGTCACGCTCTGTCTTGTACTGGTCGAGCACAACCTTCGTTAAGTGCACATCGACGAGTTCATTTGCCCGTTTGGTGATGGCGGTTGTGACAACCTCCGCAAGTGCGTCGGCATATTGACTGTCCTTATGGAGCAGGTCGCGGCGTTTCTTCAAGGTTATCGCGCTGAGGGACATGCCCTTGCGATCCTCGAGCTCCGCGCGCTCCTCCGAGAGCTTGGCCCGCGCTGTATCATCATAAGCCGCCTTGGCCGCATCGGCCTCTCTCGAAACAGCCTCCGCCAAAGCTTGCAGTGCGGCGGAAGGCGACACCAGCTGCGGCGGAGCAGCTTCCGCCCCCTTACTGCCTTCGAGGAGTGCGTTCAGCAGTGCGCGGCGGCTCTCGACACATATTTTGAAATTAGCCAATGCTGCGCCTAATGCTGCATCGCGCTTGGTGATTTGATCGAGGCGCACGCCCCAATCCGCGGCGGCAAGACAATCGAGCGCCGGCACGGAGCTGCGAAACTCTTGCACGCGAGTTTCCGCATCGTTGGCCGCGGTGGCGATCGCGCCGACCACGAACGCTTCGAAGCGCTCGAGTCTGTCCGACCCTTCGGCGGTTAGTGGTTGAAGGCAAAGGACGCATGTGGCATCCTTTTCCTCGGTGGTCACAACGGGAAACGGCTGGCCCGCATATGCCTCAGCCAGCGAAAAATCCCGTGCCGCCTGCCACAACCGGCGCCAGCTCTCACTCCCGATGCCCGGTAACGGCTCATCCTTGAACAACTTGCTCGAGTCCAGCCCCGCCAGACTCCGAGCTTCGACCGCCGCCGTTTTAGCTGCGCGGGCTTGCTCGATTCTGGCATCCGTTAGCGCTTCGAAAAGGGCAAGGCATTCGGTGCTGACCTTGCCGATCCACGTTGCTAACGCAGTGAGATCGGCACCGGTGGTAGCGCCCCCCGACAACAGCCGCGTGAGCAGGTCGAGGCGATCCTGGTCGTTCTCGGAAAACGCACATGCGTTGTCGATTTGCTCGTCGGTCGTTTTGGCACTGAGACTCGAATAGAACAATTGTGCTGCCGTCTGTCGCGGCAGTGCAAAATGCACAATGGCGGCCGAAAGCTGGTCCGTCACCGGCTTGCGCTCGGCGTCGAGAGCCGCCTTAAGTTCGAGGCAAAGCTCGTTAAGCTTGTGCGGCAGGGCGAGGCCGAAGGGTAGGAACTGGATGTTGCTGCCGCCGTCGACATACAATTGCGCAGCACTGCTATCGAAGACGGCAACATGCAGGAGCGCCTCGTGCGCCTTGCCGCCCGAAGTCCATGTGACGACCTCCTCGGCTCCCGCGTTTTCAATCTCGATGTCGGCTTTCTGCGGTCCGTGACTCGTGCCATAGACGTCCGCGAGCACTTTGAGCTTTTCAGGCTTTTCGACGCGCGTCCGACACGCCGTTCGAAAGATTCGCACGAATCCGCTCTTGCCGCTCCCGTTGCGTCCGTAAACGACGGTCAATCCCTGCGGCGCGAAGGTGAGCGTTGCTGCAGGTACGAGCCTGTTGACATTCTCAACGTTGCGGATGGCCTTAATGTGCAGTGGCGCGCCGGCCGAAGCCGACCCAAAGTGCGCTTTCTCAAGCGGGATCGGCTCCGCAGGTTTGGGGGTCAAGGCAAAGCCAACGCTCGCCTTTATGAGATTCAGCACCTCGGAGTGGTCGGCTTTTGTGAGAACGGAATGGCAGGCAAGGCGTCGCAAAGCGTCCTGCTTCCACGGCGAAAGCTTCCCCGAAGACCATGCGAGAATGTCTTCGATGGCGCCCCCGCCCTTCAGGCGTCCGGCGGCGGTTGTATCGTCTTTCATTGTTCAATCTTTGCGGTAACAAGGGAGCACAAAATCACAATCGAAGGTTTCGAGGTGCGCGCAGGTCAGCATGCTGACTCGGCCTTTTGAGCCTTGAGATTGGGTATTGAAATTGGGTTTGCAGGCAATCTACGCAACGTCCTTCATCGCAACCACACGGGGTTCAAGAATCGCTGTCGATACGCGACCGCCGAAAGTCGTGCGGGCGAGGTCTACCAAATGCTGATGGTGGGTGAAGAATAGCACCTGCGTTTTCTCTGCCAATCGTTGCAGGATCTTGAACCCTGCGGCGGCACGCGCATCGTCATAGTTGATAAAGAGATCGTCGGCGATAAACGGCACCGGCGCGGCATGTCCCAGGTACTCTTCGACCGCCGCGATACGCAGCGCCATGAACAGCTGATCTGCGGCTCCTTCACTGAGGCCGGATACGGTCACCGTACTATCGTCGGGACGGACACCAGCCAGATGCGGGACGTCCTTCTCGTCATATTCGAGAGTGAGCTGTTGGAACGAACCTCCGGTCAGAATGGAAAACAGCTCTCCTGCCCGTTTGAGCAAGGGCGCCTGCTTTTCTCGCCGAAAGCGCTCGATCATCCATCTGAGGACCAGCGAGGCTGAACGAACGCGCGCATATTGGGATGCTGCTTCCCTCATTTCCGCCAAAGCCGCCTGACGGTCTGACGCAGCTCGCGCTGCTGCGGCGTCACCCCCCACAGCTTCGAACATCCGTGCAGCGTCGTTACGACTTTGGATTGCAGTTAATTGGCGGACCCTTGCCTCCTTCAGGGTCTCCCTCAATGTCTGCTCGTGAGCCTCCGCTTGATCCAGATCGATGCTACGGCATTCCTCGGCAAGCTGTTCTACGCCAAACCCGTCGCCATCGGCGTCGAGCGCGCTCCCCAACTGGCCGCACTCATGCTGCAGCTCACGTTGCCGATCGGACTGACGAATAGCGGCGCGCAGGGCGTCGACCGAGTCGACACCGGCTGCGCGCTGCAGGCCAGCGATCATGGCCTCAGCATCCTTCCTCGAGCTCACGCATTCATCCAGTTTCTCTTGCGAACGCTGTGCGGTTTCCCGTTTTTCATCGCGGGATACGGCTGCCTTTCTCGCCTTATTCAGTCGCGCATGAAGCTGAAGAACTGCTTCATCTGCGCTCAAAGCCGAAAGCTGTGGCGAAACAGAGTTCACAAGCCTTTGGACGTCCTCGGCAAACGCATTGATATCTCGTTCGATTTTACCGATGCGGTCGTATTGGAGGTCAGCAATCCTGATGGACGTCTCCCTCATCTGATCAATCGCTTCGACCTGTTCCTGGATCGTTTCAATCGGATCTCCAGATCGGAGATTGAGCGTCTCCAAAGCTTCCTTCCATTGTGCGTTCCAGACGTCGCGTTCTTGCTCAGCGCTTTCGACGGCGGCGCGTTTGCGTTCGACGTCTACTTTGACCTTTCGCTCCTCAAGGGCAAGCTCATGTCTCCTTTGCGCATTGGTTTCCTCGGTGCGAATGAGCGCTTCGGCGGCTGCCAAGATGCCATTCAGCGGGAGATCATCCGCCGAGTCGGCGACTGCAGCGTTCTGCATCAAGCTGACAAGCTGCCGCTTCGCGGCGGCGATCTGCGCTTGAATCGACGTCTCTGCTCGAGCCGCGGCCTCGCGCTTCGCAATCAGGTCAAGCGCGTCATCTCTCGATTCGAGCCACTCCAGCATTTCATCAGGAGAGAGCGGCGTGCCGGTCAGGTCCTTCCACAGCGAGAACCAGGCGGCATCCAATTCATTCCGCGCTTCGGCTAACGAGGACAGTTCCTGCTTGTGGGCGTCTAGAGCATCTTCCTGGTCCGCGATCTGCCGAGCGAGCACCATGGCCGCAGCTGTCGACTCTGCATTCTGGAAACGTTCATCTGCGGCGGTGTCGGCCTGGACGACGGCTGTCTCATACGCCTTGATCAGCGCATCGCCCTTTGCGAATTCACGCTCTTCTGACTCCGGGACCGCGGTGTTGTCCACATGCTGACGTCGAATGATGGACCATCCCGCATCTCGGCGTTCCCGCAGTGTCACCAAGTCCTCGACGGAGACGATCTTTTCGTCGGATACGCGACGCGCGTATGACTTTCGATTATTTTCGACCGCACGCGTCAACTCGCGTATCGCGGTTTGCCGATTGCAAATGTGAGTTTCGAGCTCACGAAGCGCATCACGATGCGCCCTCACCGCGGCTTCGGCTGGGATCTTCGCTGCATACAAATTGCTTTCGTTGGTGACAGGCGGATTCATCGCCGCCATTTGCCGCTGACATAATTGTTCCGCCTCGTGGCGTTCTTGCTGAACAGTGAGACGACGGGCGTCGAGATCTCCCAATGCGCGAATAGATTTTACGAGGCCTAACAGAGGCGAGAGATCTTGCTGCGGCGCGATCGCTTCGATTCGTGCCTCCAGATCAGACAGCTTATCGCTGGCATCCTTGACCGCCGCGTGAGCGTTCATAACGGCTGCGACCCGAGCGCCGCGAGAGGTCAATAATCCACGGACCACCGCGACGTTGGCGCGCGGCGGAATCTTGTCGACCAGATCCGCAGTCGAACCGGCCCATCCCAGTTCAACTGCCGCTCGCTTCAGGAGCTCCTCCGCTGCGGCTAGCTCGGCCCGCCGTTTTGGTAAATCGGTCCGGCCCGAAGCAAGTTGTATACTGCGTTTTGAAAGGCGTTCAATTTCCGCTTCATGCAGAAGAATGTCGTCCTCGATCACAAGCGCGGCGATCTCTGCATTGATGACCGCGATCTGTTCGTGGAAAGCGTTGATACGCGTTTCGGCCGTTGCATTGTCAGCGGACGCCTTCTCGAGCTGTGCCTTCGCGTCGGGAGGCAGATCCGGAACGATGCCTATGGCTGCTATCTCGGCCTGAACGTCGCGGAGACTGCGCACGCTGCGATAGACGCGACGAATGCGCGAGAGTTTCGCAAGTTCGGTGGCTTGCTCTTCGATATCTTGATCGATCTGGAGACAAGCATCGCGCGCCTCTTCAAAAGCGGATTTCAACTCCTGCCATTTGCTTGCCGTGACTGTGTGCTGGCGTAGTGCCGTATCTGCGTCTTTGAAACGATCTTCCGCCTGGTAGTATTTCCGGTGACCCGCCTTACGGCTGGCCCAAAGGCCATCTGCTTCTTTCTCCATGGCGATTAGCCGGTCACGCAGGCCGGATACGCCGGCCCCAGCGGCGAACAACGTCGCACCGATATCATCCTTGGCCTGAATGATGTCGCGACCACCGACCCGCAGGCGCTGGTGATCAAGACAGAACATCCGGCAGAAGAACGCGCGGTCTGTTCCGCCAAGCAGCGGCACGAGCAGTCCATCGCCAGTCGCGAGGGGTAGATCTTCAGGGCCCAGCAGGGTGTCCCTATTGCCCTTCCGGCGCCGGATCGACAGCGGCTGACCATCGTGTTCCAATGTGGCGCCCACGCGCAGCGCCGCGTTTTCATGAATAAAATTGTGTGGCGATTGCCCCGGAATGCCGAACAACAGATCCTCGATCGCCGATATGGCTGTCGATTTTCCGGCTTCGTTCTGCCCGTACACGATGTGAAAATCCGGCCCGGAGGATGGAAAATGAAGCGAGGCGTCGGTGAAGTGTCCGTAACGGATCAGGTCAAGCGAACGAATGCGCATGGATCACGGCTTTTCGACAGCGAGTCGAGCGCCAAGATATGAACTGGCTTGCTCGATCATAGTGGGCAGTTGTTTTGCGATCACGGCTTCCAGGAAGGGATCATCGAGATCATTCGCCACCTCGTGGGGAAGCCTGCGAACGAGGTCGCCCAGGTCGTCCGCAATTTCCGCCTGCAGATCGCAATCGCTTGCCGCTTGAGCGAGCAGGACTTTAAGATCGTTGATCGCGCTCGCATTCGATGGCATCGTCGTTGGCGCGGTTGCATCGACGACGCGTTCGATCCAGGCGACGTCCTCGCCGAGAGCCAAGGCTGCGGCTTTCGCTTCAGCCAGCAATTGCGGCGCAGAAGCCAGAAGTTGGCCGTGAAGCGGGGTCGCGCCGCTTAGCTGGATTCGGCAGGCGAGCAGGCGGCCCTGGGCGGTTCGGGTGGCCTCGCCGATCGAGTGTTTAATTTGATCGATGACATCGCCAAATCGACCGCAATCACCGACAGGCACATCCAGGCGGATCCATCGCACGACATCGGTGTGCAGTCGTTCAATCGCTTCGATTGCGCTGTGCCGAACCGTCACCAACTGTGCCGACTTCGGTCCGACTTCGCGAATGTGACGACCCTGTAGATTGCCACAGAATACGACATGCGGATTCTCGTGCAGCACGCCCCCCTGATGCACGTGCGCTAGCGCCCAGTAGTCATAGCCCCGGGTTACAAGCTCATCGAGCGTGCATGGAGCGTAGTTCTCGTGGGGGCCTTTCATTCCGCCGAGCGCGGTGTGTAGCACCCCGATGTTGAAATATCCCTTGATTGGCGGGGGATAAGCCGCTGCCAGATTGTCAGTCGTGGCCTGCAGACGGAAGCTCTGGCCGTGAAGTGCAACACCATGATCTTCAAGTTTGAAAGTCTGAGGCTTTCGATAGCTGAACACCTGAACGCTATCAGGTAATGTCAGCCGCTTCGTGATTTGGCTTTCGGCGTCGTGATTGCCGTGCAGGACGAAGACGGGAATGTTCGCAGCGCGCAAGCGTCCCATCTGCCGAACGAAAAAGACGCCGGTTTGAAAATCACGCCAGTCGCCATCGTAGAGATCGCCGGCGATAACCATGAAGGCGACCTGGCCGTCGATCGCCTGAGTAACAAGATCTTCGAAGGCTGTTCGCGTTGCTGTTCGAATGCGTTCGACCGCTGGCCCCTCCTGCCCGCTTAGACCCTTGAGGGGACTGTCCAGGTGGATATCGCCAGTATGAATAAACTGAAATGAACTCATTGGGCATTTGCCAAATCAGGTTGCATTAGAACAAATCATGCAAGTAGACCTCCCGCAACCAGTAGCGGAGAGTTGTCACCGGATATCGGTGGAGGTGTAAGTCGGTCGCCAGCAAAAGAGCAGTCAGGAATGGATCAGGTTGGGTTGTCCTCGCCACTTTCCGCAGAACACACCCAGCAGCGCGAGCGACTCAGGATCGATGTTTGCTTTATCGACATATCAGTATGTTTTCTGCGCGACAAACATGTAACGGGCTTCAATTTCAAGATCGAGTGTGTTCTGCCGCGCCGCTTTCGTACGTAACGTACCAATCTGGACTGTTGTTTGCTGAGCTTGGAGCCGCCGATCGCAAGATGGCTCAGCACATTATCAGCCTGCTCGTCCGCGAGATTTCGACGGCTGCGCCAGCCGCGATCAGGGCAAACGAAGACCCTCGGACCATCCAAGTCCTGACGGAAACGCCAGGAATTCGCAGGAAATCAGGGCCGCATGCATGTTAGAGGCGCAATTCACTGCGCAAGTCAGGGCATCGAACGGGCGCGATTTCACGCTCGGCACCTCCCAGCCTAAAATGGCGCCGATACTGATTCGTCGGGTGGCATCATGAAGTTTGAGATTTTCGACGAGTTGGATGTGGGGGGCAGTGCGACCGGTCGTTGGGCCATCGCGAAAGAAGGCCTGCGCCCCGCCGATGAGGGTACCAGGCGTTGGCATCAGCGCGTTTCGTCGACCCCGTCGTATTTGAGCAATACGCTCGAGGGCAGAGTTCGGCGAGATGGCGTTGTGATCGGCCAGGCGCCTTCCGAGTGGGATCGCCCTGCGAGGTCGTAGCGGTGATCCCGCTGACCGCAAGCCACTTCGGCGCCAAGGGGGACAAGTGATGACGACACAGCTGCCGCTGCAGCCCCGGCTTGATGCCTATCGGGGGTCAAAGGACAATTTGCGCCGCAAAGCCGTCGAGCACAACCGCCATGGCAAGGAGAGTCGTCGACCATCTCAACACGTTGATCGCGAACAACCCGGCCGATCGGCAACAGTATCTTTACTACGAGGTAACGCACGACCTCGGACTGACCGCGGAAGAGGTTGAGTCAGCCGTGATGTACGGCGGTCATAACGCGATCACGGTCGGCGTAACCGAGGAAGGACGCCGGGCGCTGGCCAGCTACAAGAGATAGTGGGCGCGGTGGCTATGCCGCCATCTGCTTCTGAGATCGCTCCGCAGCCGCCGGCCGGCCGTTGAGAAGCGGACCACAGGCGCGGCGGATCTCCAGATTGCCGACGCGCTTTCCTGCAACGATCCTCGCCTCGCGTTCGCGCCGGATCGGCGCCGGCACTATTCACGCTCCCGCCTAGGCCACGAAAACGTCGGCCCTTCGGCGTGCCACCGGACAAGAGAGTCGATATCTACCAAAACGATTTTGTCCGACAACTTGGCGGATTCTATCGCCTCTTCGGTGAACGTAGACGTCGTGACGACGTAGCCACGAAGCGCCCTCTGCTCTTCAACGACGCCCTTGAATTGCTGGATGGACGGGCGACCAACCTTGTTATCGGCCGCATTTCGCTTGCATTGTGCGATCATCAAGCCATCAGGGTGGATAGCGAAGCCATCGACGCCAAAGTCGTTTGACTTTCGCGTCGCCCACGCCTCGAACCCAGCTGCATCAAAGAAACTCATCGTATGCCGCTCGAATTGGAACGGGTCCATGCTGAGCAGATAGCTTCGAAGCGCGACCTCCTCCTCGGGAACGGCGAAACGAGTGGGGTCCATTGGCTGCTCTGTCATCGCAGCTTTCATTTGCGCGCTCGTGTGGCGCAAGCGTTCGTCCTGGATAATCGCGTCAATGATCTCGGCAATGTGGGGGCGCGCCTCGGGATTGGTCACCACGGCCTCAATTACCGAAGTGATGCCTGCTGACCCAAGAAAGATCAGCAACAACACCGGCACTCCGAGCGCGCCGCCAAACGCAGCGATACCGACGGCATGTCCCCCGACCAAGGGAATAGCCGCCAGCGTCGTAGGGAGAGCGATCTTCATAGGCAACGGAAGATCAGAGTTCTTGTAGCCTGAAACCGCCCTCGAAACGCTCTTTGCAATCGCAACGATTGCCGTTCGCGAGTTAACGAGTGCATTCAGCTTCCTGCACTTCTCGATGGGGCTCAGATCACTCGCGACGACTGCGCGTGATTCGCTAAGCCACTGTATGGCGAGCCCCCGATCTTCTGCCCGCGTCGTATGTCTGATGGCCGAAGCAAAGCAGCTAACCAGCCACTTTGTGATGCCCACTGTGATTGCATCGAACATCGCCGCTTCCTAAGGTGGTGAATGTCCATATAGTGGCACCCGGCGCGAAAGGAAAGCAGGATGAGAACAGCATTAATACTGGTATTCTTTTTTAGTGCCACATGTGTCGTTCGCTCCGAGGACAGTCCCGTTCCCACCCCGATAGACAGGATCACCAAGTCGGCGCGGGACATGATGCCTTCGATGCCGTCCGTCTCATTGCCGTCAATGCCAGACCTATCGCTTCCCGATCTGTCCGATCCAACCGGCAAACTGATGGCCGAGTTCAACACGTTCACCCAACAGATTGGCGACGCTTTGCCCCTGCTTGAACAGATGGGCTATGAGGTCACAACGTTCAAAGTCACGTGGGGCCTTCCGCCAAAGGCGCGGTTGCGACTGAAGTCCAATGGCAATACGGACCCGCAGAAGGTTAGCGCTATCGCCGCAAAGGCTCCGAGCAACGGCGTACTGGTCTCTGCTCTGATCTCCAGTGCTGTGACTGCTAAACGCATGCAGAACAGCATGAAATTTGGTACGGCCTTTCTCGATGTAGACTTTGCAGTTCCGCCGCGCGTGAATATGAAGTTCGTAGGCTCGAAGGACAGTGCGAAGGACGATGTCCGCGATAGGCACCACTTTCCGCCACAGACGGCGCCACTTGTCGCTTCTGGGCGAGACAAGCGTTGGTCGATAGGACACAACTCTGCCGCTTCCCCGGTTACAGGTTGAGGAAGACCCCTACCAGCTCTAAACCAAAACAAATGCGAGCAAGCTAGAGCAGAGAAGCACGATGCCGGCAGCGGTCAGGGTCAAGAGGCTCCCCGAAACAAGATCACAATTGCGCATGAAACGTCCTCGATTGCGCCAGAGACGATGCAGCCGCCGCTGCCTTGCTCCATTCGTACGATCGGCATTTTCGTTCAAATTCGATGCATAATTCCGCCCCTTGTCGCAAGAGAGTGCATGTTTTCGTCGCCGCCACCGCCATGCTCGCCGTTTTGCGGCAAGACGAAAGGGATATCGATTGTGGGATTTGGTGAAAGGACCCATGGGTCTCATTGCGCTGCAGGTTCGCCGCTCCCCCTTCGCACTCGTCGCGAAAGCATCGGATGTGAGCCGTTTCATAATTGCGATTCAGCTTTGAATAGTCTCGTCGAATGCGCGGGATTTGTTGGCGGCTCGCGGTCAGCACCATACTGGCTTCGAGCCGCGCCCGACTGCACGCATGCCGCCGGTCAACGTGCCCTAGTTCAAGAATCTTGGACCGAGCAGCAATTTACTTGAGGCATTTCATCAATCCCGAGGAAAGCATAGTGACACCGCTTAGACTTGTACTCCCGATCTGCACGGCAGCCTTCGTTGCCAACACGTCGTCCGCCCTGGCCTGGGGTCAACTAGGTCATTCAGTCATTGCAGAACTGGCGCAGCGGCATTTGACACCGCTGCCAACTGCCAAAGCCGGCGCGGATATCACAAAGGCGATGTTCCCACCACCTATAGCTGCTATCGAGCGAGCGCGGCCTCGTAAACGGCTGGGCTAGGATCGCGTGGAACGCCTTCGCCTATCGAAGGCGGGACGTCGGGACTGATGCTTCTGCCGGCGCAGGCCCTCAATAAAGCGACTTGTTTAGCACAGATTTCGGGAGCTCTGGAGCTGTTGCCTCCATCCCTTGCTGCGGTTCTGCAAGGAGTCAGGGCGCCTCCATGAGGCTGAGTACGGCTCGACCCTTTTTCGTGATGAGCCACCCACCGTCAACGCGCTCGATCAGTTGCTGAGAAAAGATGTCCAGGTTCGGAACACGAGCGCCCAACCTTTTGGTGCGCGCAGCCCAGTCCCGACCGCTCAGTTAGGCCGCTTGAACCCTCCCTAGGAAATCATCGAGCTCGCGCTTCAGCCGGGAACTTTCCTGCGATAGCAGCTCGGCAGACCTCAGTACGTGCATTGACGCCCCTTCAGTTTCTTTCGCGCGATGCGTGACTTCACCCGCTCTCGCCGCCACTTCAGTGGTCCTGGTCGCGGCTTCCTGCAGATTGAACGCCATACTCTTGCTCGTAGTCTTCTGCTCACCGATGAAAGAGACGACAGTCATAGCAATGTCCGAGATGCGCGCGATGATTGCGCCCGTTTCAGAAATCGCGGCAACTGCTTCAGTCGTCGCTGACTGAATGCCCTCAATTTGTTCGCCAATCTCTACGGTCGCTTGCGCAGTTTGAGTAGCGAGAGTTTTCACCTCCTGGGCAACAACTGCGAACCCTTTGCCGCGGTCGCCGGCGCGTGCGGCTTCGATGGTCGCGTTCAGCGCGAGCAGATTTGTTTGCCGCGCGATCGCCGCGATCAGCTGAACAACGCTGCCGATCCGCTCCGTCGCGGCCGCCAAACTAACCATGCGTTGATCGCTGAGTTCCGTCTTGCGAACGGCTTCGAGCGCCATATCGGCCGCCTCCTCGACCCGTCGGCCGAGATCAGCGATCGTTGTCGCCATTTCGTTTGTCGAGGTTGCCACGTGCTGAACATTAGCCGACGCTTCTTCCGATGAGGAGGCGACTTCGAGCGAGAGTTCCCGGCTGTGATCAGCCGAACTGGTAAGGCTTCGTGCCGACGCTTCAAGTTGCGTCGAGGCAGCCGAGACTGTGTCAATCACCTGTCCCACGGTAGCCTCGAATTCGCCGGCGAGCCGCGCGATATCTGCCCTGCGCTGAACGGCAGCAGTCTGGTCTTGTTCCGCCCTGGCGTAGAGCTCTGCTTGGGCTCTCTCGTGCGCCCTCAGCTTGAACATTTCTACCGCTTCGGCCATTTCGCCAAGCTCATCTTTTCGGCCCAGCGCCGGTAGAACCACGTCGAACCTCCCTTCACCAAGCTCGCGCATGGCCGAAGTCATTGCCGCGACTGTTTTAGCAATGCGCCTGCCAAACAGTAACGCGAGCAGGCCTACGAGCATTGTCGCAAACCCGATGACCCAGAACAGATTTCGCCGAATTTCTTCCGCTCGGGTTTCGGCAGCCTCCGAATGCGCGTCCGCGGCAGCCATGATCTTCACGATTACCGGGCGAATGCGGTCGTAGATCTGACCGAGATCATCCACTTCGTCGTTCAGCGTCTCGCGCGTGACCATGAGCGATACAAAACTCGCCTTGTACGCACGGATGAGTTCGAGGACCTGAGATTTTGCTTCTGGAGCCAGGGTCGCTTGACCAAGCTCACTTTCGAAGTCTGTCTCACGCTGAGTCAGCTGATCACCGAATTTGTCTTCGCCCCGCAAGATGAAGTCCTTCTCGTGGCGACGCATCATGAGCATCAAGATCATAAGACGCGGCTGCTTCACCTGATCAAGTCGTTGCTCAACAGCGTGGACGGCACTACGCAATTTTCCTTGAAACCCGTCATCCTCATTGAAGCCGAGGTTGCGTTGCGCCGAGACAACGTTTTGAAAGCGTGTCGCATAGATATTGATGATCGGCCGCAGAGCGCCCGCCTGCCTCAAGGGGCTCTCATCTGGCAAGGCCGTCACTAATGCTTCGACGCGACTTAGGTCTGCGAGCTGACGCTCGTGTTGATCGGCATGCTTTTTTATCAACACTTCGGTTGGCTTGCGAAGGAATTCGCTCGTGATCAGGCCAGTCTCCAAAAAACTTTGTGACAATGACATGACACGCGATTTCACTTCATCACTCGCGTTAGACTCGTGCTGAACAACGCTCGCGTAGTGGAGAGCGGTCGCGCAGATTGAACCTGTGACCAAGACACCGCAAACTCCGAGCAGGGCCATTTGCTCACGCAACCCGATTCGAATGTCGCGGCGGGCCGACGACTTACCACAAATGCCAGAAACAACGTTGCTCATTGCGTGCCTCGATTGATCCTACGTTGACGCCGTACTGCTGACGAACGCCGACCCAAAGGGGCGTATTGATGTTGAGTGAGATCGAAGCTGGCGCGCTTCACTCTGACGATGACAAGGCGCTACCTAATCAGGATTGATTTCGAAATCCTGAACTGGCGCGTGAAAGACAGCGTATCCGCGCCAATTCTCGTTGCTGCTGTCTCGGATCAATTAGGACCAAGATCTGTAGTGCACTGTGATGCGTTCGGATCGAACGATAACTCTAATAGCTGCGTTTGAAGTGATTGTTGCGCACAAATCATGCACCCCACATGGAAACCTCGCCGCCATTCAGCGCGCTGAAGCGGGTATATTAGAATTCAGCTTGCGCGGTTGCGCGACTGCGCTGGCTTGGAGTTCTAGATGAGTTCTACTCATCTAGATGCTCCCTTCAGCCGCCCTTTTGGGCGTTTCCTCGCTGACTTGGCCGTGCGAAATGCTCGCACGGCCATTTTTCGCGAGCTTCGAATGTGAACGATACCGCCTAACAGCCGCGGCATATGGCGTACGATGCAATGTGCATCGGTGATTTGAAGCTCATTGGACATTGTGAGTTTGTCGCCGATCTCGGCTGCTAGGCGGACCTCGTGGCGGTCGCAGAGGCTATTGCGATGAATTGGCTCATGCCTTCTGGACAAGATCGATGCACGGCACATTTATGTCCGCGTCACTAGATATTGAAGGCAATCTGTCGCCCAATTTTTGGACGCTATGTCCTGCCCCCCAAGCGTCGGGTGTCTGAGGCACCGTGCGCAGACGTGTGATTGCCTTCAGCCAAACCGCGGAGCTTGGGTATCGCGCCCAGCACTCACTCTTGCCGTCTCACCCATGATGGGGTTGGATTGAGTGGCCTACGATATAACTCAGTATTTTCAACGCTGATAACCCGTACCGCACAGCCTTTAGCCTTCAGCTCCGGATGCACAATAGACAGTTCGGTCGCAAGCTGCTCTGCTCGATCGACGGCCAACTCAATATTCTCGAGGATAAGGCCGCCTTGATTCTTGTACTCCTCACCAATCACGAGATCAAAAGAGTAGTAAGGCATCCGAATTCTCCCATTTCTCGGATTGGCTCCATGAAACGCACTTCGCGATCCGCTCGGGCGTGAGATGGCCGGTTCGTCCGCATGGAGAGGAATTGCTAGGAGCTGACTCGAAATCCACGCGAAATATAGGGGGCCCGACTTATCTCGTTCCTTTGCGATACTGTTATTGGATCTCCAAAGTCCAGGCTCTCTCACCAGGGACACGTCTTAACGAAGAGCGCACTCGCAAGAATGAGAGCTTCTCTGTTCGATCGACCGATCTCGCCGAATTGTTCGACCCGAGCACCATCGGAGTATACTGGAGCGCGCTCGATTGGAGGGCCTCACGCGCTCGCTGACACTGCCGACCACACGAAAGGTCGATCCAGCACAGGCTTGGAGAGCTGGCGCGCATTAAAATGATCATCTACCGCTGAGTGAGATTGATGGGCAACGCTGCCGGGCTTGACTGTGAACTCGCTCGCAACGAGATGGTGCGCACGCGCTGGAATACCCCGAGTGGTTCCTGGGTCGCAGATACGCTCTACCATTGAGTGCGAAGCGCTCGATCGGGTTGTGGGCCGTTCGACTCCAGGCCCGACTGGCTGTCGGGCCGCGCAATAGGGTCGGTCTGAACACAGTAGTTCGTTCCCAAGCCGGATGAGATTGTATTGCAATCGGATTCTTTGCAGCGCGTCGCGCTTGCTGTGTCGCACCAACCCTTCTGCATATTGGCACATTCGGAGTCGGTAGAAATGGTAGCCCATATCCTACTCCCATGTCGCTTTGCGGCATACCTTCCAGTAATTGAGAACGTGCTGTGATCCTACACAGTATTGAGATGCTGGTATTTATTCGTGCAATGTGTTCGGCATCCACGCTTTAATTCTGCTTGCGAGCACTCTTTATCGTTTGATTTCAGCGGTTCGGACCCGTTGTACTTGCGGAGTCACACATTGGCAGATGTTGCTGGTCAGCGCTTCGTCCCAGCGCGAGAGCCGCATGCGAGGCGACAAGGAGCGAGACGCTGAGTCCGGGGGCCTCCCGCGGCTCACAGAGCGCTTGCAGTTGAGAGATCGACGCCTTTCAGCAGGAGGCCCTCCGCAGCGGCGCCACAATCGAGGCATTCTATAATTTCAACAGGCCCGACCGTCGGCTGAACCTCTCGATCACTCGACTTGATGTTGCTGGCACGAATGGTCGCTGGCCGTTCAGCCCGACTATTTTAACTTTGCACGGCGCCGCGATTGCTGGGACCAGAACATACCCCTCGAGCTGACAACGACGATATGCTCACTCAGTTCGGCCAAGCAATCGGTTCGTCCAATAACGTGAGTGAAATGACCTTCTGAGGCTTCTGATCCCATGGCCGGTACAAGCCTTCGCATCTGTCGGGGCCGCAACGCTTGGAGCGCCTGCTTTGGCCCAAGCATGCTTGCTCGATTGAGATCCCCAGGACGCCTTGCCCGACTCCAAGAAACAAAATCAGACAGAAACGCAATGACGGAGCTGCTAGGCGCCGCTCTCCAAGAGCTATGCCTATCCAGTATAGGCGCCGTCACTGTGATTGCACTAAATAGCCACCTGCTGAAGTATCACGTTGTCGATGAGTCGGGTTGAGCCGATGAAGGCAGCAGCACAGAGTGCCGAAGCGCGCCGCAGAGGGCTTTCGGCCGGTTTGAGCGTATCAGCGTCGACCAGCTCAAGGTACTGCAGTCGGTCAACCATCGCCAAATGTCTCTTTGCGATCGCGATGAGGCGATCCGCCTCCCGCTCGCCTGAGCGAAACTCATCGGCTGCCGCGAACAGCCCACGGCTGATGGCGAGAGCTCGCCGACGCTCTTTTGCGCAAAGAAACCGATTGCGACTACTCATTGCGAGGCCGTCCGGCTCCCGCACAGTCGGTACGGTGATGATCTCGATGGGAAGATTGAGATCAGCGACCATCCGGCCGTATGACTGCGCACTGTTGAAGATCCTTTTGTCCGAATAGCGCAATATCCGGCTGCACCATATTGAACAGCTTGCAGACGACGGTTGCGACGCCCCGAAAATGCCCAGGTCTGAAAGTTCCGCACAATGGCTTCGCGAGCTCGCCAGGCTCCGCGAAGGTCTCAAATGGCGGCGGATAGACTTCCTTTGCATCCGGAGCAAAGAGGATTGCGACACCGGTGTCGCGGCACAGTTTCTCATCGCGCGCGAAATCGCGCGGATAGGTGCCGAGATCCTCAGTCGGACCGAACTGAGTTGGATTGACAGATGCTGAGAACGGTGACGTCGCACAGTGCCCGGCTCGCCTCGACGAGCCTAAGGTGGCCGTCGTGAAGGTAACCCACCGTTGGAACAAATCCGACACGCCTACCAGCTTTGCGAGCCTCTGCCAGGACACAACGAAGCCCTGCGACCGCCGTTATTGTTTGCATTTTGTGCCTTGCATCAGGTTGAGCTGGACGGTGTCCAGTTTGCGATCGTGTCGCGAAGGCCATCAGGAAGCCGATAGGACTGCTGGTGGGTCGGGAATGCGGCCTGACGGACATCGGCCGCCCAGTGTGACAGCGCCTGCTGCAGAAGCGCAAAACCATTTGCATAGGCGCGAACGAACTTGGGCCGATGACCTAGAGTCAGGCCCAGAACGTCATGGAATACGAGCACTTGGCCCGAGCAATCGGGGCCCGCTCCAATCCCGATGGTCGGTATTGTCAAAGTTTCCGTCGCGCGCGCGGCGAGTTCGGCCGGCACGCCTTCCAGGACCAGCGCGAAGCAGCCGGCGTCCTGCAGATGGTGAGCGTCATCGAGCAAGCGCAAGGCGTCATCGGTAGTTCTTCCCTGAACCTTGAATCCGCCCATGACATTGACGCTCTGGGGGGTGAGACCGATATGGCCCATTACAGGAATTTCGCAATCGACCAGCGCACGCACCATCCCGGCACGTCTGCTACCGCCCTCGAGTTTCACGGCATCGGCGCCACGCTGCAAAAGACCTCCAACGTTCCGTATCGTCTCCTCGGGACTGAGGTGAAAGCTGAGAAATGGCATGTCGGCCACGAGCAAGGCGCGAGGCTTTGTGCGCGCAACCGCCTCCAAATGATGGTTCATCATCGCCATGCTGACCGGCAGCGTGTCATCGAAGCCAAGGCAGACATTGCCAACGCTATCCCCGACGAGAATGATATCGACGACCGGATCAGCGATACGTGCCGTAACCGCGTCGTAAGCTGTGGTCATGGTGATGCGACGCCCCTCCTCCTTCCATCGCTGCAGGACTGGAATCGTGATGGGTTCAACAGGCGCGTCTGAATTGTGGCTCATCCTCAGTTTCCTTGCAGCCCTCATTCCGCAATGAGCACTTCGTAGGTAGGTCGAGAGAAAGCTGTCAATGGCGGGACAAGAGAAGAATACACCTCTCCACAATCGCGGGGAGGGCGCACAAAACTCTCTAATGGTCGCGCAATCATCGGTCAGAATTTTCTCAGTCGCCGGCTCGGCAACGGAACTGCCTTGATCCGGGTTGACGCATACATCAGCGCACCGCTTTGCCAAACCGCTCGAAAGAGCGGCGGAGACGTTCGGCGGCCGCGAAGCAACTTGATGAGAAAACGTCTTCCGCGAAGCGCGCGAATATCGCTTCATTTGCTCGAGTCAAGCGAACGTCCCGAATGATACGGCGCGCTCACGAGCAGCAGAAGAAGAAGCGCCCTGTTGGCCTTATAACGCGCATCGGATCGGGTGGAGCCCTGAACCCGATGTTGACCAATGAGCCTTCGGTCCAGCAGATCGACCATGACCATCGTCGTCATCGCCGCTTCAAATCCACCTCGTAGATCGGAATTCGATCAAACATGCCATCAGCCTCTCAAGCCATAGAACCTCCTCCTGTTGGCATTCGCGCATTCATCGCGCAGCCAATGCTCCTGACGGTCAAGCCGATCCCGATGGCGGCATGCGTACCGATAAGGACGTCGGCAATGTCATCCATATGATCCTGAAACAAGGCAGGCCACCGATCGACGACCCAGCCCTGCCGGATGGCGTCCGGAGGTCCGCCCGCGCTCGCTCTGCGGTGCAAGCAGTTGACGGCCGCGACGTACGTCTGTCAATGTCGGCGGACGATTGGGTTACTGGAGCGTGGCAGATGCGCAACCGGCCGGCCGGTACAAATACAGACAAAGGAGCAGGATGTCGCCGTCTCGGCGCAGCACCCACCGCGATGGCGATGAGGATTGCTCACGAAGGCTCCCGTTTCGACGCGGGCAGATCCGGCGTCGCAAAAGGTATCAAGGCTAGCAAGGACCAGAAGAAATAGAAGGATGCGACCCTTTCATAGGGCGCGATCGACTGACCGCGTCGGATGATAGCTTTGCCGCAGCGCGCTTCTTCATCCTGTAAGCATTGAAATCGATGATTGTTACCGAGCTTTCTCCCATTTGATTCGTTCCTGCCACTCTTGAAACTGCCCCGCTTGGTTCGATGATTGTTGCAGAACTATTCTCCCGACACCTATCTGCCGAGAGCACGGTCGGCTGCAGCCAGTCGGATACCACGCATCAAGCTGTTCGCAACCAGCGAAGCCACTTGTGGTCGGTCTCCCGCCGCGCCTTGAAGCGGTCGACGCATTTCCTGGAGCAAAGCGCCGTTTGCCAGCAGTAGTAGCGGATAAGCCCAAACCTTCCGCCACATACAGCGCAGCACCTAGCTGAACCGTGCTGGGAAGCATGATAGTCGTTGCGCATTGTCGCCTCCTGTCGGCGTTATGTGGATATCTTCATGCATTGTCGATTCCGCAGCACCGCGCTCGCACACGTCAAAGTGCGGCGTCGCCAATTCCGATTCTCGCGGCATGTACGGACTGCCAGGCGCCAGACTGTGACTCTGATGTACGCCTTCTTCGCGAAGCGCCGCACTCTATTCGAGCGCGCCCCCGCAGAGAATTTCTTACTGTAAGAGAGAATTTAATCTTGATTGAAGCAATCAGCAGCATCTAAACGATTAAATCCTGCGTCTTTTTGCCTATCTTTGACGATCTTCAACTGGCCAGGCGACGGCGATCGTTAGCGGCCCCGCCCGGTCTCGTGCAGCCGCATTGTCACCACGCTACGCGCGGAAACGTCCAGCGATCTCGTAATCGCGAGGAAGGAACGTCTCAGCCGATCCGGCCTTGTAAGGGGAGCACCTTTAGGTCGTGCTGGCCAACAGGTATGGGAGCGCGATTAGGGCGCGTGCGGTTGCGCGGTATGTCAGGTATTGTCTCAGATCTTTCGGGGAGCTGCCGGTGCGCGCCACCCAAATCGCCTCCTCAAGCGAGCGCATCGGCCGCATCACCAATCGCGGCATAGATTTCATCAAGATCGGCTGCCGTAACGCATTAGGGCGGCATCACATAGATCGTATTGCCGAGCGGGCGCAGTAACAGATTTCGGTCCCTGAAAAATGCCTGAAGCTTCGGACCGATGGCCGCGAGATAATCGTTTGTTTTGAGATCGAGCGCTGTGATGGTTCCGGTCCGGCGGACGTTTGCAAAACGCGGATCGGCGCGGAATGGCTGGATTGCCTGTTCTTGCATGGTGGCGACCGAGGCCAGGCGCTGGTAAGTTTCCTGATCCTGCCAGAGATCGAGATTGGCCTTTGCCGCGGCGCAGGCCACCGGATTGGCCGTATATGAACTCGAATGAAAGAAGGTCCGCGTACGATCTTTCGAATAGTATGCGTCGAAAATCTCCGCACGGCAGAGCGTCACCGCGAGCGGAAGCGCCCCTCCCGTGAGGCCTTTCGAATAGCGGGCGATATCGGGCGTGACCTCGGCCTGCTCGCAGGCAAACAGTGTTCCGGTGCGGCCCCAGCCTGTCATGACCTCGTCGGCAATGAACAGGACGTCTGAGGCCTCGCAGATTTGCTTCATCTTCTTGAGCATCCAGGCCGGGTACATCAGCATCCCGCCCGCGCCCAATATCAGAGGCTCCACAATGAAGGCGGCGGGCCTTTCGTTTCGACATGCACGCTCGAGCTCATCGAGCGTTGCCTGCTCACGGTCTCTCGCGGGAAACGGGATTGAGATAACTTCGAACAGCAGCGGCCCATACGCCGCGTTGAAGACGCCACGGGCGCCAACCGACATCGCCCCTATCGTATCACCGTGGTAGGAATGTTGCATCATGACGATGCGCGTTCGCTGCTCGCCGATATTGCGCCAGTAGCCGAGCGCCATCTTCAGAGCGACTTCCACGCTGGTCGAGCCCCTGTCAGAGAAGAAGACATGGTCAAGTCCACGGGGCGCAAGTTTCAGGAGCTGCCCCGCAACCTTTTCGGCCGAATCGTGGGTGTAGCCAGCGAAGATGACCTGATTTACCTTGCCTGCCTGTCCTGGATAGCGCGCTGACAATCCGGGGATGGCAATGCCCGTGGGTCACGACCCACCAGGACGAGATTGCATCCAGGATACGGCGACCGTCCGAGGTATAGAGATAAGCACCACTACGACGTACGACCTCGATCATCTCGTCTTGAAGCGCATGTTGCGTGAACGGATGCCAGATCGCCGATCTCTTCTTTGGCATCACAGGTTCAGGAAATTATTGCGGACAAACGCATCTTTGAAGACGGCGTGGAGCGTTTCTGGCGTGAGAGGAGAGAGCCAGGGCAATCGCCCCAACCAGCGCACTCGCCCGATGTCACAGATTGCGCTTTCAGTCTCAGGATTTCGTTCACCGATGAATGCAACCCCAAGAATACTGATGTGGCGCTTCCGCAGGGCCTCTACCGATAGCAGCGAATGATTAATGGTACCCAGTGCCGTCCTCGCGCATAGCACCACAGGAAGCTGCCATCGCTCGAAGACCTCAATGAGAAGTGCGCCTCGCGTCAGGGGCACCATCAGCCCGCCGGCCCCCTCGATCACGAGCGGCCGCTCGCCGGTGTCCGGCAGATGAAGCGAATCCACATCAATACGCTTTTCGTCGAGTTCCGCGGAATGATGTGGCGAAGAGGGCGTTCGCAGACGGTAAAGCTCCGGGATCACCCGATCGCTTGATAGACCTCCCAGCCGTACGACGAGCTGGGTGTCGGTCTCACCTTCGAGGCCAGCCTGGATCGGTTTCCAGTAGTTTGCCCCGAGCAGATGAGCGAGGCCTGCGGAAAAGACCGTTTTTCCAATCCCGGTATCGGTACCGGTCACTACGATCCGCCGGCTCATCGAAGCCAGCCCTTCGTCTCCTCAGCGAGCGCATCTAGCATTGCACGCACGTCATCCTCCCCGACGTTGAGTGTCACTGAAATTCGCAAACGGGCCGTGCCCACCGGTACGGTTGGCGGCCGAATCCCGCGGATATCGAAGCCGCGAGCCTGCAATGCCGAGGCGAGCTGCATCGCGCGCGCATTGTCGCCAACAATATACGGCACGATCTGGGTGTCCGAAGGACTCCGAAGACCGCGCAAACCGATCTCCCGATGGGTAAACGCGACCAGGCTAGCCAAACGCTGCTGACGCTCGGGCTCTTCCTGCAGGATTGAAAGCGCCTCCCGCACAGCTACAGCCATCAATGGTGACGGTGCGGTGGCGAAGATGAACGGACGACAGCGATTGACCATGAAATCGCGCAGCGCACTGGCAGCCGTAACAATCGCGCCGACGGCCCCAAGCGCCTTGCCGCAAGTATGAACGGCCAACAGATTTCCGCGTCGCTCATAGGCCGCGGTGAGCCCGCGTCCCTGCTCGCCGTAGACGCCTGTTGCGTGAGCCTCGTCGACCATCAGGAACGCATCGTATCTGTCCGCAAGCGCGACCAGCTCTCCGAGGGGAGCAAAATCGCCATCCATGCTGTAGACACTTTCGACCACGATCCAGACGCGGCCCACTCCGCCGCTGGTTCGCCAGTCACGGATCGTGCTTTCGATCGACTGGGGATCATTGTGCTCGCTTATCCGAACGTCGGCCCGGCCGGCTCGCGCGCCTTCATGAATGCTTGCGTGCACGAGAGAATCGAGAACAAGCAGGTCGCCCCGCTGTGGCAGCGTTGTCAGGACGGCAAAATTTGCGACGTAACCGCTGCTGAAAAAAAGCGCTGCATCGGCGCTGAAGAATTGTGCCGCTTGTGCCTCGAGACGTTCGTGCTCCTCGCAATTGCCGCGCAGAAGCCTCGAACCGCCAGCTCCGATCGGCGTGCCGTCATGCAGGGCGGCCACGATAGCCTTCTTCATGCGCGGCGCGCTCGCGAGCGCCAGATAATCGTTTGAAGTGAAATCTATTCCCACGCGCGGCTTGAGGCCGCGCAGCCGGTGGTCATCCTTCAGTGCATGCAAGGCTGCGACATAGTTGCGAAATCTGGTCGCGTGCTTTGAATCCATTCGTCATTCTCAAGTAGCGATCCATCTCGCAAGAGGTTCTTGCGGCGCGATGGTCTGGGGCTTCAGCAACGGTCTTTTTGGCTGTTAACTTCGCAAGATGCGATTTTCCCGGTCGACCAGGACAACGCGTGTTTTGAGAGTTTAGCTTCCACCTGGTCGAAGCAGCATAAGCTTTTGTCTTCGGGCGTTGCGAGCCGCGCGGCCGCACCGTTCAAGTTTATTGTGCCAGATCCAGGAGGGGCTTCAACAAAAGAGGTGGCGAAGCGCGCTCCAGTTTTCATATCGTAGATCTCGACGCGCTCATTGATTAGAAACCCTGTCGCATCGAGCAGCGCACGACCAATCCACATCGAGCCTTCACCGAGCAAATCAGTCTCCATCACCGACGCGCGATGAATTTTGCCGTTCATCACCGTAACTTGCATTCCCCACCTAAGCCGGGTTCTGCGGAGAGCGCGCTCGCAGCTCCGCTCCACTCAGGCAAGCACGGATGTGATGCCGAGCCGCTCCAGCAAATTCTTGTCGCGGTCTCGCACCGGTTTTTTGGTCGTCAACAGCACATCGCCGATGAAGATCGAATTTGCGCCAACCAGAAAGCAAAGTGCTTGCAGTCCGTCCGTCATATACTGCCGTCCGGCCGACAACCGCACCACGCTCTTCGGCATCATGATCCGGGCCGTCGCGACCAGGCGCACCAGCGCGATCGGGTCCGGGCGCTCGGCGGTTTCATTGACCGGCACGCCTTGGACCTCGTTCCAGAGATTGATCGGCACACTTTCCGGATGTCGGGGGAGATTGGCGAGAAGCACGAGCATGCCGAGGCGATCCTCGACGCGCTCGCCCATACCAACAATTCCACCGCAACAGACCTTGATGCCGGCCTCGCGCACATGCGCAAGCGTCTCGATGCGATCCTGCAAGGTCCGCGTTGTGATGATTTTTCCGTAGAATTCGGGCGAGGAGTCGATGTTGTGATTGTAGAAATCGAGCCCGGCATCAGCGAGCTGCGCGGCCAGCTTCGGCGTGAGCATGCCGAGCGTGACGCACGTCTCCATGCCAATCCCCTTAACTGCCGTGATCATGCTGCATATCTGATCAAGATCCCGGTCTTTCGGGCTGCGCCAGGCGGCAGCCATGCAGAAGCGAGCCGCGCCGGCATACTTGGCGCGCTGTGCGGTGGCGACCACATCGGCTTGATTCATCAGACGAGTGGCCTTGAGGCCAGTGTCGTAATGCGCGCTTTGCGAGCAGTAGCCGCAGTCTTCCGGGCACCAACCGGTTTTGATGCTGAGCAGGCTTGCGGTTTCGACGCGGTTTGGATCGAAGTTGTCGCGATGAATGCTCTGCGCCTGAAACGTCAGGTCGGCAAATGGCAAGCGATAAAGCGCCTCGGCGCCCACACGATTCCAGTCGCTACGAGCTGACGCCCTGCTCCCGCCCACCTCTACACCAGCAGCCATAAGACTTCCACGCCCACGAGCCGATTGACAACTATCGTCCAACGAGGGCCCCGAGTGGCTTGTGGTGTCCGCCACCGCCCAGCTGGCGCTCACCAAAAAATGTATGGCTCCTTCGACATCCAAAATCCGCGAAAACTGGCGCCTGACTGAAGAAATCCTGCAATATTTGGACACCTCATACAACTAGGCGCGGCTCGCGTAAACCGCCGAGGTCGAACGCGACAGCCGTTGCAGCAGGCTCGATCCCAAGCTAGGTATGCGACCTCCTTGCGTCATTGCACCGCTGACGCGCTTGTCACGCTAGAAGACCTCAACGAGCTGATCCACGAGTTCATCGACGTCTATCACTACCGTCCGCACGATGGCATCAACGCCATCCCCGCACGCGCCTGGAAGGAAGGCCTCGCGATCCAGCGCCGCAACTGGATCAAGGACGTCGCCGCGCTCGACCACGTCCTCGGTCGCGTCGAGACGGCGACCATTTCCGGCAACGGTATCAAGTTCAAGAACATGCGCTGGCACGACGAGACCGTTACTTCGGCTCTCCTGAACGATCTCGTCCGCCTCGAAGCGAAGCGGTCGCAGGATCCACGCACCTTCGGTCAGGCGCGCGCGCGTGTGATCGTGAAGTGGAATCCGGCCGACGCCTCCAGCATCAGCGTCTGGAATCGCGGCAAGCCGCCCCTCCCGTTTGAGCGCTTGAACTCTTTCCACCACTTCTGTTATGCGGGCCGACTCTAGCTCGTATGGGCGCCCCATTCTCTCCCTGATATTACCGTAGATCGACGCAGTCTTTGCTACGTGCGGCCCGGCTCCGACGATCGTTTCTGCAAACTCACACTCCGGATGAATCGCCGCAAAGAGCCCGCAGGCTTGCCGCAGACGGAGCAGGTCCCCATCGCTCGCCCCTCTCTCGCTCGACTTATCGGCGCATCAAAGTTTACTTGCGGCGGTTGTACGGTGATTCGTCGGACTGAGCGATATGCCCTCAGCCGAGGCTTTGCCATAGATGGACGCATCCGTACGACCGAGCTTGAATCCAATGACTCGGGTGGGCGTGTTGCCCTTCGCCATTTGTCTCAGCTGTTGGACATCCTTTGGGGTCCAAGACTTGCCGCTATTGCGAGTGGATTGGCCATGCGTCGCCCCTTCAGTGGCGCGGCGTGCGGTGCCGAAATGCCCGTTGTTGGGGTTGTAATTCCCGCTAGTACCGTAGTTGTCTCGCTGGGTGCCATTAGGATTAGCCACCGTATAGGGCTGCACGTAAGTCCATTGCTCCGCGTGTAGCCTGACACCGCGTGATTATTTGGGTTCGAGCCGGTTCCCAAGTATTGAGCTTAAGCCACGCTGGCTGCGCCCGCAAACACTCCACTTCCTGCAGCGGATTGAGATGGACGATGAGTCCGTCGGCCTCCAGCGCATCCACCGCCCGGCGCGCCAGGTCCAGGCCGTCGGCCTCGCGCAGTTGCGCGGCGCCGATATTGGCCAGCAAGGGAATGTCTGGGGCCAGGCGGCGCAGCGCGCGCGTCAGCCCCTGGGAGTTACGGGATTGCAGGCTCACGCGCTGCGAACCGACGCACATGGCGATCCCCAAGGCTTGCGCTGCCTCGCTCAGATGCCGGTTGATGGCCTCGGCGGGTGGCATGCCGCCGGTCATGGAGATAATCGGCAGCGGCGCGCATGGTTTTGCCCAGCAGCGAGGCGCGCAGGCCGATATGCGTCAGGTCCAACTCGGGCAATGCGCAGTGTTCGAACCGGATGTACTCCCAGTCGGCGGCGACCGTGGCCGGCGCCGTTCGCCGATCCAGCACGAGGTCCCGATGGTCGTCCTTGCGTCGGCTCAGGGCGGTGTCGCTCATGCTCGCTCCATCCGTCGCATCGGGCGACGGCGTTGCGTCGGATCGGACCGACGGCAGCGCGCGCACGCCGCCACCTCCCGCGCGTTCAGGCCGGCGCACGCTGGCCTCCTCCCGCAGCGTCGCTGCGGTAGCGGCTGGTCGAAGTCTGGTAGTACTGCGCGCGGATTGCCGCCATGGCCTCGATCAATGGTCCCCACGGCGCGGGAAAACGTTCTTCCGCCATCACCCGGTGCAGCATGCGCGTATGGCCGGCCAGCTCGTCGTTGAGGAACTCCACCACAGGCATAGCCGGATAGCGCTGCAGCAGCAGGATCGCCGCGTTGTCGGCCTCACCGGCCGACCTGTCCTTGTCGCGTCCATGCAGATCGTTCTGCAGGCGCCCTATCGCGGAGATGAGCCGCAGGACCTGGCGAAACGCCGGACGCGCGCGCAAGGTCGCCATGTCCAGCCCCCACAGCAACGACAGGCAACAGAACACGTTCGTGTAGGCGATCGAATCGATGCCGTTGTGCAGGTACTCGGCGTAGGACCAGCGTTCCGCCCCTGCCGCCTGCGCGTGTCCGGCGCGCAGCGCCGCGCAGTAGCACCGGGTATCGTCGAGAAGCTGAGCATAGTCGCGACGATCGTAGGCGAGCGCGGCCAGCGAAGCGCGCAGCACAGCGCAGCCCTCGAATCCGGGGAGCGCGCACGGCACGCCCTGCCCCAGCGCCTGCTCCACCGCGGCGAGCTGCTCCGGCGCGATCAGGCCAAGGTCGTTGCAATCGTCGAGCCAGAACAGCAGCGCCAGTTCGCGATAGAACGCCACGATCAGCGTTTCGTCCTGCGGATCGCGGCCGGTGCGGGCGCTGGTGTCGCGCAGGCTCGGGTGGATGCGCTGCAGGATGTACTGGCCGCCCCTGACCGCTTCCACGGCATGCTCGTCGGCAAACCCGGTCAGGGAACGCCCCCACTGCAGCACCTGCTGCAGCGCGCGTTCGGTCTGGATCATGGCGCCGCTCCTGCTCCCTCGGCCAGGACGCGCCGCCCCCAACGAAGCGCCAGCCACAACCCGGCGAGTTCGGCCACGCGCACGACCCGGGTGGGGCAATACAGTTCCTTGCCGATCCACAGCGGCGTCTGCGGCAATGCATGCGCCGCATGGCGGGCGAGCATCCACTCCAGCGCACGCGCCACCGCCTGCGCGATGCGCCGGCGCCCTGTCGGCTCTTCGCTCCCGTCCATCACGTGCAACGCGAACAGCGCATAGGCGGTTTCCTCGAATGTGGACGCGCGACCGGCGCCCCAGCCGCCGTCGTCGCGCTGCGACTGCAGCAGCGCCGCCAGCGCACGCTCGTCGCGCCACTGGGGCTTGCCTTGCGCCAGCGCAGCGACCGCATGCGCGGTGGGATACAGCCACGAAACGTGCCATTTTTCGTTGTCCCATAGACCGTGCGGGTTGCGATTGCCCTCGACGTAGGCGCTGGTGCCGGCGGCGGGCTTTCCCAACAGTCGCAATGCATGCAGGGCATGGATGTTGGTCGACACCGAGGCATTGCGCTCGCCGGGGAAGGTGACGAACAGCTCGCCGATTTCGAAATGGCGCAACGCATCGACCGCCGGGTCGCGGCCTGCAAGGTGCAGGACGCACAACGCAACGGCGGTGTCGTCCGCATCGGCCGCAAAGTGCAAGGCCGGGCCCAGACCGCGCGCTCCCAGGCGGGCGTCGAGCTGCGCGACGATCACGCGCACCGCCTCGGCGAGCGCGGGATGCGCGAACAGCCCGGCCAGATGCAACGTGTACAGCGACCAACATGGCTCGAACACATTGATCGGCCAGACGTTGGGAACGACACCTTCGATGCCGCTGCGCGTCGCCCGCGATGCCGCCTGCAGATACGCATCGGCGCGCGCGACCTGCGGCGTGCTCCCCTGTGTCACGGCGTGCGCACGCCACGCGGCGGTGGCCGCCGGACTGATGCCGATGCTGCCGTGGTTATCCGGGCATGCGGTGGTCGGGGACGTCCCCCAGGCTTCCCAGGAGTGCAGCAACGGATGGCCGCTCGGCAACGTCGGCACCGCCCCCAGCTTGACCAGGCACGCTTGCCACAACGGCAACAGCGCCGGGTGGCGCGGAAACGCCACGCCGCCCACCAAGGATGCGGCCTCGCCGCAAAACTTCGGCAGGATCAGCTCCGCGCCGATCGGCGCGTCTTCCGGCACCGCATGCGCGTAGGGATCGGACTGGCGCTGGAGGAATCGGGTTGCAGCCTGGACTGCGTCGGCAGCGCCGGGAAGAGGATCGGCACGCTGCAATGCCAGCAACGCCGCCCACGTGGGCGCATGGCGGAACAGCGGGAAGTCCGCGCTTCCCCATCCGCCATCGGCCTGTTGCTGCGCGATGAGCCACGCGTATGCGTCCTGTCGACCGGTGACGTTGCCGTGGAATTGAAGAGCCCGCGCCGTGTCGTAGACGGACGGACCGACGCTGCCGCCATCGCTCATCTGGCTCAGCAGGTGGCGCAATTCGGAAAGGATCTGTTCGGACAGCGCGTTCACGCGGGATGTTCCTTCTGCAGACGGTTGACGCGAACCAGGATCGGGCAGACGCCGCGCACGTCGCCGCAGGCCCCGTCGCGGCCCGGCGCATGGGAAAGGCCGGACGGCCGCCCTGCTCCGGCGCGGCGACGCGCCCCGATGCTAGCGCCGGTCCGCCGCATAGGCTTGCGCGCAGCGCGCCGCGTGCGCCGCGGCCGTGCTGGGCAACCGCTGCGATCGGTGCCGCGGACTCGGACACAATGCATCATGCACCGCTGCCGCCGGCCGATCGCAGCGGCACAGGGGCGAGCCGCATGCGGATGGGCGCACTCATGCGCATGGCGCGTGCTTGAACAGATATGCGTTGGCCCGCTGCAGGATCTGCGCCAACCGTTCCGCACGCGACCCCAGCGGGGCGATGGCCTCCCCGGCGTCGCGCAACAGATCCAACACGAACTGGTGCGCTGCCTGCAGCCCCATGATCGACACGCAGGTCGGCTTCTGCGCCGCCGCGTCCTTGCCGGGGGTCTTGCCCAGGGTCGCGGTATCCGCCGTCGCGTCGAGAATGTCGTCGACCACCTGCAACGCCAGGCCGAAACAGGCGCTGTAGCGATCGAGCGCAGAGTACAGCGCAGCGTGCGCGGCATCCTCCGCGATGGCGCATAGCGCGCCCATGCGAACGGATGCGCGCACTAGCGCTCCGCTCTTCATCCGGTGCATCGCTACGATCCTGTCCAGCTCGACGTGCTTTCCAACCAGCGACAAATCCATGGCCTGCCCGCTTGCGGCACCACCCTCGGCGGACACCGCCTGCGCCAGTTCGCGCACGAGCGCGATACGGGTATCGCCCGGCGCATCCAGGCTCGCCAGGGTCAGGAAGGCGTGCGCCTGCAGCGCATCGCCGACCAGGATCGCTGTGGCTTCGCCGAACTTGACGTGCACGGTCGGAAGGCCGCGGCGAAGCACGTCGTCGTCCATCGCGGGCAGGTCGTCGTGGACCAGGGTACAGGCGTGCATCATCTCGATGGCGGCGCCGACGTCATCGAGCATGTGCGCCGGCGTGTCGGCCAATGCGCCGGCAGCCAGACAGAGCAAGGCGCGGGTACGCTTCCCGCCATGCAAGGTGGCGTAGCGCATCGCCGCCATCAGCTCGGTCTCACCGTCGTCCTCGGCGCAGAGAAGGCGCGCCAGCGCCTGTTCGACCCGCTTTGCGCCGTCCTGCATCCAGATCTCCGGCAGCAGCGGGCCGGATGCGCCGGGCGCCTGCGCGCCCAAAACGCCGAGCGCGGAAACGCCAGTTCGGTCGTGTAGCGTGGAACCGGGCTGCATGTTGTTCATGTCCTTGTATCTGACAGGAGACGGCCACGGCGAGCGGCGAGCCGCCGCGGTGTTGCCGGCGTCGCACCGAGCGCGCGCGCCGAGTGCAGAAACGCCGCGCGTCGCCGACGCGGCTGCCTCGCCACACGGAGCATGCGATGCCAGCTCATGAGAATCTGATGCGGGTTGTCATGGACGGATGTGCGGTCGGGTAATAGCGCCGGCCTTTTTCGACGCTGCTCAGCAACCGCGGCCGCACCCCGGCCTTGTGCATGGTCAGCGCCAAGGCGATCCCGAACTGCACCAGTTCCAGCCATGCCAGGTGGTAGCCGATACAGACGTGTGGGCCGGTACCGAACTGCAGCATGTCCACCGGCCGGATCGGCTCCGCGCGTTGCAGCCACCGCGCCAGGCGGAACTGATCAGGCGCCTCGTGCAGCAGCGCCGAGGTCGAGAAATGCAGCAGCGGGATGCACAGATGGGTGCCCGCGGGAATGCGCCGTTTTCCGAGTTGCAATTCGTGCAGCGCGCGCCGCAGCAGGAGCGTGGTCGGCGGGTGCACGCGCAGCGTCTCGCGGAACAGCGCCTCGGCGACCGGACACTGCGCCAGGTCCGCGGGGCGTGCCGGCACCGTGCCCACGCGTTGCGCCTCCTCGACCAGGGCGTCCCATAGCCCAGGCTGCCGCGCAAGCTCGATCACCATCCAGGCCATCGTCGAGGCGGTGGTTTCGTGACCGCCAAGCAGCAGCAAGCGGATATTGGCGACTAGGACGTTATCGGAGAGCGTATCGTCGCTGCGATCGAAGGCGCTCACCATGTCGTTGATCAACCCGGTGCGCGCGGCCTGCGCGCGCGCTTCGCGGACGAATTGGCGCAACTGCGCGTCGATCCAGTCGCGGGCGGCGCGGCCGCGCCGCAAGGGCAGTCCGGGCAGGTCGATCCGGGGCGCGACGATCAACTGCAGCAGTTGCCGGTACTTGCGATGCCATCCCGGCAGGTCTTGCGCGGGGATTCCCATGAGGCTGAAGATGAGCTTGAGCGTCAGGTCGCCGGTTTCGCGCAGGATGGTTACGTCGCCGCGGTCGCGCCACGCCTGCACCCGGGCCCGGATGACAGGCGCGAACAGATCGCCGATGCCGGCCTCGGTCAGCCCCTTGGGGAGGAACGCCGCCTTGATCGCATCGCGCGCCTGCCGGTGCGCGCGGCCGTCCTGGGCGACCAACGTTCCACCAAGCAACTCGGGCGCGATCTCTTCGATCAGCGCCGAGGACACGTCCTTGTGCCGGAGCAATGCGAACGCATCCGGATCCATGCACGTCATCTGGTGTCCGACAGGGCCGAAATCCAGCCAGAAGTAGCTGCCCAGCGTCCGTTCCGCGCGCCGCAGCAGGCGCGGCAGGTCGCAGACGATGGCGGGAAGATGCCCGACAAGGGGGAAAGCGCCGGGCACGACCGGGATATCGCACCGAAGCCGGTGCCGGCGGTCCAGTGGGTTGAGCAGCATGTCCATCAGCCGCGCGGCGCCGCGGCCGCTTCGGCGGTGTCGCCGGCAGGCCGCGCGGCGCGGCTGTTGCCACCGTCGGCGTACGTCGGCACATGCGCCAGCATGCCGCCGTCGATGCACACGACCTGGCCGGTGATGAACGCAGCATCGTCGGAGAGCAGGAACGCCACCAGCGCGGCCACGTCCTCGGGGCGGCCGACGCGCGGCAGGAGCTGGTGCCGGCGCAGATGCCGTTGCATGCACTCGTCCAGCTTGGCGACGAGACGCTCGGTCATGATGAGACCCGGCGCAACCGCGTTGCAGCGGATCTGCGCATGACCGTACTGGGTGGCGAGCGAGACCGACAGCATATTCATCGCCGCCTTCGACGCGGCGTAGGACGTGTGCGCGGTGTCACCGCTAAGCCCCTGGCACGACGACATGTTGACGATCGCGCCACCGCCGCGGGCGATCATCCTTGAGATGGCCTGCCGGCAGCAGAGCAGCGTGCCACGCAGATTGGTCGCCATGGTCTGATCCCAGACCGTCAGGTCCAGGTCGAGGATCGCGCGGTCGCGCGGGGTCAGATGCATGGCGCTCGCGTTGTTCACCAGCAGGTCGACCCCACCGAATTGCCGCTCCGCCGTCTCGAACAGCGCTGCCACCGCCTGCGCATTGGCGATGTCGATGGGCAGGGCCAGCGCGTCGCCCGCTTCGGCCGCGATCTGCGCGGCGCAGGCCCTGGCCGCCGAGCCATCAATGTCGGCCACCACCACTCTGCCGCCCTCGCGCGCAATGGCGCGGGCGCATGCCTTGCCGATGCCGGCGCCGGCGCCGGTCACCACGGCCACCTTGCCTTCAAACCGTCCCATCGTGTCCTCCTGGATTGCGTTGGTCTTTCGCGGCATGCCGCTCGGCCTCCGCCGGAGAAGGCGCAGGGTCGGCGCTGGCGCGCTCGTCATCGCCAGCGTCGCTTTCGATGACCCGAATGGCGGCGACCGGGCACTGGCTGGCCGCGAGCCGCACGGCCGCGTGAAGCGCCTGCGGGACCTTCGCGACGCACACTTCGGCCACGCTGTCCGGTTCGCGCTGCCGAAAGGTGCCCGGCAGCGTCAGCACGCATTGCCCGGTGGTTCCGCACAGATCCTGGTCGACCACGGCGCGCATCTCAGCCCCCCTGCGCATGCAGCCGCACCGATAGCGCGCGGAACGTCCTAAGGAACGCGGACGGCTCCCGGGTCGGCTGCTCGGCCAACGCCAGCGTGGGGAAGCGAGCCTGGATCCGCGGCAGGCTCTCGGCCAACTGCACCCGGGCCAGTTGCGCACCGAGGCAGAAGTGAATGCCGTGACCGAAGCTCAGCATGATCTTCCCGTCGGTCGACATGCCAGGACTGGTGCCGCAGAACCGCGCGGGATCGAAGCGGTCGGGATCGGCGAAGGCGTCCGGGTCGCGATTGCCGGCCGCGACCAGCACGCGCACGTCCGCGTTCTTCGGGATCACCGCGCCGCCCAGTTCGATGTCGCGCTGGGCGATACGTGGAATGGAGCTGAACATAACGGGCGCGTCGCAGCGCAGGACTTCTTCTACGAATGCCTTTACCCCCACGCCGTCTCCCTGCAGCCAGTGCCGCTGTTCGGGATACGCCAGCATCGCCAGGACCGCATGGTCGATGGCCGCAGCAGTGGTGGTGAAGCCGCCCAGCAGCATGCCCCACAGCATGCCGATCAACTCCGCATCCGACAGCCTGTCGGCATCGTCGTCATGCGCGCCGACCAGCATCGACACGATGTCGTGGCGGGGATCGGAGCGCTTGCGCGGTATGAGGTCGCCGAAGTAGGCTAGCACCCTGGCGCTGGCCGCGTCCGCCGCGGCGAGCTGGGGATCGCTGGCGTGCGGGCGCAGGCCTTCCAGAATGGCGCCGATGCCGGCGGCGAGCCCGAACATGTCGTCCGGGGGCATGCCGAACAATTCGGCGGAGACCAACATGGGCAAGGCCAGCGCGAATTCCCGATGCAGGTCCACCGCCTCCCCGCGCTCCAGCGCGGGCGCCATGCCGTCCAGGCGCGCTGCGACGATGCGCGCGATGCTCGGCCGCAGGTTGTCGATCTGGCCTATGGTGAAATCGCGCGAGATCAGCCGGCGCAGACGCGTATGCGTCGGTGGATCCTTCATCGCTAGCGTGGACGCCAGCAGATTGAGCGACAGGCTGGTCGCCGCACGCGGGAAATAGCGCGCCAGTTCGCCCGGCGCCGGTGCCTGAAGCGCATCGCCCGTGGCCTTGAGCGCCCAGTAGATGTCGGCGTGGCGGCTCAACAGAAAGAGGCCCGATGCCGCGCGATGCACCGGATCGTGCTCGCGCAACCACCGCATGAACGGATACGGGTCGTGGAGGCACGCTGGCGACGCCAGTTCGGCGAAGGCGTCCCGGCATGCTGCCGTGGTTTCTTGCACGTCCATCTAGGTTACCTGTTGGCTGACTGATCTGCCCGGCGCGCGCCAGGCGCGCCGGCAAATTGCGGAGAAGATCGCGATCCCCGGCGGCGTACGCGCATCACCAGAGCACCGGGAACTCCTCGAACCCGCCAGTGATGATCTCCTTGCGCAACTTCAGTTCTTCCGGCGCCACGGCCAGGCGCAGCGCGGGAAAGCGCTGGAAGATCGAACCGAACACCACCTTGAGTTCCAGCCTGGCGAGCGCCACGCCGATGCAGTGGTGCGGCCCGTAGGAGAACGCCAGGTGCGGCTTACCGTCACGTCCGATGTCGAAGATTTCCGGGTCGTCGAAATGGCGCGGATCGAACGACGTCGCCGGCAGGCCGACCAGCACCTTGCTCTCCGCGGGAATATGCACGCCCGCGATGGTCACGTCGGTCCTCGGATAGCGCATGATGCCGTCCCAGCCCGCACCTGGCGGGTACATGCGCAGGATTTCCTCCACCGCCTTGTCCACCAGGGATGGATCGCCGACCAGGCGTTCGCGCTGTTGCGGATGGCGGAACATGGCCAGCAGGCCGAATTCGATCTGCGCGACGGTGCTCTCGTGCCCAGCCACCAGCATGCCCGCCGCCAGGCCGATCGCCTCTTCCTCGCTCGCCTTGCCCTGGTCGACCGCCGCAAGCAGATCCGTCAGCACGTTGTCGCCCGGATCCTGGCGCTTGTCCCGCATCTTGCCGCGAATGTAGACACGCAGTTCTTGCCAGGCCAGGCGCGACGCGCGACGCGGGCCGCTTTCATGCTGGTGCGTCATCACCTCGTCGGACAGCCCTGCGAAAAAGGCGTGATCCTCGTAGTGCACGCCCATCAGCGCGCTGATGACCATGGCCGGAAGTGGAAAAGAGAGATGGCGCCGCAGGTCGGCAGGCTGGGGCTGGGCCGCCAGCGCCTCGAACAAGTGCGCGGCGATCGCCTCGACCTGCTGCGCGAGCAGCCTCACCCTGTGATCGCTGAAGGCCGGCGCCACGATCGCGCGTAACCGAGCATGCTCGCCCCCCTCGTGCGAGACCAGCCAACCCGGCGAACCCAGAATCACCGAATCCGGGGTGAAGGCCGCCGGCGGCATTCCCGCGGGCCGGAACGCCGCGTCGGACAGCACCGCCTTGGCCTCGTCGTAGCCCGTCACCCACCAGCCGTCGTGCCCGGACGGGAAACGCACGCGGTGGATCGGACCGTTGGCGCGTAGCGCCAACATCTCGGGCGAGGGCTCGATGTGATCGACGCGCCACTTCGGCAGCGTCGGCAAGGGTTGTTCGGACATGGTGACACTTCACTCTCTAGGCGATGGAAGGGCAAAAGGTGATCGGCAGCCGCTGCGGGCAGCGAATGACGTAAGACTCATGTAGACGACGTCCTCCGCGGCGATGGTCAGCGCCAGATCTCCAGCCGCACGAACAGCGCGGGGAAGGCGCATCGCAATCCAGGCGCGCCGGTGATCCGCCCAGGCAGACATGCGGTCCCTGGCCGAACGACAGGTGCGGGTTATGCCGCCGGGTGACATCGAACCTGTCGGCATCGCCATAGATCGACTGACCGCAGGGATGGGTGAAAGAGGTTCGACCGTACCCGCCACTGAAGTGTCCGCTAATATAGTGCCCGTCCCGAAAAGCATCGCACTGCGATTGGTGATGATGCGGTGAACAGAGCAAATCGTGTGCCGAAGTGGATTCGCAGGCTCAGCAGGCACTTCGTAGCGGCGCGTAGTGTTAGGTTTCTGGCATTAAGTCTCAATGCCGACATCCGGCGCAGCAGGTGCCCGACAAAGGCCTACTCTCGCGCAGAATGTGCGGGGCAGCCCATGCGCGATATTTGAAGCATCCGGATTGGCTGCAGCAGGTGTGGTTCGCCGGAAACCACTCCGATGTCGGCGGTAGCTATCTGGAAAACGAAGGCCGCCTCCCCGACATTTCGCTCTAGGTTGGATGGCGCATGGGCCCAGAACTTTCCCGACGCCAAGCGGGGGCAAGTGGGCCGAAGGGTTACGTCAAGTGCAGAGCTAGTGCTTCATCCGGCGGTGCTCAGCGCTTCGCCGCGAAGCGGGGCGGGCAGCAATACTAAAAGCGGAGTGCCTATCGTTCCGCTATCCTCGCCTTCAGCCGCTTGTATGGGCTCGAGCGAGCAATTGAGAGCTGATCACGTATCACTGCACACGCAAACGCACCTCGCTCTGGAATACGACCGTCCGGGTCGGGGCCAATGGCAAAATTCCGCGTCCGCGAGCAACCAATCAATAACGTCTCAATCGTCCGGGACGGACAGAAACGAGTGCCGCGTCGACATTAGCTTCGATGACAGATCGCGCTTCTGCCACACGGTGTGCTCGTCGAGCCAGCCATCCTTCAGCCGGCCGATGGCGGATGCCGCCCGGCAACATCCTTGCCGGGCAGCGCAGCTAGCGCCTCCGAGAAGGCGCCAGTCGAGATACCCTAAAGGTTCGGCAGCAGCGTCTCGATCGACTTCGAACGGCGCATGTAGGGTGGCAGGCTCTACGGAGAGAACCGGAGGCAGTCGCGATCCGTGGCGTCCGCGCCGCGATCGGGCACACGTGGCGACGGACAGCGACCGGACCGATACCGGTCATCACCTCGCGTTTCGGCAGGAGACCGTGGCGGACGACGCGCTGATAACCGTCCGCGGTCTTCAAATCAGCATGCTTGCCGAGAAAGTCCTCAGCCTCGGCCTCGACCGCCTGGGCGAGACGAGCACGTGCCCCGCTACGCAACACTTCTATGAGTTGATCGGCGACGCTTCCAATCAGCTTGAGGATGTTAGCTTTGGACACGGCATATCGCTCCTTCATCCGAACGCATCGCGTGGGACCGCGTGGCGAGTTAATCTGAGTGAAAGGCTTCATGGCGGTTCACTACGGTGCTCATAGCCGACGCGCCAAGGGGACGCTTTGCCACTGGGACAAGTTTCTCGGGATCTCCATCTTCGCTGGATCTCCAGCCCAAGGCCAACGGCATCTCCCGTTCGCTAATTCTTCTGCTGCTATGACTGGCGAGGTGTATTGGCCTAAAAGCTGGCCATCAAACAGGAGAGCGCATCCTCCCGGCACAACAATGATCTCCGCTAGCCCATAGCATGTTTCGTAACTCCACTTCATAGCCAGCTACCGGAGCTATCCCCTTTGATGTCCGTGGCAACGCGAGCGCGACCCGGAGCCTTCACTCAAGAGAATTAACGCTGTCCCTGCCGCGCCCGCGCTGCCCGGAAGTTAGCAGCCACGTGACTCGGCGCTTCGTCGTCCCGAAAGCGCTGTCCCTAACACGCGCCACTAACTTCGGTGGCCAGCCTACCTTGCTCTAACACCGCTAACCACCTCGCCTTCCCGAGAGTGTCGTCAAGCTACACGGGGTGGGAATGTATCGCCAAGAGCGCTCGTGGGCGCCTACCAGGATAGGTGGCTCGCCTTCAGGGAGGCAACCGTTGCCCCTCAACCTCTGGTTCGGTCCACCTCTTCCAAAGGGTTTCAAGTCGGCCGATGCCACCACTGGCAAACGTCAAGGAATAGCCGACCCGCGTATACCGAAATAGTGAGATTCGCCCCCTGCTCCCGCGTGACACCATGCACAACGGGGAGTCGAACGATATCGGCTCGAATTGGTCCGCTTTGCATCGGACATCACTGAACAGGTACCCTTGTCTTTGATGGTTTCGGCGAGAGCATTGTCATAGGAATCTCCGACGCCTGCCAACGGAGGGCTCCACGCCTGCTTCAGCCACGCCCTCCGTATATTTGATCGAGACGTTTGGGCGAAAGCATGCGAAAACCAACGCCAAAACCATCACCCTTGACGAGTAGCCGGAACGCTGACTCTATCACCGCATCGGCCGGCGCGGGCTGCTCACGATCGTCTGAATTCAGCGCTCATGATCGCGCGAAATCGCGGCTCACCATCAGTGAAATATGCAGACTCATTAGGGGTTAGAGTTTAAGCAGCCTGCAGTTGATGCGGCAAGCTTGCGCATCAACCGCTGCACGCGCTTGCGATTGATGCGACGGCCTTCGCCATTGAGCATCGCCGTCATCCGCCGCGAGCCCAGGAACGGCCAGGCCGTGAACAGCTGGTCGATCCGTCGCATCAGCTCAAGGTCATTGTCATTGGCCGGCCGCGGCGGCCGATATACGCTCGACCGTCAATTGTCCGATCTTGGCGTGGAGCTTCTCGACCTCCAGTTCGTGGGCCGCCTCGCCATCCCGACCAGCGCCCGCGTCGAACGCCCGAACCGCTTGATCCTGAGCTACTTCTTCCACGGATAAATCTGGTTCACATGCACCTGGTAGCGCTGCGCCAGATCCGTCACCGTTGACTGTTCTCGCAGCGCCTCCAAGGCGATCTTTGCCTTCAGCGCTGCATCGATTTTCCCTCTCGTCTTCTTCATGGTCCGCTCCGTTTATCAAAATGGAACGGCATCCGCACCACCTAAGCCGCCGGTCCAAAATCCGGGGTCCACTTCAGCCCCCAGTCTCGCTGGGTCTGGCGATCCATTCCGCAGGTTTTCACCGCCTACCTGCTGCGCCCCTCGCTTCCAGAACCAGCGCAAGCGCCAACATTCGCCGCGCCGCCGTTTCAGAAATTCACCGATTTGGAATTCCCCAATCTGAGTCAAACCTCAAGGCCGTTGTTATGACTTGAAAAACCGCTGTGAGGTCTCGCATCCACCCACCCGACGGCGCATCAACGTGAACACCGACTCAGTGTCGAGCCGGAGGGTTACTGAAAAACCACTTGCACAACGCTCGGCAATTAGACAACCCATCGCATCCGTTTCGGCTGAGTGTGCAATCAGGTTTTCGTCAGCTTCGACGTTTATATTTCGTAGCCAGAGCGCGATCACTTGCGTGACCGCTCGCCTAGCAGACCGAACACAGGAGAACGACATGGCTGTAATCCGCGGCACAGACTCCGACGATCACTTGGTTGGCACGCCCGACAGGGACTTTATCCAGGGCCTGGGCGGGAACGATTGGATCGCTGGTGGAGCGGGTGCCGATAGTCTGGAAGGTAATCAGGGCGACGACACGCTCTCTGGTGGTGCGGGCGACGATTATCTGTTCGGCGATCAGGGCAGCGATGTTCTGTTCGGCGATGACGGCAACGACAACTTCATGTTCACGAGCGGGAATGGCAAGGATGCCGTGATGGACTTCACGGTGGGGGATAAACTGCACATCGAGGCAGGGATTAATCACACTGGTATTCATACGCCTGCCGATCTTGCCAATCGCGTCGAAGCGGATGGCTCGAATTCCGCGGTCATTGACCTAGGAGAGGGTAATTCGATCACGCTCTCCAATGTGAATGCTGCCGACGTTCAGCATCACCCTGAACATTATTTCTCGATCATCTGACTTTTTCGGCCAACCGTTCGGCCGAAATAGGCGACCGGGCACGGCGATCGCTATGGCAGATCCTTCTGCCTACGGCGAGTCGCCGTTGCCCTCGACCAGATGAATGAGTCCTCCGTGAAGAACGCGGACGAGAGCTGATTTAACCGATCTTGTGAGCCGGGACAGTTTCGGAAGGCTCGGATGATGACACGCAAAAACTCCGCGAGCCATTGCAGGAGCAGGCCGAAGTTATAACCGACAGCGGCGAGGACAGCGTAGATCCTGTCGCCGAGGCGCCCCTTGAGATGATTGCGATCCATGCGATGCTCGGTCTTGACGTGGCCAATGACGGGCTCGACAGCCGCACGACGCTTCATCTCCCGCCGGATGGAAGCCGTGACGCGACGGACCTGCCCCGAGATCCAGACCCCGAGCCGGTGCGGGTGGTTGTGACCGCGGTACCCTTTGTCGAGGTGATGCGGCGAGCCCAAGGAGATTGCTGACGCGCTGGAGGCGGACTTGCAACCGCTCGCCACGAGCGGGCTCATCACGCGAATATCCAAATACGATACCAATCCCGCCAACAATCCCCAGCCGCAGAGTCGCTTTCGCGCTGCACCGCTCCCGGATTAAGCGCGATGTCGCGTCCTGATGATCATGGCCGCTAAGACCGGCGGCAATCACCGCGGCGGGGGTCCATTTGCCGTAGCGGCGATGGGCGCTCGGCATGTGGTCGGCGCCGGTGGTGTGTCCGCGTCGGTTGCGGGCGCGGGCATGGCTGGCGATCCGCTTGCCTTGTGGAAGATCTTGACGGTTCTGTCCTCGATGCGGACATCGACCAGTTCACGGATCAGACGATACGGCGCGGAATACCAGTGGCCCTCGACCTCGACATGATAATCGGGAGCGACGCGGCAGCGCTTCCAGCGTGCGAAGGCATAAGGCTGATCTAGCAGCGAGGTTAGCTTGGGTTTATCGAGTTCGGCAAACAGTCAGGCGCGGCTTGAGCCGAAGCCACGCATTTGACGAGCATTGAGTTCGTCGACGAATGTCTTGATGGCGGCGTTGAGCCGGCCCGAGAAAAGAAGCGCTGATTGCGCAGCCGGGCCCGAATCCAGCGCTGTGCGATTTGCACCGCGACGTCGACCTTGGCCTTGTCTTTTGGGCTCCGCGGCCGTGCGGCCAAAAATGGCCGTGCCGTAATGGCTTGAGGCCGGGTCCGTAGCGGTGCGTCCTCTTTTTTATCAGGAAACCAAGCGATTTCGTCACCCCTCCAGCGTGTGGGCAAATTCATGGAGATTGCTGTCGGAAGTCTTGATTATCGAAGTGAGCACGTTGGCACGAAACGTCTTGTTGGAGGCGCCTTTGTCTTCCTGCCGCCAACAATACTGAGACGCCAAAGGAACTATTGCCGAGCGCCGCCTCAGCCTGAGATGGCGACTGTTCGCTTAAACCATTTTTTTGGTAGGCCAATGTAGTAGCTGCGCCTGCGAAGCTCTGGCTCTGACCTATTGAGCGTTTCGCAAATGGATTTCACAGGCGTGCCTGCATCAACAAGCTCGCGCAGCAGTTCGTCTTCTTGTTTCGTCCAGCGAGGAAAGGCGAGAGTCAACTTTAATCCAACCTCTTAGCTTCGATTTCATGCGGCGCTGGAGAAATGGGCAAACTATACCGTGCTGAGCGCCTTGCCATGCTTTGACTGCGATCTCCGCGTTCCTGTTCGGGAATGCGAAGCACAGTCCCGAACAGGACGGCGAAACGCATTTGGCAGGTTCCAGCGTGACCAAGTTGGGCCTGCCGTAACGGCGCCTCGCCTATCCCAATCATCGCGTCGGCGCCTCAGGATGGCAGAGGAGAAGTTCCTTCGAAAGCTATACGTTGGCATAGTCGAAGCTCCGGGGTCCGCAAATGCAGCAAGCTCGGCCTCAAGCACATCTTCACCAGGCCCGACGACCGCAAACAAACGGCAAGGCCGAACGCTTCATTCAGACAGTGCTGCGCGAGTGGGCTACGCTCGTGCCTACGACACCTCGGATCAGCGCGCCCAAAACCTGCCAATCTGGCTTCATCACTACAACTGGCATCGCCCGCACGGTAATCTGCAAGCCAAACCACCCATCAGCCGCCTCGGCCTACCGATGGACGACCTCCTGAGATTCCACAGCCAACCCGCCATCGCCCAAAAAACAAAACATCGCCCCCGGCAAAAGCCAAAACACCACCAGGCCGCCGCTGATCCGTTGGTCAATCCAGGAAATCCGCCGCATTGCCATCAGACTCGGTCGAAAGCGTATTCAACCCGCGCACATCATCGCATGGTCATTCTGGCGTGGGGCTCACCAAGCTGCCGCTCAACGTGCTCACTTCAAAATCAAAAAGGCCACTGTAATG
>NZ_LBKA01000015.1:0-416 GCF_028128955.1 Bradyrhizobium sp. CCBAU 11386
CTGTCGTAGGCAACGCCCCCCCCCCCCCCCCCCCCCCCCCCCCCCCCCCCCCCCCCCCCCCCCCCCCCCCCCCCCCCCCCCCCCCCCCCCCCCCCCCCCCCCCCCCCCCCCCCCCCCCCCCCCCCCCCCCCCCCCCCCCCCCCCCCCCCCCCCCCCCCCCCCCCCCCCCCCCCCCCCCCCCCCCCCCCCCCCCCCCCCCCCCCCCCCCCCCCCCCCCCCCCCCCCCCCCCCCCCCCCCCCCCCCCCCGGTCGCCGTATTCCGCGGGGGTACGGATCAGCGGATGATCCTGGGTGAGCGGCGATGCCGGCTGTGGCGTCACTCCAACCTGCGCGATCGCCTGTTCGAACAACCGCTCGACGGTCGCACGCACGTGCTTGTAGCGGTAGATGCGGTTGTCGATGGCGTGCGCGCAGGC
>NZ_LBKA01000016.1:0-15423 GCF_028128955.1 Bradyrhizobium sp. CCBAU 11386
TCAGACGCTTCCGGTACGATGCCAGCGACATCTTGAAGTGCCCGCGAGGGCGTATCTTGCGCCCCGCTCGGCCCATCAAGCACGGCCGTTTCTTTTACTCGAAGGCGAAGGATTGCACCCGGTGTCCGCTCAAGGGCGCCAAAGGGCGGGTTAACAAAGCGGTCGTTGTCGGTGACCATTATCCGGCACTGCTGCGTGCCCGCCGCCGTCGCGAGCGATGGACTAAGCAGGATCGACATCTCTATCAACGCCATCGCTGGCGCTCAGAGGGCTTCCACGGCGAAGCCAAAACTTGGCATGGGCTGGCGCGCGCCATACGGCGCGGTCTACCGAATATGAAGATCCAGGCCTACCTCACGGCCGCCGCCATCAACCTCAAGCGGCTGGCAACCGCTCTCCTTGCGCTTATTCTGTCTTGGATTGTCCCTCAGAATGCGTTTGCGGCTTCAGATCGGCCGTAGCGCGAGCTTTGACGCGAGGGCCAGGATAGCCCGTCGCTGCATCGCGCCAAATCTATTGGCCACTTGTTCAACGACCCCACGCGGCAGCGCTGCCAAGTGGCGTTGAGCACCTTGCCAACCGTGGCCTTGATCCCCTCATGAGCGTCGGAGACCACCAGCTTGACGCCGCGCAATCCGCGCCGCGCCAGCTTGCGCAGGAATGCGGTCCAGAACGTCTCGGCCTCGGACGGACCGATATCCATGCCGAGCACCTCGCGCCGGCCGTCACTGTTGACCCCGACCGCGATGATCACCGCGACCGAGACGATGCGCCCGTTCTGGCGCACCTTCACATAGGTGGCGTCGATCCACAGGTAGGGCCAGTCGCCCTCGATCGGGCGATTGAGGAAGGCCTTCACCTTGTCGTCGATCTCGCCGCACAGCCGCGACACCTGGCTCTTGGATATCCCCGTCATGCCCATCGCCTGCACCAGGTCGTCAACCGAACGGGTCGAGACGCCCTGCACGTAGGCCTCCTGCACCACGGCGGTGAGCGCCTTCTCGGCCATCCGCCGTGGCTCGAGAAAGCCCGGGAAATAAGAGCCTTTGCGCAGCTTGGGAATGCGCAGCTCGACCGTGCCGGCCCGGGTCTCCCAGCTCCGATCGCGATAGCCGTTGCGCTGGACCTGTCGTTCCTGGCTCTTCGCGCCGTACGCGGCCCCGGTCAGGCCCTCGACCTCCAGCTCCATCAGCCGGTGGGCGGCGAAGCCGATCATCTCGCGCAACAGATCGGCATCGGGGGTCTTCTCTACGAGCGCGCGCAGGTTCATCATGTCGTCGGTCATCGGTGGTTCCTCGAATCAGGTTGGTTGTCGCAATCCAAACCTTACCGACGAATCATCGGTGACCACCCGCAAAGCCGCTCGCTCGCTACGGCGCTATGTGGGGCGCGCGTCGCGAGCGGCTTCGCTACCAGCTACACCACTCCTTGGGACACGACCATCCTGCTAGTCATCAACGACGGCCTGGCTGTGTTTCATGCGGGTAGCGGCATAACGGCGCTATCGGAGCCCGAAGCAGAGTACGAAGAGGTTCTTGCAAAGGCGCAGCGCATCTTCGACACATTTCGTTTTGAAACACAGGAGCCATTTTGATTGTCATCATCGACAACTACGACTCCTTCGTCTTTAACATAGCCAGGTACTTCCGGAAGCTTGGCCAAGCGACGCAGGTAATCCGGAATGACAGGATCAGCATCGACGACCTTGTTGACCTCAGGCCGAGCGCACTGGTCATCTCTCCTGGCCCATGCACTCCCGTTGAGGCTAGAATATCGACGACCGTCGTCCACAACCTTTCAGGTCGCGTGCCAATTCTAGGCATCTGCCTCGGACATCAGTGTATCGGGAGCGCATTCGGCGGTCGAGTGGCGCGCGGTTCGTCCTATGGACAGTCGTTCCTCGCACGTAACCCATGATGGCCGAGGGCTATTCGAAGGGCTTCCGTCTCCAATTTGCGTCGGTCGCTACCATTCTCTGGTTATTCAGCTCGCTCAGCCGTGCGACCAGCATCTGAAGGTGGGCACTTTCGCAGGAGGGCGAAATCATGGCGCTGTCGCACCGATATCAGCCAACCTATGGAGTGCAGTTCCATCCGGAATCGATACTTACCCCACAAGGGCATGTTCTTCTTCAAAACTTCTTGCGTATCGTCGACACTTATCGGGCGCGAGGTCAGATCGCACACTGGCTCTACTGGCCAGCTCAGAATCCAACCGGAATGATTGATCAATAGACGACCTTCTTGTTTGAATATCAAAGCGAACGGAATCCAGCAGCCTTACATGATTTAGCAGGACTGTCACACCGCTCTTCACGTCTTAATTATGCAAGACTTGGAACCGATGCTTTTTGGCGATGATAGAATCGGAACCTATCGGCCGGTCTGAACGTCGTCCACGCGTACGCTGGTGCCGGTCACGAACTCCGATGACGGCGACACCAGGAACAGCAAGGTGCTGTCGAGTTGCGCCGGATCACCGATGCGCGGACGCGGAAATCTTTGGGTGATGTCGCCCACGCGCTGCAGCATGCAATCGATCATCTCGGACGAAAACGCTCCCGGCGCGATCGCGTTGACATTGATGTTGAACTTTGCCCATTCGACCGCGTGGGCTTCGGTCATGCGTACCACCGCGGCCTTGCTGATCGAATAGAGCGCGGCGCCGTTTCCTCCATAGAAGTAGGCCGATGAGGACGCGATGTTGACGATGCGGCCAGGACGCTTTGTCGCAATCAAACGCCGCGCGACTCGCATGACAGCACGTACGGCGCTCGCACGTTCGTTTCGAGAACACGGTCTATAAGATCAATCGAAATTTTTGTTGCGCGTTGGGCGTCCGGGATGCCCGCATTGTTTACCAGAATCGTGATCGGACCAAGCTGCCGCTCTGCTTCAGCGACAATCCTTGTCAGTTGATCCGCATCCGTCACGTCGAGCTGTAGCGGTACGGCGTCGCCACCGGCCGCTTTGATCTCCGCCGCGACGCTCTGGAGTCGATCGAACCGCCGCGCCGTCAGCGCCACGCGGGCGCCACATCGCGCGAGAGTCTTGGCAAATCGCACACCAAGGCCCGCCGATGCTCCGGTCACGATCGCGGTCTGGCCATTCAGGTCGATGGAGAAGTTTGGAAGTGCGTAATCCATGGGGCCTTTCCCTTTTCTTTTGCCGATGCCACATCAAGCGATAAGACGCGGCGCTGGTAGCGAGCTCATACTCCCAACAGAGTTGATCATCTATAGCGGCTATCCTTGGCAGCCCAGAAAGCGCCGCCATACTCCTTAGCCTTGGCCAATTTCTCCGGTGGAGTTAGGTTAGGCGGGATCGCCGGATCGACAAGCGCCATCTCTTCCTTCACGGCTGCGGCGCTCAACATACGATTGCAACCGTCAGAGGTTGCGGATGCCACGGAGGCGCTCCGAGCGCCGCCGCAGCAGCTCGACAGTGGTGAGCATGGTGATCGAGAAAAGGATTAGCACCGTCGCGGCGGCAGTGATGGTCGGACTGATCTCCTCACGAATTCCGGCAAACATAACCCTTGGCAAGGTGCGCTGCTCAGCGCTTGAAACGAAAAGTGCGACCACCACCTCATCGAAGGAGGTGCCGAAGGCGAAGAGCGCACCGGAGATCATGCCCGGAAGTATGAGTGGCAGGGTCACCTTGAAGAAGACGGTAAGCGGCGGCGCACCGAGCCCGGCGGCTGCCCGGGTCAACGAGTGATCGAAATCCGTCAGGGTCGCGGTCACGGTGATAACGACGAAGGGCGTAGCCAGCGTCGTGTGTGCCAGTATCAGCGCGGAATAGGTGTTAAGCAATCCGACGTCGGCATAGAAGAAATACAAGCCAACGGCCGTGATTACGACGGGTACGACGATGGGAGAGATCAGAACGCCCGTCACCGCCGTTCGCCAGGGAAAGTTCGGTCGGCTGAGCCCGAGCGCGGCTAGCGTGCCCAGAATGGTTGACAGGAGCGTGACGGAAACGGCGACAAAGATTGAGTTGTGGAGTGCGCCCTGCCAGCGGCCAGTCAGGAAGAACTCCTGATACCAGCGCAGGGACAGCCCAGGCATCGGATAGCTGAAGAAGGGCACCGAGTTGAAGGACAGTGGAACGATCACGAGGATCGGAGCGATCAGAAACAACAAAACGACGCCGCAGATCAGCCGGTGTAGATAGAACCAGCCCCTCTCCATCGGAGTGGCATAGGCGGAAGCGGCCATCGGTCTCATCCCATCTTGAGTTGATCGAGGCCGACCAGCTTGTTGAAGACATAGTAGAGTAACAGCGTGGCGGTGAGCAGAATGGCGCCGAGGGCCGAGGCCATCCCCCAGTTAAGCTCCTCGTTCGTGTAGTGGGCAACGAAATAGCTCAACATTTGGTCAGCCGGTCCCCCGACGAGGGCTGGGGTTATGTAGTAACCAAGACATAAAATGAACGTCAGAAGGCAACCGGCAGCGATCCCCGGCAGGGTGAGCGGGAAGTAGACCTTCCAGAAGGCGTAGAAGGGCCCGGCACCGAGCGAACGAGCGGCGCGGACAAGGCTCGGTGAGATCGTTTTCATCACGCTATAGATCGGCAACAGTGTGAATGGCAGTTGGATGTGCGCCATAGCAACCATGGTGCCGACCCGGTTGAAGATGAGTTCGGCTGGCTGCGATATGACATGCAACGTTAGCAACATGTCATTGATGACGCCGTGTTGCTGCAGGAGCACGACCCAGGCGGTGGTGCGCACCAACAACGAGGTCCAGAACGGCAGCACGACCATGATCATCAATAGATTGCTAGACTTGGGCGGCAATATCGCCAGAAGATAGGCCACTGGGAAGCCCAGCAGCACGGTGATGATGGTCACGCTGATACTGATGCCAATTGTCCGCAAGAGAACGTCGCGGAAAATCGCGTTCTCGGGCGGCGAGGCGACAATCTGGCTATCGGAGCCATACTGATAGTCGACCGAACGCAGCAGATAAAAGGCCGTATAGACCGACCTTCCGCGCTTGAGCAGACTCCAGACATCGTGTTGCCCCCAGAGCGGGCTAATCTCAATCAGCGCCGCCTTGTAGGGACCAGCGGAAAGCGCGCTCGCCTTGCGGGCGCTTAATGTTACCTGGCTGCGGGCGCCGGGCAGCTCATAGTTCATCCGCTCGCCGATCTGGGGCGCGGTCTTCTGAGCCCAGGACATTTTTAGGTCGCTCGCCAGAGCAACATAGACGGTCTCGTCGGGTAGCCCCTTTCCGTCCCAGGCACCGAGCTCTGCCGTGGTTTGCGGCAACAGCGTCAGCAGCGTATCGTCATGGACCGCGTTGAACATCATCCGGCCGATCGGCAGGACGAACGTGATCAGAATGAAGAGGAGGAGAGGCAGGACGAGAGTGAGCGCTCTCAGCTTGCGCCGGCGCTCGACCCGCTGCAGTTTGACCCGCAGCGGAATGCCAGCAGGGCTGCCGGCCATTTGGGCGGCCATCGTCGCCATCGTCTCCTCTCTCAGTTCGTTCCTTGGAGACGGCGAGGAGAACGGAAGCGCTCCCCGCCATTTTCTTCCTTGGTGTTACTTTGCTAGCCAGGCGGTAAAGCGCTGGCGCAGATCGTTGCCCTTGTCAGCCCAGAACGCGGCGTCGGCCTCTATTCCCATGTGTTCCGGCGCGGTCGGAAGATGGGGAAGGATCGCCGGATCGATAAGCGCCATGCCGTCCCTGTTGGAGGGACCATACGCGATGTACCTCGTCAGGTCGGCTTGGGCCTGGGCAGATGCAGCGAAGGCGATAAACTTGTAGGCGTTGTCCAGTCGCGGGTCACCCTTGGGAATGGCCCACAAGTTAAAGCCCACCACCGCAGCATCCCACATGACCTCGAAATGCTTGCCGGAGTTCTTGACGGCATCGTAGATCCGGCCGTTATAAGCGGCGGTCATGATGACCTGGCCGTCGGCCAGTAGCTGCGGCGGCTGGGCCCCGCTCGTCCACCAGACGACGTCCTTCTTGATTGTTTCAAGCTTCTTGAAGGCGCGGTCGACGCCCTCGGGCGTGTCGAGCAGCTTATAGACGTCCTTGATTGCGACGCCGTCGGCGATCAGCGCCCATTCGAGGTTAGCGTATGGATCCTTAAGCAGTCCCCGCTTCCCAGGGAATTTCTGCAGGTCGAAGAGGTCGGCGATGGTCTTGGGACCATTTTCCAGCTTGTCCTTGTCATAGGCGATCACAGTGGCGGAGACGTGACTCGGCACCCCACAATCATATTTGTCGGCGGCCATGAACTTGGACCGGTCAAGGCCGAGCTTGTTCCAATCGACAGTTTCGAGGATGCCTTCGTCACATAGTCTTATGGCCGCCGATTGACCGACGTCGATTACGTCCCAACTCACGGTCTTGGACTCGACCATGGCGCGGATTTTGGCGGTGTCGTAGTTGTACTCGTCTTCGGTGATCTTGATCCCGGTCGCCTTCGAGAAGGGCTCGAATTGGGCCTTGCGCTCGCTCATCTGGAGGGCGCCGCCCCCAGCGGTGATCGTCAGCTGATCGCCGGCAAGCGCGGGATTTGCGAGCATCAGCGCGCTCGCTGTCAGGCTGGTTATGGCCAAGGCGCTTGCCGCCACCAATGACTTTCTCATCATCTCCGCTCCCTTTCATGTCACCATGATGGTGTCGCCGACGGCGCGGCCTACCTTGCTCGCGGCAAAGCTAGGTCGTCCTCAGGGCGCGTCGAGCGCCCGACAATCCTCGGTTTTCCAGCCTATGGTGATTTCCGCGCCAGGCTCGACCTGCGCCACGTCTTCCGAATTGGGCAGCTTGACGACAAAGTCATCATGGCCGCACACCGAGATGCGGGTGCGCACGTGATCGCCCAAATAGATCAGCTCCCTAACCCGCGCGCTAAAAACATTGGGCAGCGAGCCTGGCGTCGGATTGAGCTTCACCCGCTCCGGTCGCAACGACAGCACGGTTGGCCGACCAACCGCCTCGACGTTAATGGCTAGCGCCTGCACATTGCCGGCGCCCGATATCTCCACCTTGCAGGTCGCGCCGTTCATCGCCACGACTTTCCCTCGTAGCCGGTTGTTCTCGCCAATGAACTGGGCGACGAACGCGTTCTGCGGCCGCTCGTAGAGCTCGGCCGGCGCGGCAAGCTGCTGGATGACCCCGTCGTTGAACACCGCTATGCGGTCCGACATGGTCAACGCTTCGCCCTGATCATGCGTCACATAGACGATGGTGACGCCGAGATCCTCGTGGATCTGCTTGATCTCGAGCTGCATCTGCTCGCGCAGCTGCTTGTCCAGCGCGCCGAGCGGCTCGTCCATCAGCACCAGCCTGGGATCGAAGACGAGCGCTCGGGCTAGCGCGACGCGCTGCTGCTGGCCACCGGAAAGCTGGCCCGGCCGGCGCCAGCCGTAGGCGCCAAGGCGAACCATGTCGAGCGCCCGCTTGATCCTGACCTCGGTCTCGGGCTTGCCAAGCTTGCGCACCTTGAGTGGGAAAGCGAGGTTTTCTTCCACCGTCATATGCGGAAAAAGCGCGTAATTTTGAAAGACCATGCCGATATCGCGTTTGTGCGGTGGCATTTTCTCGATAGATCGCCCCCCTAGCAGGATCGAGCCTTGAGTGGGCGCCTCGAAACCGGCGAGCATCATGAGGGTTGTCGTTTTGCCTGAGCCGGAAGGCCCCAACATCGTCAAAAACTCGCCCTGGGCAATCTCCAAGTTGAGGTTCTTAACGACCAGCGTTTCGCCATCATAGGTTTTCTGAACGCCGGAAAACTCCACAAAGGCGTTGTTTGTGCCTGGCATCCCCCCTGTTCCCTCCGCAGTGCATCCTGGCGCTCCCGATAGAGCAGCCCCCCGCACGGTCAGACCACAATCTTGTTTTTTGTGGATTGGAGGGGCCTGCGCGCGCAAGGATACGCCTCCATGAGGCGCCTGCGGCTGATGCACTGTTTCCCACCTGCACTTTTGCCTGCAACCTTGTGGTCGACAAAAAGGCTTCTGTCTTTCCCAAAACTATCTATCCGGTTGACAGAGCTGATTTCCATCAATCTGGCTGCCTAGATGGCTAAAATTCTGCACCGAACTGGAGAATTCTGAAGCTTTAGTCAGATGTGGAATACCGATGAATGAATGACGGCTGTCCGCTCTCTCCTTTGGCGAACAGCATCGGCCTCGGAAACGCCCGCAAGGTCCGGTCGCAGGTAATCAATAGCGGCGCTGCGCTGCTCGCTCACTGAGCGACAAGCTTGTCGGCTTCGTTTCCATGCGCTTCCAGCGGATTCAGTCGACATTCGAGAAGCGGCGCAGCGGGATTGGACAGACGCCAGACGGAGCGGTTCAACGGCAACGATCTGAACGGGTCCCCGATCAGCCTGTCCTGGATGCGCAGGAGGCGACCATCTTCCGGCCTTAGTACCCCGCAAGCCGCGCTAAGTGGCCCGCATGGTAGTCGGCGTCGCCGAACAGCTCGCTCAGCACTCGCTGTCGTTTCATGTAGAAGCCTATATCATACTCGTCGGTCATACCAATGCCGCCGTGCATTTGAATGCCTTCTTGAACAGCGAGCGCGCTAGCCATGCCAGTCATCGCTTTGGCTACCATGACGGACTGCTCGGCGCCGGCTTCACCGCAGTCGAGCAGCTGCTGGGCCTTGAGCACGGCGGCACGGGCCACCCCCATCTCGGCGTAGAGATGGGCGGCGCGATGCTGCAGTGCCTGGAACGAGCCGATCAGGCGACCAAACTGCTTGCGCTGCTTGAGATAGCCTATGGTCATGTCGAGAGCGCCCGAGCCTACCCCAACCAACTCAGCCGAGGCGCCCGCGCGTAGCGCGCTGAGCGTCTTCGTCAGGCCGTCAAACCCGCGGTCCACTTCGCCGATGACTGCCTCCTTAAGGACCTCCACGCCATCGAACTTCAAACGCGCGGCCAAGCTCGAATCGGCGAGCCGGTCGGCCTCGAACGTGAGGTTAGCTACGTGACTTTCAACCAGGAAGAGCGTTACGCCCATCTTGTCCTCGCAGGAGCCGGCGGTCCGGGCCGCGACGATCAGGAAGTCGGCCACGTGGCCGTGCGTCACGAAGCGTTTCTCTCCCGTGAGACGAAACCCGTTGCCGACCCGCTGCGCCAGCAGCGCGATCCGCTCAGGCCGATGACGGGGGGTCTCGTCGATGGCAAGCACGCCTACGGCCTCGCCGGCCAGAATCCGCGGCAGCCAGGCTTGGCGCTGGGCCGTCGAGCCTTCCCGCAGCGTCGTCACCGCACCTACCGCCGTCGCGAGGAACGGCGAAGGCTTCAGGTTGCGGCCAATCTCCTCCAGCACGATTCCGGCCTCGACGTGGCCCAATCCTAAACCGCCGTCTGCTTCATCCATCAGGACGCCGTTAAGGCCGAGTTCAGCGAAACGCTTCCAGAGGTCGGGCGAGAAGCCGGTCCTATCGCCAGCATCCCGCAGTGCGCGCATGTGGTGAACCGGCGCTTGCTCCGCAAGGAACGGCCGCACGGTGTCGGCAAGCATCGTCTGGTCTTCGGTGTGGAAGAGAGGCAAGATGTCAGGCTCCGGGTAGCTGAAGGATGCGCTTGGCGATGATGTTGAGCTGCACCTCCGATGTACCGCCTTCGATAGAATTGGCTTTGCTGCGGAGCCATGCACGCGCGTTGGCGCCGCCGCGAGATCGATCGCTCTCCCACTCCAGCGCGTCCGATCCTTCGGCGTCCATCATCAGCTCATGACGCTGCTTGTTCAGCTCGGTCCCAAAGTACTTCATGACGGAAGCTTGGTGAGGAGGCGCCCGCTCGTGCTTTACTTCGTCAATAAAGCGCTCAGACATGGCCCTAAACGCCAGAGCACGGACTTCGAAGAGAGCGATGCGCGCCCGCAAAACGGGATCGTCGAGCCGACCGTCCGCTTCGGTACCGACTGCGCGCTTGGCTATCTCGCCGAGCGACAGTTCGCCGGCACTTAAGTCGGAAAGGCTCTCGCGCTCGTGGCTCAGCAGATATTTGGCGACGTCCCAGCCCTTGTTTAATTCACCAACTAAGTTCTTCTTCGGCACCTTCACGTTGTCGAAAAACGTCTCGCAGAATGCCGAGTATCCGGAGATCAACTTAATGGGTTTGACCGAGATCCCGGGCGTTTCCATATCGAACAGGAGGAATGAGATGCCGTTGTGCTTGTCCGATATATCGGTCCGCACCAAGCAGTAAATCCAGCCGGCCTTATCAGCATCGCTGGTCCAGATTTTCTGGCCGTTCACAAGGAAGTGATCGCCGTGGTCCTCCGCGCGCGTCGCCAGTGAAGCAAGATCAGAGCCCGCACCCGGCTCCGAATAGCCTTGGCACCAGAAGATTTCACCGCGGACCATTTTCGGCAGGTGCTCTCGCTTCTGGTCCTCGGTGCCGTACTTGAGCAGCGTCGGCCCCAGTGTAGATAGGCTGAATGAACTCAATGGATTGCGGCAGCCGAGCCGGCTCATCTCACTTTGTAGGATCTTTGCCTCCTCGGGAGAAAGCCCGCCGCCGCCGTAAGACCTGGGCCATTCCGGCGCTGTCCAGCCCTTCGCCGCCATGCGGTCCAACCAGAGCTTTTGGGCCGGGTCCTTGTAGACGGCTCGCCGTCCGCCCAAAACGACGTCGTCCTTGGAACGAACTGGCTGCCGCACCTCCGGCGGGCAGTTCGCCTCGAGCCAAGCGCGCGTCTCCTGACGAAACCTCTCAGGGTTGCTCATGTTCTGCGCCCCTCCCGTTTTGCCCCCTTGCGCTCGGGCAGTTTCGAAGCTTGTGCGTGATGCGGATGAACTTGGACCGGTGTCTCAACCACCGAGCACTGACGACGCTAACGTACCCCCGGCGAATAAAATCGCTAAGTTCTGGCAACTGCGTGCAGTCTTGCAGCAAGAAAGGCTGAACTGCCGCACTTGCCGACAACTTTCAGGACCGGCGGCAGATGACGATTCGAGCATAGGTGCCAGAGCAGCATCTCAGCTGAAGGATCGTGCAAAATTCCCGAATCCATACTGGGTCCAAGGAGGAAATGTTTGGGTGCGATAGAAGGCACTATTGTTGAAATGGGGCAAGTGGCGATTGCCGCCTGATCTGACGTCTTGGCCTGCGCTTCAGCTTGGCGCCAAGCTCGGCAGCGCCGGGGCCTCGCTCATTTTGGAACACGAGCAGGGCGACATGAAAGCCGCGGGAGCCATCGACGCTCTAAAGCGGGAAAACTGCGGCTTGCCCCAAAAGAATGCACAAAAACCGCGTTGCGTGCCGAATCTAAAAGCGAATCGCAATGGCGAAAGGCTAACTTCAAACAAACCCGCGACCCGAATGGCTCTCACAACGAGCGAGCCGAACACTCTTCGCTGAGACGCCGCTAACGTTAACCGCGTCGAGCGCGACTTTCCACATCACTTGGCGCAAATTGCGGCTTTGATTGATGCACAAACCGACTTGGAAATGGTGATCTCCACTAATCTTACGCAGATGCAGCGCTTTCAGGTGCCCATATCTGCAATGATGGTCGCTAAGGGTTCCCTCGAGCGCGATGACTACATAGACATCGGCGAGGTGCCTCGCAACCTGCAATCGTTCGCCGGATCACCGAGACCAAAGAGTGCCGAGCGAGGCGGCTCAATTTCTGACGACTCAGCAAACCTAAACCTCGGCTCATGCGCCGACCTCGAGCTCGCGAACGCCGTTTGTGGATTCACGCGCATTGCAGCGTCGGCGCTTATCGAGCGCGTTTACGTCCTGATCGTTGTCTAATGGCGACTGCTGCTCGGGCGCGGCAGCGATCTTCGCTTCGCTGGTTGAGCAGTGGCCGACAACTACCGACACATGTCCTATGCGACGTCCAGAGCTACGGTGGATGCCGACTGGACCTGACGGAATTGACTACCCTGTTGAGCCTAAATGCCGGAGGATATTACATGCCGATCTACTATCCCGACATCCTGGAGGAGAAGACCGAGCCGCGTACCTTCACCTATTGTGAGAAGGATATCATGCTGTACGCGCTGGGGATTGGCATGGGCCGAGATCCAATGAATGAGCGTGAGCTGCCGTTCGTGTACGAGAAGGATCTCAAGGTTACGCCGACAGTTACCACGGTGCTGGCATCGGCTAGAGGACAACCTATCAGGCCCGCGACCGACCAGAGGTCGGGCCTCCGGATGAGCAAATTGAATCTTCTGATGTTGGTCCATGGCGAGCAGAAAGTAGAATTGCACAAGCCGCTGCCGTCGTCCGGCACGATCACGGCCACCAGCCGCACGATGGGCGCCTACGATAAGGGTGAGAGGGGCGCCGTCGTCGTCGACGAGAGTGTGTGGACCGACGAAAAGGGCGAAAAGGTCGCCACTCTCACGGGCTCCACTTTCGCTCGCGGCGACGGAGGCTTCGGCGGCCCGTCACAGGGTGCGCCCGAGCCGCACGCTGTGCCCGAACGCAAGCCGGACCTGTTGGCGCGGTTTGATACTCGGCCCGACCAGGCGCTGCTTTATCGGCTGAACGGCGATTTCAATCCGCTTCATTCCGATCCCGAGGTCGCCAAGCAGGCTGGCTTCTCGCGACCGATCCTGCACGGCCTGTGCACCTTCGGCATCACCTGCCGGGCGGTGCTGCAGGAGTTCTGCGATTACGATCCCACAAGGATCCTGAGTCACCAAGCGCGCTTCTCGGCACCAGTGTTCCCCGGCGATGCTATCACTGTCGATCTTTGGCAAGATCGCAACGTGATTTCGTTCGAGGCTCGCGTAGTCGATCGCGGCGCGACTGTTATCAAAAACGGCAAGACAGTGTTGCGCGCCTAGGCGCGCAACACTGCCGCTAAGCCTCCCGATTAAGCCGCCGCGGAGGGCCCCGGACGACTGCAGCATCGAACTATACACGCTTTGTGGTGAGTTGCTGTCCTAGCCTTGTAGGGGAACGCAGCCTCGCATTGATTCTTCCGCTACCTGTGCTCTGTTTCCCACCGCACGAGGAAGAAGGCGGCCGGACCGTCCGCAGCTCCGTTTTTAGCCCGAAACACCGCTCTGACCAGATTATGCGAACGCACTTGCTGTACCGCTGCGACGTTTCTTCTGTCATTGATGGCGGCGACTTAAGCCCAGGTAATGCAAGTGAGCCGCAAGAAGCTTTACACGCGACGTGCTCTTGACCGGGAGTGTCCGCGGGAAAACTGCATTCCAAAGATGGAGGTAACCGCGGGAAAGGGGCACGAAAAGAGAGCCCGCAGCACCGGGCTTCAAATCTGATGCATCGGGCGGTTCAAAGCCGACGGCAACGAGATCCACCTGGGACGTATTATCGTCTCTAGCGATGTGCGACGGCCATGAGTCACCGTCATCGGAGCCGGAAAAGGGCAAGACGCTCTCAAACGCAACAGGTTCCCTGCTGCTTGATCGCTGAGACTGAGACGGTTAGGGCTACCATTGCATAGGCTCGCCGCGGTAGTCCTGGAAAGCGCCGCTGGTGTCTGATGTTAGCTCAGCAATTCTTTGGATGATACCACGCGCACTGTCTTCTGGCGAGATGGACGCAGAAGATGCGGCGGCGCTTGCGCCCGTCATATCGGTCCGTACGAAGCCCGGATTCACTATCCCCACCAGCACGCCGTCATCGGCCCAGTCACGCGCGAGCCGATGCATGCCATTATTGAGCGCCGCCTTAGAGGCTCGGTATGCGTATCTATTGCGGCTCAGAGCGCTGCCACGGTAACAGTCGACGCTATTGGAGCCGGCATCACTGCTGATCGCCACCAGCTTCTTCTCAGAGCTGCGCCTCAAGTTGTCGCGTAGCGCCTGAGCGATGAGTATTGGCGCAAGGGCGTTGACGCGCAGCGTGGTGATCCAACCTTCGGCATCGATGCAGTCGGCCGACTGGGTCGCGGGACCGACGATCCCCGCATTGTTGATGAGGATGTCGATCGGTTGCTCATTTAGCGCGCGCTTGAGCGACCGGATCGAGGCCTCGTCCGAGACGTCGAGTTGCAAGATCCGTACGCGGCCGCGGGACACCGCCGCAAGGTCCTTTAGTGCATCGGCCCTTGCTGGCTCGCGACAGCAGCCAATCACATTGGCACCATCGGCGGCGTAATGGCGCGAGAGCGCAAGGCCGATGCCTCGGCCCGCGCCTGTGATCAAAACTGTGGTCATTGAAGAGAACCTTTGCCAATTTCCCGCTGGACAAGGAGAATAAGCAAAAGCCTCCTCATGATCGCACTAAAAAGAGACCCCGAAGGCGCGGGAATTCTGCGAATGGGACTGGCTTGCGCCGGTTTTCCACGCCGAACGTCCCATGCACTGCTCGTCTAACTCCGATTAGAGTATAGATCAGAACCCGGGCGTAAGGCGCGAGCCGCCTGATCGGGAGCATGACGAAAGCTGCGTTGGAGATTTCAGTAGGATGCGATTTGGCTAAGACATTCCGGAAAAGGCGTGTCAAGATCCAGCTCCAAAGGCAGTATAGCCCATCTGCAGGACTCGAACCCTCTCGGGCATTCGGGTTCTTCGACCCACGGGACGAGGGGCACGCCACACTGAAACGCATGCCGATCGCTCGTTTCGCCGTCTCCAACGCGGGATTCGATTGTTATGTGCCTTCTTTTCGTGTGATCGTAAAAAGCCGCTCAAGTATGGATCGTGATTTCCGCGAGACGGCCGTCGTGCTGCGGTATGCATGCCGCTTTCGACCGGACATCCCAGCCACCGGATTGGCAGAAGACGGTAGATGACGTGATCGCAAGACGTTGGCTGTACGGCTCCGCGGCTGGTCAACGCGCCAGCGCCTCGAAGATCAACCTCCGAAGGCTCGCGAATTTTCGCGCCACGTCCCGAAATTTCAGCATCTACTCGGGCGTCGCTTGTCAGGAGCCTTTTTCAAGGACGGAGCCCAACGTTGGAAGGGCCGGTCGGTGATGATCCGTGACGAAACGGCAGGCCTCGCAGCTGCAATAGGATTCTAGGACTCCGAGACCGAAAAGAAGCTCTCATATATCCCCGTGGGTCGGTCAAAATCCCCCGGGTATGGTCACTTGAAACTCCCCCACCTGATGATCGCCGTCAGCGCCGCTGAACAGCAGTAGCCGGTCAGGCAGGACGTTTATGTTCGACCCCTTTAGCCAGCAAGGGGCCGGGGAGTTGAACGTCTTGAAGCGACATCTGCAAAGCACCGTACTTACATTACTTGATCGCAACACCAGCCAGCGCGAGATTCACCGGCTGACGGGTGTCGATCGCAAGACGATCCGGCGTTATCAGGGGCTGCGGGCTGGTGCGGAGGCAAATTCCCCCGGGGAAGTGACCACCGGCACGGTGAGCGCGGACGACCAAATTCCCCCACCCCGACCACCGGCTTTTGGGGTGTCGGAAGCGACGGTCACCAGCAGCCTGGCCCGTTCGGCTTGCGAAGCGCATCGGACGTGGATCGAAGAACAGGTCCGGCTGAA
>NZ_LBKA01000016.1:15791-16228 GCF_028128955.1 Bradyrhizobium sp. CCBAU 11386
TTGATCCGAAGAGCGGGCGGTACCGTCGTCCCCGCCTGTTCGTGATGACGCTACGCTACTCGCGGCGCAGCTTCCGGCGGGTAGTCTGGAAGTCCAGCCAACAAGTCTGGGCGCAGCTCCACGAAGAGGCGTTCCGGTATTTTGGCGGGGTCCCCAGCTATGTCGTGCTCGACAACCTGAAGGAAGGCGTCCTCAAGCCGGATTTGTACGAGCCCCAGCTCAACCCGATTTACAGCGCGATGCTGGCTCATTACGCCGTGGTCGCCGATCCCGCGCGCGTGGCCGATCCAAATCGGAAAGGATGCGTCGAGAATGCGATTCAACATACCCAGGGCACTGCGCTGGCCGGACGGCGCTTCGAGACGCTGGAGGCGCAAAACGAGTTCTTGAGGCACTGGGAGGAGAACTGGGCTTCCAAACGCATCCACGGCAGCACG
>NZ_LBKA01000016.1:16377-55776 GCF_028128955.1 Bradyrhizobium sp. CCBAU 11386
GGTCGTTCGGACTGTCTGCGACGACACCACCGTGCGCGTCGACAACAGCTATTACGCCGCGCGGCCCGCGCCGATCGGCAGCCAGGTCGTCGTGCGCATCTACACCACCACGATCGAGATCCGTGATCGCCACACCCGTGCGCTGCTGCGTGTTCATTCCCGGATGGCGCACCCCGGTTCTGTCGTCCTGCCGACCAGCGAACGGCCGTTCAACCCGTCGCGGCAAACCGCCGTGCTGCTGGCGAGCGCCGAGCGCATCGGACCGCAGACCAGGGCCTTGTGCCAGCAGGTGTTCGACACCGAAGGGCGCCCCGGACAGCGCGCGATGTGGGGCATTGTCGGGCTGGGCCGGAAGTATCCGGCGCGGCTGGTCGAGCAGGCCTGCGCGCACGCCATCGACACCCGCATCTACCGCTACAAGCACGTGCGTGCGACCGTCGAGCGGTTGTTCGAACAGGCGATCGAGCAGGTTGGAGTGACGCCACAGCCGGCATCGCCGCTCACCCAGGATCATCCGCTGATCCGTACCCCCGCGGAATACGGCGACCTCTTCAGCCGCGCTGTGCGGCGCGACGCCGACGATAATGGTCGGCAGGCCGAGGCTCACGACGATCACGCCACGGCAATCCGCGCTCGTGTCGCCTGCGCAACCCCGGCCAGCTCCGGCGCCACGAGCGCTCCCGCTGCACCTTCTCACCTTGACGGACGCAGCTATCGGCTCAAAGAAGCCGCTGAAGCTCTTGCCCGGGAAACAAACTCAAACTAACAGTCCCTTGTCCTGCCTCGCGGGTGGAGGATTTTGACTGACCACACCCGGAGGAATTTGAAGTGACCCGCGGGGTTTTGGGGGAGCGGCGGCTTTTGCCATAGGGCGCCTCTTGGCTGGTTAGTTGTCTTATAGGTGAGGCGCTTTCCAGCGGCACCCTTCAACACACTTCTGCACGGTCGAGATCGTTCACGCCAAGAGCAACGCGATTGCTGCAGCGGAAATCAAACTCGTTCAAATATCGGTGCAAATGCTTCTCGGCGCAATGCTGATCGGTACCCTTCATGCCGCGCTTGAACACGGAATAGCAGCCTTCCACAGCATTGGTCGAGATCATCTTGTCGGCTTCGTAGCGAACGTACTCGTCCTTGGTGTGGGTGACAGTCGAGCCCATCAGTCTCAGCAATGAATTTGTAGGCGTTGGATTCGTCGGACATAAGCTGCGCTTCGCGGCTCAGGTTCTCGCGAGAACGATAACGTCGGCAACGCGAACGCCATCAATGTGGAAGCTGCGAGCGGAGCCGCCGCTCCACAAGGGTAAGGACAACGTTGTTAGCCCAAGCGGTCCGGCCCTTCTTGGGAGCGCCTTCAACGCGACCAAAGAAGGTTTCGTCGGCTTCCCGGGCTAGCGTCGGTCGAGCGCATAGCCTCGCGTATGCGATGCGAAAGGAACCATGCAGTCTTGAGGGTGCAGCCCAAGATGCGATGAAGCTGGTTGCTCGAAATGCCCTCTTTGCTAGACTCCATTAGGAAGATGGCTTGCAGCCAGTGCCGCATGGGAATGTGGCTGGACTCAAAGATGGTCCCTACCTTCACGGTGAAGGGTTTCCGGCACTGGTAGCACTTGTAAGCGCCGATCCGGGTGGACTTGCCGCCCATCTTGGAAATGCGCTCCACACCGACGCAGTGCGGGCAGACGGGCCCCTTCGGCCAAAGACGAGCCTCAACGAAGGCGTCGGCGTCTTCTTCGTTGTGGAAGTGCTTGGCGGAAAGAATAGATTTCATGACGCATGCCCTTGTTAATCCGAAACCTACGGATCATTTGGGTACGTCAAGTATACGGAGTTTCGGGTAAGCGGAAATTCAATGAGACAGGTGCACGAACGAACGAAGCCAATGCATAAAATCGATACGGGTCTTATCGGCCAGCCCAAAGCGAAGCCCGAAGATGCCGAGCGCCAGCACGGCAACGACGCCGCTAATGACTTTTGCCGCCTCGGGAGAGAGTAGAAAATCGGTCATGTTCGCCACCTATTCCTGCTCCGGCCACCCAACAACTTGGGCGTGAGTATGTTCCACATTTTCCGTTAACGAAATGGCTAACTCAGCTAATAAAGTTACAAAGACAGCCAGCCCCATGAACCACAAGTCGTCATGGAGTTCGTGAATCTGGATCGGCGCCGTCATCTCCGTAAGCTCAGAAAACCTGCTGACGCCGTATACGAGGACGTAGAGGTAGTAGAGGGTTGCAAGCGCGAAAAGCCCCTTCATCCAATTTGCCAGCCTATCGCCGTTCACAATGCAGTAAATAATATTCCCAAAGGACGCGGAAACCAACACGACCACGATGAAGAAGTAGTCGCGGAATAATAGCTTCTGGTTCGCCAATTCCGCCAACCAGACCAACTGTATCGTGGGACGCTGGTGCAGCGCATGACACACTGGATACAGGCCAATAAACACGGCGAGCAGCCACACACTCACCCGCAACGTTGCACGCCACTTGATCCCCAATTCGACCACCCCCATTTTTGCAACCCTAAGACGCTGAAATTTCAGCGTCAACCTAGTCCGATTCCATGGGGGCCAGCTAGCCTGGCGAGGTGTCTGCTCGCGGCAAGCAATGAATCCGACCCTGAGCGGGTGGCCTCAAGGGGCAGACCACTTGCCTTGGGTACGTCAAGTACAATAGGCCCGCTGGTCTGATCTCAAACAGCTCAATCCGAACCTTGGCGATTAGCAGACGGCCCCCGGGAGCAGGGCCTGACTGGGATAAGCGGCTGCGAATATATCTGGGTGAGGCAGCGGGATTAACTGCTTCCCGCCTGTCCTTTCGCTTAGCGCGAAGCAGACCGTCTCCCCGGCATCCAGCGCGAGCTTGCCTTCATCGAGCCGGCCAATGCGGATCTTCGGGCCTTGCAGATCCTGCGGCACGCCGATCGGCCGATTGAATTCCAGCTCTAGCGCACGGGTCGAGGCGGGCACACGGGCGTGATCGTCATGGGTCCGTGGCTGAAGTTCAGCCTGAAAGTATCAGCCCCCGAAAGACAGAGCGCACAAAGCTTTTCAGGTGATGCGGTTGCCGGCCCAACGGTTGCGACAATCTTGGCATGGCGTGAGCGGCGCATCGTGCGCCTCCAGGTCAGAAGATAAGCTGGGCATCAAACGAGATAGGGCCGCTCATAAGGTATTCAAAGCGAGCTGGCCGACGTTGCGCACTTTCGCTCTCTCCGCCGTCCGTCGTTGCTGGACCAAGAGGTGAAAACACTGCACTTATGCATCGGATGCCGCCGCCGTCTGTCCCTGATGGGTGGATTGTACGATGCTGTTTACCGCGCGGTAGGCGAACACGATGGCTGGTCCGATCGTAATGCCTGCCCCAGGGTAGATCCCACGCATCGGTGAGGTCATGTCGTTGCCGCAGGCATAAAGACCTGCGATCGGCACGCCGTTTCCATTTAGGACCCTTCCGCCAGGATCCGTTGACAGGCCGGTCGCAGTTCCAAGGGTCGCCGGGACAATCGGGAGCGCAATGAATGGCCCGTTCTTGATAGCTCCAAGGTTCGGGTTTTTCTTTCCGACCGCGGGATCTCCCAGGGTTCGGTTGAAAGCCGATTCACCGCGTTTGAAAAGCGGATCGCGCCCTTCAGCTGCGTGGGCATTATGTTCTTCAACGGTCTTTTGTAGCTCTTGCGGGTCGAGGCCCAATTCCGCCGCAAGCTCCGCAATCGTCCGGCCAGTCTCGATGTAGCCCAAGCGGGCATATTTCTTGATACTCAAAGTCCAGGGCCAGGGGAGCAGGTGTCCCATGCCTCTGAGGCGGACGAATTCCTTGTCGCAGATGAAATAGAACCGCTTGTCCGCCGGATAGCCGTTGTTGAACATGGCAAGGCAGATGTCATGGTACGAATTGGATTCATTGACGAAGCGCTTAGCATTTGGCCCTACGGCGATGACACCTGGACGGCCCCGATCGAGCCAGCCGTACGGGACCACTTGCGAGGCGCGGCCGTTCCTGAGGATGGACACGGGCGTCCAGAATCCACTCGATGCAACGTCATTATCGATCGCAGCTCCGAGCTTACCTGCGAGCGCAATGCCGTCTCCAGTGACATCGCTGTGGACCAGCGTATCATTGTGCTGGTGGGCTCGGCTGAGCTGGGCTCGCAATTGACCGTTCCGCGCAAAGCCACCAGTTGCCAGGATCACCCCGTGAGAGGCGCGGATGCGGAGATCGGCGCCATCATGCTTGACGATTGCGCCAGTGACCCTCCCGCCCTCCCTCGTCAGATCAACCGCTGGGCAGCTTGGCCAGATTTCAACGCCATATCTGCGCAGGCTTACCAGTAACCGCGCGATCAGCGCATTGCCCCCACTGAGTTCAGTGCCTCTCCTGTAGCGCAGCCGATCGCTTGCGTAGCGGCCGACGCGGCGCAGGACGTGCTTGAGCGAGGCAGCCGACTGGAAGGGATTGAGGAAGCTTCTGACCTCGCTGGATGAAATCATCATCCCACCGAGCACGACCCGGATCGGATCACCTATCAGGTCGAAATCCTTGCCGAGAAGCCGTCCGTCATAAGGTGCGGGGCTCAGCGCCCGGCCCTTGTCGATCCCGCCGATCTGGCTCGAATGATAATCCGGAGCGGAGGCCAGTGTGAACTTGACTTCACTCCCATTCTCCAAGCTGGCGAGCGCCGTTGGGCCGTCTTCAAGATAGGCGTCCACGAACTCGGGGCGATAGTAGTTGCCAAGTTCGTGTTGCAGATAGATCTTCGCTTTCGCAATCGAATCGTCAACTTTCGCCGCTCGGGCCTGCATTGAGCATGGAACCCAGATCATGCCGTTCGACAGGGCGGTCGTGCCACCCAGCCGGTCGGCCTTCTCGCACACCGTCACGCGAAGTCCGGCCCTTGCCCCATAGAGCGCCGCGGACAGTCCGGCCGCGCCGCTGCCGATCACGAGCACGTCCGTCTCCCGGTCGTGCGTTGGCTTCGTCGCTTTGGACAAGGAAGCGGTATCGGGTTTCAATCCCGTGATTGGGCTATTCATTCGTGCCTCGGTGCAGGATTCTGCAGTGAATGCTGACGCTTTCGCCGGAGCGGAACGGCTTTGAATTCTTCGGCTGCAGCCTTCACCGCCCGCTCGATCGGGATTCGTTCGATGGAGGAGGCGCCAACGAAACCGACACATCCGGTCGATCGGTAGACTTCCGAGGTATCCTGAGGCTCAGCGATTGCCCCGCCATGGCAGAGAAGGATGACATCCGGGCGGACGGCCTGAGCCGCAGCATTGATCTCGTTGATGCGCCTGATGGCCTCTTCGATCGACTGTCCCTCCTCATGACCAACAAGTCCGCCGCGCGTTGCGCCGACATGTGGGACGATGCAGTCGGCTCCCGCGGTTGCCATCGCTTTGGCATCGTGCGCGCTTGCGACATAGGCGAGCGAGAAGATGTTCTTCTTGCGGGCCGCCGCGACCATCTCGACCTCACGCTCAAAGCCGAGCCCGACGCGGCCTCGACGATCGCGCCATTTCTCACCCATCGTTGAAATGGTCGGGTAATTGATCACGCCGGAGAATCCGGCAGCCCAGAACTTGTCCAAGAGATCATCGAGGTCTAGCCGGAGTGGATCCCAAGCCTCGACACCGCCTATAACGGGAACGGAGGAGACGACGTTGCGGATCTCCGCAGCGAGTTCGAGCGTGCGCGCATTGGAATCGCCGATCCGGCTCGTCGGCAGCCCCATCAACCGCGATAGGCCAGTGCTGTAGACCACAAGCATGTCGGCGCCGCCGAGAGCTACGCATTTTGCGACGAGGCCGCAACTGCTCGCCGCGGCAAGCACTGCCTTTCCAGCCGCAACTTGAGCTGTGACCTTTGCGAGTATTTCGGTCCGATCAAACATCCGCACGGGATGAAGCTCCTGGTGTCAATTGTTCGACGATCCACGATGCGGCCGCCTCCGCAAATTCCGGATCATTGATGTGACAGTCCAACTCGCGGGCGATGATCGAGCGCGGCAGGTGTCGTCTCACCGCGTCGAACCAGGCTCTATCGGCTTCAGGATTTCGAAAGATGCCGCCGTCCCGGTCATAGTCAGACACCCCCTTGGCCGGCCACAACACGAGAGCGGGCCCCTTTGCTTGAGAAAGGCGCTCGGCTGTGAGCCTGCCTATGCGCTCGTTCTCCGAGACGGTCGTGCGCATGAGCGTCGTGAAGGGAGTATGCGAATAGAATTCGCGCCCCTTGAATTCGGCAGGCACGCTCGAGGGAAGGCCAAAATTCACCATATCGATGGCCCCCGGGGCTATGAGCTGCGGAATCATGCGGTGAGAAGCTGCTTTGAGCCGATCCGGACCTGCACTGGCGGTGCCGCCGACAAGCTCGTCAGCGAGTTCGGTTGTGGTCAGATCGAGCACCGCATCGAACTCACCGACGGACACGAGTTGCTCCATCTTGCGTCCACCGGCGCCATTGGCCGGAAAGACAATCGCGTCGATGCCTGCCTCTGCCAGCCGCGCGACACAGCGATTTGCCGCCGGCGTCGTGACCCCAAACGCCGTGATCGCAACTGTCTTCCTCTTCTGCCGGTCTTGAGCGGGCACATGGCGCATCGCCGCAATGGCCCGCCCCGCATTGTCGAGAACGCGTTCGGTGAATGAGTTGATCCCGAAAAGATCGACCAGGGTCGGATAGAGGATGATGTCGTTGTGGAGGGCCAGTTCGGCCAGGAGGGCTGGCCTCGCGCTGCTCACCAGCAGTTTCGGGAAGCCATACGGCAACTCCGAAACAACTTCACCGAAGACTGCACTGCCTTTGCCGCCCGCTACTCCGACGATGGCGTCGATCGCACCTGATCGCAGGAGCTCCTTCACCTCTTCACGCGCGCTTGCAGCTATTTCCCGTAAGAGCTCGGCGGGTGCAGCCACCTGTGCATGGCTGCCGTGCGGCTCGCTTCTACCCCTCCTGTTTGATGTGCCTACATCTATCGTAAGAGTCTTGCGGCCGCACTGTTCGATCACTCGTGCGAGATAAGCGGTTTCGCGGCCCTTTGTGTCCAGGGTCGCGACGATCGCGACCTTGCCGGCAAGATCGGACGGGTGACCATCCCGCACCGACCTCTGGTCGTCCGCGCAATGGTGAGACACGATCTTCCTCCTGGACGTTTCTGGACACTTGGAGGTCTAGATCGGAGTAAAATGGCTCATAAGCCCGAATACGAGCGCGACTGGGTAAAGTTGGGTAGGCGCCAAGCGGCCATAGGAGCAGCAGTTGCCGCCGCCTCCAGGCTTGTCTTAAACAGAACAGGAACGAACAAGCCTGGTGCAAAAGTTTCCCCGGGGGAAACCGCGCGCCGAACCCCGGAGCCGGATCCGATGCCGCGATTCACCGACCGCTACGTCGCCTCCCTCGAGGCCCAAGGGACTGAGCGCTTCGAGGTCAAGGACGATGCCTGCAAAGGGCTGGCTGGCGAGAGAGGGAAAAGACGTCGTGGTGACGCGTGGCTCGACCTTCGAGAACGAAGCCAACTTAGCCCCGACCTTCCTTGCTGGGCAATCCTCCACGCCTTGTCAGCCACGGCCAGCGCCTTCGCTGGCGTCGTGCGCAGGGCCTCATCCACCAGCGTTGAACCTGTGCAGCGCTGAGCGGTAATTGAGGCGAGGTCGTTAGCCAGCCAAGAGCGTTCCGGGACATGCCCCATCATCGAACGGATCGGTCGCAATGGAGCGACCTGACGGGGCCCTCCCCGTCTCGATGAAGGCGCCCGATGAGGTACAGCAGTTCCGAAACGAGGTGATTGAGCGCCACCGTGTGGATTGGAAGCCGCCTCCCCATTTGAAACCAGACTGGGGCAGCGTAGCTGGCGGATCTTTGATGGATTGGGGCTCCGCAAGGTCGCGAGCCGTCCAATTCCGCGACACCAATTCCCGACCGCGCGGCGAGGCGCGCTCCGAGTCAAAAAAGATGCCGCTGCCGGAGTTTTCCAGCAGCGGCGCCAGTCAGGGAGGAAGCAGACGAGCCGGTCTGCTAGCGGGTCCGTAGGGCGCAGATAGCTCGCCCGAAATTTTTTACCCGAGACGCTTCACGGGCCTCTTCACCGCCAGCGGAGCTCGCTCAGTACCCTGCAGCAAATCGCATCCGGCACTCAGGACGGGCGCGGAGAGCCCAGTTAAGCAGCCAGGAGGAAACGGCGCCGACGACCATCCCTTCCCATCCGAACCTGGCTCCTGCGCCAAAGAAAACAGGACGGAGCTCCGAAACGATCAATGTCGTGGTCTAGACCTGGATGAAGCGGCGTGTAAGATCGGCGGAAGCATCAATTGGGTAGGGTTGGGTAGAAACCGTGAGAGCCAATGTCTTAGGTCGCCTTGCCGCAAGTCTCTCCTCGTCTCGCGGTGATCAGATGACGATCTATGCGCCGTCACTGCGGACCCTTCCGCAAAACGCCATGCTGGTCATGGCCACGCTTCCCGTCATCGACTGGAACGACTGTCTCCTGCGCGACTTGCAAGCGGGGCCCAAAGTGCCCCCTTCCTGCTATGCGGCGATCGTCATGATCGACCCGTTTGCATGCTGGGAAGATCTTGGTGATTCGTTGGAAGATGCAAGGATGACCGGAGTGACGAACTTTCCGCCAGCCTGCATGATTGAACGGACATCGGCAGGAGTGCCGCTCGATCGCGGTCAGGAGCTCGAGCTTCGCCGTATGGAGTGGTTTGCAAGGCGCGGGTTCAAAGTCCTGTTTGTCGCGGCGGACGAGGCAAAGATGACAGCAGCGGAGCAACGGCTTGGTTCGCAGCTGGATGGGGCCGTCTATCTGCGACCCGAGGCGCTTGCGCTGCCGACTGGATCGGATATCGGGCTCGTAAGCCTTGGCTCTCATGGATCGTCGTCGGTACCGAGGTTCTCCCTGGAGCAGGCCGCCACGGCCAAGCAACCGCTCCGACGGGCATGAGGCCTTATTCGAGGATCCGCAGTTTCTTGATTTTATTGTAGAGGGTTTTGCGCGAAAGCCCGAGAGAGCGAGCAGTCTTGCCGCGGTGAAGCCGGTTTCTCTTCAAGCCCTCGATGATCCAGTCTCGCTCGGACAGCGAGGCCGCGGGCCGTGCGCCTGAAGGTGGCTCCAACAACGGCTTTAGCACCTCACCGGTGATGTGACTTGATGGCAGGGTCACGAGCTGGTTCACGACCTGCCGCAACTCGCGCAAATTGCCTGGCCAATCGTGCCCGGCGAGCGCAAGGAATGCAGAGTTTTCTATCGTGAGCGTCTGGGCGCTGGAATCTCCTTTGGCTTCGACGGTGAAGTGTTGAACGAGTTGCGGCAGATCTTCAAGCCTGTCGGGTAGCGAAGGCAATTGGACATCCAGCCCGGTAAAAAGGTCGAGAAGCCGCGCGCACAGAACCGTTTCAAGGCCAGCGCCTCGGGCCACGGTCGCGGTGGCAATGATCCGGGCATTGGAGCGCATGACAGTTACCCCGTTCAGAGGGGTAAATCCGCCTGTCTCGAGGTAATCGGCAAGGCGCTCCTGTCCACCGCGCGAAAGTTGGTCGACATGCAATAGCACGACGGCACCGTCACTCGACGCCTCCAGGAGTGACAATTGGCGTCTGCCGCTCTCAAGACGCTCGGCGCCGAACAACGGGCCAAGTATATCCATCGCCGGACCGGGGCGGCAATGAAACAACGCCGTTTTGGCGTGCCTGCGGTCGCTAAACGCGTGAACCAGGGTTGCTATTCTACGCTTGCCAGAGCCAGCCTCCCCCCAGATGAGGACCGGGCGGGGGGTCGCCGCAACGCGTCTGGTGATCTCAAGGGTGCGCTTCATTGCCGAGGACTGCGCGATCACGCCGTGCCTGAAACCACTCAACTGCAGCTGCCGTTCGAGTAGATCCACCTTTTCGCGCAACAGGTGGATGGTCTTGAAGCCCGACGTCACCTCGAGGACCGACATCTCCAGAGGCACGCGGTCCAGCGAAGAGCCTCCGATGAATCCCTGGATTCCGGTCTCGCGACAGATGTCGAGGAGTTCGTCCGGCTTTGTGATCGGGCCCCCACCAAGCAGGCAGATGGTGCTCTTGTTGACGGATTGAGCAACGCGCGCAACGGCATTCGTACGGGCTGCAAGTTCAGACAGGCTGATCGACGGATCGGCTCCGCTTTCAACCGCGCGGTTTAGATTGAAGTTGATGCAAATGGCCTCCGCGCCCGCTTCGACCATTCGACGCGCCTCGGATTGACTGCGCGTGTAGGCAATCGTCATCAGGCCGCGTTTTGCAGCTTTCACGAGGAGCTCGATTTCCCGGGAGTAACCAAGACCACACTTCTCGAGCAATGACCTGCGCTCATCGTCGATGTGTATGACCGATGGGAAGTTGGTCACACCGGCAAATCCCCATTTGATGATCCGATCGAGCCAACGATCAAGATCGAGCTCGGGGTCGAAGGTACAGGTGCCGAAGAAGACCGGCAGTTTCGTGCTGGGCAGGATTTCGGTCCGTCCGAAGCTTGCCACGAATTCGTTACTGTTGCGGATTGGGAGGATCGAGGCGGGTGAGGCCCCACCCATGGCACGAAAACGGCCCGCATTGAGCGCGAGCACGAAATCGGCCCCCGCCCGCTCGGCGGCCCTGGCGGTCATGCCCGACCCGATCCCCGCACCAAGGACAAACGAACGGGAATTACGGAAGAACTGCCTGATACTGGCTCCCTTCACCCTCAGCTGTCCGCCTGTCGATCCTGAGCCGCGCATCATCGCACGGCTCTACGTGAAGACTAGCTCCAACTCGCCGGTGCGTGCAACCGCCGTACCACCTTTCCATTGCTCATGAACAAGTGGCAATCGGCGGGAGCGGCGGTGAGGATGAGCTTGTTGGCGCCTTTGGGCCAACCGGATTGTGGCGCCCTGGCCACGACAGCTTCGTTTCCGGCATTACCGTAGATGTACGTGACGCTGCCGAGATGCTCGACGAAATCGACGCCCAGTTCAATCGAGATCTCCTGCTGCCCGGGCATTGATGAGGAGAAGTCGTCCGGGCGAATTCCAACAGTGACCGGCTTGCCAACCAGCATCTGGTCCGGCTGGACCGGAACGGAGATCGTGGGACCGGCGTCCAACCGGACGTCCATGCCATGTTCATGAGCTGCCTCGACGTTGCCGCCCAGGAAGTTCATCTTGGGCGAGCCGATGAATCCTGCCACAAAGCGCGAGGCCGGATTGTGATAGAGATCGTGCGGGCTGCCGACCTGTTCGATGTTGCCGTCCTTGAGCACGACGATCTTGTCAGCCATGGTCATCGCCTCGACCTGGTCATGCGTCACGTAGATCATGGTATTTCCGAGCTGCTTGTGGAGCTTGGCGATCTGAACCCGCATTTGCACGCGCAAGTCGGTGTCGAGGTTGGAGAGCGGCTCATCGAACAGGAAAACTTTTGGTTCGCGCATGATGGCGCGCCCGATTGCGACGCGCTGGCGTTGCCCGCCTGAAAGTTGTCGAGGCTTGCGATCCAATAAATGGTCGATCTGCAAGAGCGACGCAGTTTTGGCTATCTTGGTGGCGATCTCTGCTTTCGAGGCTTTCGCCATGCGCAGTGGAAAGGCCAGATTTTCCCTGACCGTCATATGCGGATAGAGAGCGTAGCTTTGAAAGACCATGCCGAGGTTGCGATCGGCCGCATCAATGTCGTTGACGAGCTCATTGTCGATGAGGAGCCGCCCACCGCTAATGGGCTCGAGCCCGCCAATCATGCGCAAAAGCGTGGATTTGCCTGACCCGGATGGACCGACGAAGACGACAAATTCGCCGTGATCAATCGCAAGGTCGATATTGCGCAGGATCTCGATCGTCCCATAGGCCTTCTTGAGACCTTCCAGGCGAACATCGGCCATTATGCCCTCCTCTGTTGCGGGCGAGCCCCGCGAGCGGCACTTACCTCAACGTCGCGCAAGCTTGATACGATGAAGTCGGGGGCCATCAGCGACGGATCCTGACGCATCGGCACGCCGGTTGTAACAAGCACCGTGGCAAGCCCTGCCCTCTTTCCGGCCTGAATATCCGTAGGAATCTGGTCTCCAATCATAATCGTCGAAGCGCGGTTCGTGCCGAGGCGTGAGAGCGCTGTCTCGATCATCGGCACTTGCGGCTTTCCGACGATCGAAGGCTGTACTTGCGTCGCGGTAGCCACAGCTGCAATCGTCGCACCAGCCCCAGGTTCAAACCCGCTGGCCATCGGCAGCAGAAGATCGGGATTTGTTCCGATGAAGACAGCGCCATTGAGGATCGCCTCAACGGCAATTCGCATCTTCTCGTGAGTAATATCCCGGTCAAGCCCCATCACAACAACTTCGGGGGTTCGGTCAGTGACCTCCAGCCCGACATCGCGCATGGCCGTGACAAGCGACGGAGCGCCGATGACATAGGCTCGCGTCAATTGCGGATAATTCCTTCGAATGAGTTCTGCAGCCGTGATGGCGCTTGTCACGGCCTGTGACGGCGCGATCGCAAGCCCGAACCCTCTCAGCTTGCGGACGACGTCCTCAGGAGTATGCGTCGAATTATTCGTCACAAAACAGAACGGCACGCCGGCCTTCTGCCATTGCGTGAACGCTTCTATGGCATCCGCAATTGCCGTGCTGCCACGGTAGACGACGCCATCCAGGTCGGAGATGATCCCTTCTATTGGCGGCCAGTTGACGTTGGAGCGTGTCCTAGCCATTCATCAGCATCCCGCCATTCACATGAACGATCTGCCCGGTCATGTAGGAGGCTGCGGGGCTAGCCAGGAACACCGCGAGCCCTGCAATATCCTCCGGCAAGCCGACCCGACCCAGCGGAATTCGGCCACTATGACGCGCTTCGGTCTCTTCCCTAGGGCGGCCGTGCATGGGCGTGTCGATAATCCCGGGTGCAATTGCGTTGACGTTGATCTTGAGCGGAGCACATTCATAAGCGAGCAGCTTTGTCACATCGTGCACGATGGCTTTTGACAAGCAATAGTCGGCGCCGCCAGCCTGGTAGTTGAAAACCGCGCCTTGAGATGACAACGAGGACCCGACATTGACGATACGGCCGCCCTTGCTCTTCATGAAGCGCTCGATCGCCAGCTTGGCGCAGCGCAGAACCGCGACGGAATTGATCTGGATGGTTTTTTCGATTCGATCGGCATTGCCGGTCAGAAGCGGCTGAGCCGATTTTATTCCGGCGTTGTTGATCAGGACATCGAGCCTGCCGAAGCGCTTGGCGATCTCATCAAGCACCCTGCCGACATCGTCTTCTCGTGACACATCCATGCTCATCGGCAGGATGCCGTTGCCGTAGGGCACGCGCGTTAGAATGTCCCGGAGGTTTTCCACATGTGTGTCGGTTGCCAGGACGTTCGCACCGCCTTGACGGAAAGCATTGGCAATGGCTGAGCCAATACCTCCACCCGCACCGGTCACGAGCACGGTCCTGTCTGCAACTGAGAACTGTTCGGTCATTCCAACTCCAGGATAGTTTGAGATTTGAGAAACTCGTCGACGGCTTCGCTGCTTGGCATTGCGCTTTGCGCGCCGCGTCGCGTTACACACAGCGCTGCCACTGCAAGGGCCTTCTTGACCGCTTGCCGTATCGGTAGCCGCTGAGCAAGAGAGGCTGCAAAGGCTCCATTGAAGGCATCGCCTGCGGCGGTCGTATCAACGACCTTCACAGGAAATGCCCGGAGCGCAAAAGACGCGTTGGCATCGGCGTAGTAGGCCCCCTGCGCGCCAAGCGTGATCAGCGCTGCTCTCGGGCCGAGATCGAGGAGCTTTCCGGCCGCATGAGCGGCGCTGTCGAAGTCGTGCACCTCGACGCCGGTGAGCTCGAAAGCCTCGGTCTGGTTTGGAGTGACAAAATCAACACTCCTCCACGCCGCCGCCGATAGGCCGGCCCTCACGGGGGCCGGATTGAAAATGAGCTCGAATCCTTTGACGCTCTTCATTGCAAAGAGGTGATTGAGCGCGGAGACCGGCATGCCCATCTCGGCAACGACAATTGCGTCCCGCTCAATGAATTCGGCGGCCTTTTCGACCATGCTTGGTGTGACATTTGCGTTGGCTCCGGGGTCTATGACGATCATGTTGGAGCCATCATCGCCGACCAGGACGAGAGCTGAACCCGATATCTCCCCTGGGCACACCGCCACTGCATCGAGACCGACACCTGCCTCACGCAGCGCTTGCAGCAACGATCGACCGTCGTCGTCATCGCCAAGCCGAGTGTAAAAGCTCGGCCGAAGGCCCAATCGAGCGGCGGCGACCGCCTGATTGGCGCCCTTGCCTCCCGCATGCCGCTTTAAGCTTCCCATCAGGCTTTCACCGGGCGTTGGAAGCCGCTCGACGTTGAAGCAGAGGTCGAGATTGGTCGTTCCAAAGAACATCAATGGCCTCGGGCTCATTTCACGGCCCCGAAGGTAAGACCACGTTCGAGATGACGCTGGCCAAGGATGATCAGCACGACTGGCACAATCATGGTCACCACCAGACCCGCAGCCATGACCGGATAGAACTGAATGCCCGGATTGAGCAGCTTGAGGAGGGCGACGGTGACCGGTGCTTTCGTCGAACTGAGGATCAGGCCGAGTGCGAAGTTGTGCCACGCAAGCAGGAAAATGAGCAATGAAGCGCCTATCAAGCCGGGCTTTAGAAGCGGAAGGACGATGTGCCAGACAACCCGGAATGGTTTTGCACCATCCATGGCGGCCGCCTCCTCAATGTCCTTTGGGATGTCCTCGATATATGAACGGCTCAGCCAGATGATCATCGGCAGCGTGACGACCTGATAGACCCAGATCATACCGAAATAGGTGTCATAAAGACCGACTGTCTGGAACACACTGAACAGAGGTATGACGACAAGGAGCGCCGGCGCGAAGCGAAAGCCCAGAATGAAGAATGCGATGTCCTCCTTCATGGGGATATCACGCCTCGCCAGAACGTAGCCCGCAGGCACCCCCGCGATCAGCGATACGAGCACCGCGCCAAGCGAGATCACAACGCTATTGGTGACCGGCGTCAGGAAATCAACCTTGATGGTGCCGTAGCTTGTTGCACCGGCCTGAGCTGCATCGAACAAAACGCGGAAGTTTTCGAAAGTCGGCTTGAAGATGAAGCGCGGCGGCCACGTCATGACCTCCGCCTGCTTCTTCAGCGACATCATCACGATCCAGACCAGCGGAAATGTCAGGATCAGCGTACAGGCGACAACCAGCAAATTGAGGAACACGCTTGCAGGCGTTGAGCGATTTAGCCGCATCTCAGCCTCCTCTAGCTTACACGCTGCCGGACCGAGCGCCACAATTTCACCATGGCCAAGGTCCCGAGAAGCACGATCAACCAGTTGACGAACATGAGCGCTGCACCACGCCCGAAAGCAAGATTTTGAAAGGCGGTGATATAGGCGCGGACCGAGAGCACGGAGGTACTGTCACCCGGGCCGCCCTGGGTTGTTCCGAAGATGATATCGAACTGGTTGAGCGATTCGATCAGCCGAAATACCGCGGCGATCAGGATGTATGGCGCGATGAGCGGAAGCTCGATATGGAGGAACGTTGCCCAACCCTTCGCCCCATTGACCCGCGCAGCTTGTCTGACCTCATCGTTGATGCCCTGCAAGCCGGTGAAGATGATCAGCGCGAAAAATGGCGTATAAGTCCATATGTCGATGAGAACCAGCGAGAACATCGCCGTGCTGGCGTCTGAAATCCATGCGAACCGGCCGATCCCAACAAGCGATAGCAAATAGTTCAGGATCCCATTCTGCGGATCCATCATTGTGGTCCACATCAAGGCGACGCTCATTGGCGGCAGAACCAACGGAAAGAGAATGACCGGTCGCATCAGCCGGGCAAGGAACACCCCACTTGCGAACAATTTGGCAAGCGCAAGCCCAAACAACGCTTCCGCGAGCACCGCGGAGCAGGCATACGCCATAGTCGCCCGCACGCTGTTCCAGAAATCCTGGGTCTTGATCGCCACTTCATAGTTGGTGAATCCAATGAAGCGAACCAGCGGACGACCAAACTTGAGATCGGTCAGCGATTGAAAGAGCCCATAGAAAAACAGAAAAAGAAATGCAAGCAGGATGATGATGGCGGGCGCAATCGCAGCAAGGCTCCACCAGTCAAGCGCATGCTGCTCGGCGCTTTGCACCTGCTCGTTTTTGGATGGTGCCAGTTGGCCTGCCGATGATTGTAACGTCACGGTTGCCTCGGTGCCTCGAAGGTCCATCGCTCACTTCCCGAAAGATACTCGGGCGTGGTGGGGAGCGGCAAACCCTTATGGCGCCCCCCCGATCGCGTTACATGGAAGAGCGGATCTCGGAGGCGAGGTCGGTCAACGTCGCCTTCACATCCGCGCCATTGACCATTTTCTGCATGGCGACAGCCCAGGCGTTCATGGCCTCGGCAAACCCTACGCGCGGCGTAAAGGCGAGCGCTGCCCTGTCCTGCACGCTTTTGAAGGTATCCACGAAGTTCGTGAATTCCGGTTTGGCCGCATAGTCGAGCCAAACCTTGTCGCTCCAGGTCGAAGCGCGCGGAGAGTTGACGAGCTTCCCGGCGACGGCTCCGTTCAGCTCGACCTGCTTTGACGTCGCCCACTGAATGAACAGCCAGGCCGCTCCCTTTTTCTGGGAGGCAGCATTCATCGCCAGGGACCAGATCCAGATGTTCGATTCGAAATTCTTGCTGTTCGGAGCGCGCAGCGGGGGAGCGAATGCGATCTTGCCCGAAGCGGGCTTGCCCGCAACATCGTTCCAGAACCCGAACATGTTGGAATCGATCGCCATCGCGGTCCGGCCCGAATTGATGCCATCGACCACCTGATACCAGTTGTCGTTGGCGAAGGATGGAGCAGCGCACTTCTTGATCATCTCCACATAGTCCTTGTGGAAGGCGATCGACTCCCGCGAATCGAGACCGGTTTCCAACTTGCCGTCCTTGACGACGAAGTCGTGCACACCATACGACTTGGCGATCGAGATTGCGGCCGTGTGGATGCTGCTCCAAAAGCGCACTCCCCGCACGCCCAGAGGTGTGATCCCGGGATCGGCGGATTTCAGCTTCTCGCAAGCTGCAGACATTTCCGGCGGAGTTGTCGGGACCTTGATACTGTGCTTGTCCAGAATGTCCTTGCGGTAGAACAATTGGATGTTTTCGAAACCGTGCGGGATGGCCCACACCTGACCCCGGCCGGCCTCGATCTGCCCGCCCTTGATCTCCCATGTCAGCGCATCACGTAGTGTGGGGAAAAAGTCCTTGTAATCATAGTTCGCCGTGGTGAGCTTGGGATCGCTCAGGTATCGATCGAGCGGCTCGAGCAGTTGTCCGGGCGCGAGATCCCAAGCTGGCTGAATCCCAGTGCCGACGACGTCCCACGACGGCGACTTTGTGCTCAGCTGGATGGTCAGCTTATTCCAGTAGGCGTCGTCCGGATAAAGCTCGGGGGTCACCTTGATGCCTGTCAACTTCTCGAACTCAGGCAGCTGTGCTGCGACTGCGTCAGCATACGGATGGATATCGTATGCCCACACAATCGAAGCGCCCTCGAACTGGCGCCAATTGATATCGTTCGCTTTGGCGCGGCCGAAAGATGCGGCCGCACCGGCCAAGAGCGTTGAGCAAATCAGAGCGGTTTTGACAAAATGAGCCGAATGGCCGCGCAAAGCGGCTGGCGTCCTTGGCATTAGTCCCTCCTCCGGGCTCATTGGCCCGCAAATTCACGTGCCCTCCTCATCTGGGGCCGCGAGTGTTGGGAACGCTAACCGTCATTTTCTGCCCATATGCACCCATTCAGATCGAAGTTGGGTAACATTGGGTAAGTCAAGACAGAGCATCACAGGAGCGCCATAGTGGGAGATGATCAATGCATGCGCATGTTCAGGCCCCGCGAAGCCAGCTCCGCAAAGAAGGGGCGATCCTGGCGAACTGCTCGCGCTTTTGCATCAGTAGCTGGTTCAAATGCTCTATTGATCCCGCCGCTCGTCACAGACGCGGCGATCTTGTTCTTGAGTGGCTGCCTCAAGACGGACGATAGCTCGCTGCAGAATAACGACGCATTGTCGCGACCTTTCGGAATCTCCCATCGCACCGACGATCTGGTCTCTCGACTGGCCGAACGGCGGTGCGATAAGCGCTGCGCCGGCAGCGCGGGGAAGTGTCTGATCTGCTTTCCTCGAAGCAACTGCACGTGCAGGACGGTGAGTTTTCTGCCCAATCAGCGACAGCACCTTCTTCGAATTTCTAAAGAATAGTGATGCGGCTGCTCGTCTCGAAATTGCACGCGGGTCGATGCGCTAAGTGGTCGCGTTTCGCTTCTCGATCTCCGCATGCGGCTCGGGACCGAGGTCCCTCACTTTTGTGCACGGCGCAGCGACGATTTTCATCCGTTGCATCATCTGGTCTGGTCAAGCATCGCATTCACTATTGGATTTGTTATCCGACCAACACGGGCGCCGATGCCGCAACCGAGCTTGCGTTGCAGAGAGCATGATTCGAGCCCCCGAAGCGTCCCAACATTCTGGAACCACGGGCAAATCTGCTCTTCATTGTGCTCGAGAAGCGTCCACAAGTCCGGCAACAGCTTCGCGCGCTGCGCACTCATGCTGCGTTGCATGCGGCGTTCCGATGGGACAAGGCGCGGCGTTTCACCAGCGATTCTTGTATGATTTTGAGCACGCATCGGCAGCGCTGGCTTATTGCCATGCTTTCTTCTGAAGATGGGCTGCACCCCACGCTCGCCGCACGTCACGTTGCCCTTGATCAACTGTTTCAGTGCTCGCAGTACCGTCATGGCACTCACTTTTGTCGTCGTCACCGGCAGTAACATAATTTGGAGTTTGCTTGATGACTAAGTGGCGTGCGGCCTAGCGCTAGCCGCTTCAGTCACCGCCGGCTTTTGCGTCGAGCACGCCTTCATCAAACGGTCCCATCGCGAAATGATCCGTCAACACGGCGCAGACTGGCAGGCTGGTAGCGAGCGCATAGATTCTGGCGGACCAACTAGGACGGTGAAGGCGGAGATATGACACTCGATCGGAATATCCTCGAGAGCGGCGCTAAGCGGGAGGCGCTCAAGCTGGAGGAGCCCGATTGCCAAGCCTCGGCGCGATCGTTGCGAGCCCATGCATCGGCGATCGAGGCATTGCGCGCCTGTTACGTCATGCAGTCAACCGTCAATACCGTCGCGCTCTACGACGCCGCAGCAGCACTGTTCGGCTCGGATTTCGACCGGGCCGAATACCACGAGGTCGAGTGAATATATCTGATCTCGACGCGCTTGCAGTTGGGCAAGCGCGATGCCGAAGTCCAGACTATCTTACGTCGACAGAGCGGGTGAAAGCCTCTAATTCGATTCCTTCCGTTACGCCGCGAGGCGGCCACCATAAGTCTCTGCCTCACAACGATATTGGGCACGCGCCCCAAGAGGCAGGCGATCAGCCTGAAACATTTTATGGCGCTCCTAAGGGGAGGCCGCTTGGTCGAGACAACACTCTGTCCGCTCGACAATCGGCGTTACGATAACAGATTCACGACGTCGCAGAGATCGTCGCGGGCGCGTTTGCTCGGCCAAAGTCCTGAACTTTTCTGCGAAGGCCTCAACGTAGTCGTCGGCCAGTACCTCGATGCCCTCTTCAGGCATGTCGGAATAAGGATGAAAGATGTCGGCGAGGACCGGCGGCAGCCCCAAACGTCGGCTCCCATTGTTGCCCACGCATAAAAGGCCCATCGAATGGCCGCGCCTCGAGTCCGGCCTCTTCGCTCGTTATCGATGAGTGCCGTAACGGTTGCCAGTTCTCGAATTGAGATAAGTCCCGGCACGGTGTGATGAGCCGGACCCGCCCAAATAGCTGCCGCCATGACTGGTAGTGTGATGTCCGCCGCCGTAGCTGACGCGCCCGCCATGTCCTCCGCGTGCGTTTGCTTGTCCGATCACGCCGAGCAGCAACAGACCGGCAACTATTGCAATCAACTTCATATTTCGCCCGCCCCTTTCAAATGTGGAAACGTATCCAAGCGCAGCCGACGCGTGATAACAACCTTCGATACACGCAAAATATGCAGCTTTTACGCAAGGAACAACCGGAGACGAGCCGCTTTCCGGCGCGAGAAAGGCGCGCGATTGTCCCCGAAAGGTCTAAATCTCCAAATGCAGCCGGTGACCTCGTCTGAATGCCCAATCGGTCGAGCAGAAATACCGCAGATGAAGGACCCTCTACGCTGATTATCATCATGGCCGCGATGCTAACATAGGCCTGCTACTTGCTCGGGGCCAACATTGTCATCGCCGAAAATTTCCACCCAGTCGACTGCTGCAGCCGATCGAGATCTCATCTTCGTAGTGATTGAGCGTCATCGCGAGCTGTCGGCGCATTACGATGCGGCCTTGTCCGTATCGGCGAAGATCGATGGGCGCGAGTTTGATGCTGCCGACGAAATCAGCAGTCAAAAGAACCATGCTCTCGCGGAGCATGCGAATGTGCTCATCCGTTCAAGGCCAACGACGATCGCGGGCGTTATTGCTCTGATCCGTTACGTCGGCAGCCTACGAGAGTGGGAACTTCCCGATGATGATGCATGGTATGGGGTTTTCTTAAAAGGACTGGCAGACGCGATCGATGGAATCGCCATGGCGCAGCGGCTTGGGCGAGACGGCGATTAACGTGGCGCTCGCTTTCATCTTCCGCGGCATACTTTTCTGGGGGGCCATAGCTGCGCTTCTCTACTTCCTGTGGAAGTTGCCATTCTGAAGCCCGACGATTAGAGGCTCGCCCTAGCGAGTGTCGAGGCAATGAGGAGCGGAAGCTTTTCAACCACGGTAAGACGCCTCGCAGCATCGAAGCGTACGCGCTTCGATGCTGCCGTGGCGGCCCGAGCCAATGGGCTATCTGCTCGGTTAGTTGATCATTTGGCACTTGATAGCTGCCTCAGCAAGCAGCTCGGCTCCGCACGGTTGTCGGCCTAGCTCGTTTCAGGTAGGTTTGTTCGTTCTATTCTCGAGATCCAGGCACCTCGTCATCAACTTATGGAATGTTTCGGGCTCATCGAGCATAAGCCCGTCGTCGATTATGCGCTTGTAGTCTTGCTCCAAGACCGTTCGCGATTGTCCTTCGGGGATAAGCTTCAAAGATTCTTTGGCGGCTGCATGATAGTCGATGACCCCGCCCTTAGGGTCCTTTTTAGCACCAGGTCTTGTGTTCTGCGACCATCTCGGCAAGCTTTCTGTCCTTCAACGCCGCCTCGGCAATCTTCGCATCGTCCAGCCTTACAATGTCGTACCAATAGCGGGCGAAGCGTTCGCCTTTCAGTTTGCCTTGGACGCAAAAGACGTGGATCGCCGTGGCCTTTAAAATCTCCGGATGAGGCAAGGATATCGATTGCTTTGCTCCTTTGGCTCCATCGATCACAAGGCGGACCGTTTCTCCAGCACGCAAAAGATCCTGCAGGATGCCTATCGGCCGGACGAATTCCGGCTCGAGTTCACGGATACACACATAACTCTTGCGTGGTCTTCGTGGGTTCCGTGAGTTTAGCCGAAAGGTATCTACCCCGGAAAGGTAGAGAGCACGTATCTTCTCAGGCTCGGCACTTGCCGGACCGACTGTTGCCACGATCTTGGCGTGACGCGAGCGACGCAACGTATCCCCCATCCGAAGATTGTGATCTATCTAGCCATAAAGACCAAAGCAGACCATTACGGACTGCGGTCGACGGTAGTTGAGCAAGCCAATGTCCTCTTCGTCAGTCGCTCAACACCATGCGATGGAGGCTATTGGCAAAGTAAATCCTACTTTGAACCGATCCACGACAACCATTGTTTCAATGCGCTTTATGTCTGAACTTTCGTCTGTAAGGCGCCGGGCAAACCGCTCGTAATCTTCCATATCGTTTACGGTAACTAGCAAGACGAGGTCAGCCAGACCTGTAACGTAGAATGCGCTCATCACTTCAGGCATCTTGCTAATTTGCCTCTTTAGACGATCAACGGTATCGGCACGCGCGCGCTCCAAGCAAATGAGAACCACTGCAGTCACATTCCGCCCAATTGCTTTTGGAGAAATGATGGAAACGTCGGCCTCTATGACGCCCGTCGATCGAAGGCGCTTCAGCCGACGTTGAACTCCGGATGCGGATAGGCCGACCTTCCCTCCAAGTTGTTCACTACAGAGGCGATTGTCTCGTTGGACGAGATCAAGAAGACGAAAATCGATCTTGTCGAGTTGCATCACTGCCTCGCGGCCAGCGGATTGCGATCGCGTCGGGGAAGCAGACGCCTGCGCCGCTTGTCCTGACATTTTCGACTCCTCACTACGCCGCCTAGCTGTTGAACGATCGATTTTTCCCGCTGTCATATGTCTTGGAATACCTGTTGGGAGCCCAGCTCTTTGCGATACATCGAAGACGGTCGATGCGGCGATCTCCCCCTCCGCCGGGGCTCACCAAACTCGAACCCGGCCGCCCTCTCGAGGATGTCGCGGGTCGGGGCCGACGTTTCTATCGATGCGCGCCCCGGACCCGAGCACATATTCCCCGCCACAGACGAGTGTGGTAGACGGTCAACCTCTGGAGGCGACGGCTTTTTGCTCCTGATCAGCGGAAAGCACTATTGCGTTGACGGTGCGATATGCGAATACGATGGCGGGACCGATTGTTATGCCTGCCCCAGGATAAATTCCGCGCATCGGCGACGTCATGTCGTTCCCGCAAGCATAAAGACCCTGGATTGCGTTGCCTTGTGCATCCAGGACGCTTCCGTAAGTCCGTCGCCAATCCGGTCGCCGTGCCAAGCGTTGCCGGAACGATCGGCAGCGCGATAAATGGTCCGTCTTTGATTGGTCCAAGATTTGGATTTTTTCCGACGGTCGGATCGCCGAGCGTGCGATTGAAAGCCGATTCCCCACGCTTAAAGAGGGGATCCCGTCCTTGGGCAGCGTGCCCGTTGTGTTCCTCGATCGTCTTTTGAAGCACAGCGGGATCTAGTCCCGGCTGCTTTGCGAGCTCAGCAATCGTTTCATGCGCCCGCCAAGTCACGCAGAGGCTGGTACTGCGTGTTGGATCTGAAATCCATGCAAATTGGCTTATGCCCGCCCGGCGCATCATCCGCTCGATCCGGCCGCGGGCGCTCGACCTCTACCAATTTGCTTCTGAACCTGCTCGTCGCGAGCCGATCACACTTGGAATTTGGCCGGATGATTTCTCTGCGTCCGCCGCCGCGCGCGAGACGGTCCCCGCGCACGCCCAGAGGTGTGATCGCGGGGTCCGCGGCCTTCAGTTTTTCGCAGGCCGCGGACATCTCCGGCGGAGCCGTTGGGATTTCAACGCCGTACTTGTCGAGAATGTCCTTGCGGTAGAACAGCTGGATGTTCTCAAAGCCATGCGCAATGGCCCAGACCTGTCCGCTTCCCGGCTCGATCTGCCCTTCTTTGACCTTCCAGGTCAGCGCATCCCGAAGTGCAGGGAAGAAATCCTGGTAGTCGTAGCCCGCCGCCGTGAGTTTCGGATCGTTCAGATAACTGTCGAGCGGCTCAAGCAATTGACCTGGCGCAAGATCCCAAGCTGGTTGAATTCCCGTCCCCACGACGTCCCAACCCGGTGACTTAGTACTGAGCTGGATTGTCAACTTATTCCAATAGGCATCATCCGGATAAAGCTCCGGCGTCACCTTGATGCCCGTGAGCTTCTCGAACTCCGGCAACTGTGCTGCGACCGCGTCGGCATACGGATGAATGTCATAGGCCCAGACGATCGAGGCGCCTTCAAACTGGCGCCAGTTGATGTCGTCCGCCCTGACTTGGGTGAATACCACGGCCGTTCCAGCCAAAAGCGTGGTGCAGACGAGAACGTTTCGGGCAAAACTCATCCAATAACCGCGAGAAGCGGCGAGCTTCCTTGTCATCATTCCCTCCTCTAGGCTCTTTGGCCCGTAAACCCACGCGCCCTCCTCTTCCAGGGTCGCGGTGCAGGGATGCTAATCCGTCATTTTTCCGCCTTGAGGCGGTTTTCAAACCAACGTTGGGTAACATTGGGTAAGATCCAAATTCACGCTTGGTGCCGACCGATGCACCTGGTGGGTAAGACAGCATCACGGTCGGGTTCCGTGAAACAGGTCCTTCTCGGCAAAGCATGATCGCTTTCGCTGACTTGGCATCGACCTGACGAGGGGCCCGGCCTTGGGACCGGACGCGCATGCGCTCGGCACGCTTGACTTCCAAATAGCTGAAAGCAGGGGTGCCAGTCCCACGCGATTCGACCGCAGTCGATAGCTCTTCAGGACTGAGAGGGTCAGTGGCCGGACTCCGAGGGGCAATGAGTTCGAGAGTCCGTCATCATCTCCGGCGTATCGAAGCTGATCCTTGCTTTCTTGATCGGCGTACGATCTTGCGGTGTGCTAGCCATGTTCGGATTATCCTCGCTGGCTGTCCAATAATCAGCTAGATTGCCACCCAGAAACAAGACCTCGGTCTCCTCGCTCGGTATTCCCCCTAACCAATCTCGCAGCTCCTCATCTCCGGGAGCATGCCCACGCTCTAGAATATCGTTGATCTTTTTGATCGGCCAGGCGGTGACGCTTGGTACCGTATAAGCGTGCAGCTTCTTAGCATTCTTTGCAATCCCGTTCGCGCCATTCTCGCTGTCGTCCTTTGAAAGGAGCAGTCGCGAGGGGGTCTGGCACAATGACACAAAAGCACTCTCTGTAACGCCTTTCGTGTGCCATGCCGCGAGACGCGCCATATCAATTTCGTCCTCCCTTTTTGGCTAGAGTTTTCGCCGCCGATGCAGCGAGACCGAACTTTGGACCACCCGCAGCCGCATGCTGTTCGTGCGGGCCTATCCGCGGGAGACGCACGAGATGGTGTTCGATGCCCACGAAGGGGCGTTCGCCCTGTTCAAGGTCATCTGCGGCCGGGGCATCAACGACAGCATGAAGACCGCGGTGAAGACGATCTTTGTCGACAAGGATCGTCGCTAGAATCGCCGCTTTCAGCAGATGTGCAGCCACTATCTGATGGACCCGGTTGCCTGCTCGCCGGCGTCGGGCTGGGAGAAGGGCCATGTCGAGAACCAGGTCGGGCTGTTCCAAGAACGTTTCTTCACGCCGCGGCTGCAGTTCAAAAACATGGACGAGCTAAACGCCTGGCTGCTCGACAAATGCGTCGCCTACGCCAAGGCTCATCGCCATCCGGAGCTGGCCGATCAGACGATCTGGGACGTGTTCGAAACCGAACGGCCCAACTCGTTCCTTATGCCGCGCTTCGACGGCCTCCATGCGGTGACGGCATCGACGAAGACTTGCCTGGTGCGCTTCGATAACAACAATTACTCAGTCGCAGGCAGCGCAGTCGGACGCCCGGTCGAGGTCCAGGCTATACCGATCGCATCGTGATCCGCCAGGATGGAAGGATCCTTGCGGAGCATCCACGATCCTTCGGACGCGGCGAGACGACCTCCGATCCCTGGCATTATGTGCCGGTGCTGGCTCGCAAACCCGGCGCTTTGCGCAGTGGTGCTCCCTTCAAGGACTGGGTGCTGCCGGCCGCACTTGAGCGGATCCGGCGCGGGCTTGCCAGCACTGACGACGGCAATCGGCAGATGGTCGACATCCTCAACGCCGTGCTGACTGACGGTCTGCCCGCGGTGGAAGCCGCCTGTGCCGAAGCCCTCGAAGTACGAAGATGCGGTGGCGCTAATTGACACCCGAATGGGCGGGGGCTGCACGGTCCCTACATGGGCGGGAACCGTTCGAAACTTCAAACTGAGACACGACTCGAATTTCCATCGAGCTCGGGAGCCGCGGCAGCGCTCATATATAGCGCTGCCGTCCCTCCGGTCTAGGCCGGCCACAAAAACATTTGGCCTGCCCGGGCTTGCTGCCCGATTCAGTCAAAACTTGTAGGAGGTCTGAAAGAACGTTCCCCAACGCTCCATGCTGTACTTCGCAGGGGTGTGTGCGCCGTAATTGAAAGAGACATCGCTGTCACCCCCGGTCCACATCGCCCAATACCGGGCCCCAACACCAATGCTGAAGTTTTTGCTGAGAAAGTAAGACAATGTTCCTTCCACCTGAACGCCTGCACCACTTCGCCCGCGCTGATCGTAGAAAGCTGTTTCAGGGCGTAGAAGATGGTTGTCGCGACCAGTAAAGTCGGTCCACGGCAGGTAAGCAACGTCGGCGCTCACGCGCCAGCGCTCGAGCAGCATCGCCTCTGCGCTCATGCCGATACGCGGCGCATTCCAATTGGTGTCTTGACTGCCGGTGAGCCGTTTCGATAGCGGTACCGCGCACGGCCCCACCGGCGAGGCGATCTGCGCGCATCCCCTGGAATCCGATTTTTGGCCGTAGTAGCCCATCCGAAAAAGGCGCCTAATTTGTGGGCCTTATCGCGCAGAAAGTCATATCCGGCGTCGGCCGTGTAGTACATGAATTTCCCATTCGCCTGGTCTGATAAGGTGTTGGTATAGCCGATGCCGTAGTAACTTGAATCCTCGTCGTTCATCTTTCCCTTCTCGAAGCGTCCGAGGCCAACATTGCCCTTCATGAATATTCCCAGGGACTATCAAGACGTGCGAAAAGCTCGCCGGAAATGCCGTCCAGCCCATGATAGGTGAGCCTCGAACTCGGAATGACGCTATCGCCAGGCATCAGAGGTGGAAGATTGTAGTCCCATTGGAATGTTCCCCTGCTGAGCCAGACCCGTGAGCCGCCTTCAATCGACCAATCATCGGGATATGCACGATGACCGCCCCCCCCTCCGTCGTTGAACAGCGATCCACGGGACCATTCCGGCTGACTCGGGCCGCTTCCGAAATGATAAATCAAGCCGATCTTTCCAACTTGGTAACTGCTCGATAAGTTGCTTGCGCTGGCGGGGATGACGGCGAGCGGCGGGAACTGCATGGTCGGAGGCGTCGCCAGGGGCGGTCCAGCAAACCTCATATAGTCGTATTCAAATTTGAGCGACCAAGCGGCCGTCAAGGCTTGCTCCACACCGAATCCGACAGTCCATCCGAAACGACCGTGGTCAAATTGCGTAGTGTGCTGCGGAAATCCGGGAGACCCGTCATCGTGAAATTCGTCATTGTTAGCGATGCTCCCGCGATTGTTCTGCCAGGCTGCGCCGGCCTTGACATAGGTGAGCGTGCGACCCTGGGCACCAAAAGTGTAACCGATCCGAGCGGTGCCTGTGACAAAGACGTTCGGACTGCCTTGCAGGTGGCGATCACAACATTACCGGAGAAGGCAAGACAGCTATTTGTGCCGTCGGACACAGCATGGCTTACATCCAACTCGGCGCCAAGAACCCATCCGTTGCTTTGCCAATTGTAGCCGATCTGACCGCCGGCGAGGAATATTGGCGTGTTGACGATGTCGCCATAGATTGATGGCCCGTAGGGATTGGTGAAGGACGTGCGGCCATAACCACCACCGCCGTGAAAGCCAACATATCCTCCAGTCCAGCTCCACAATGTCGACGAGACTCTCGCCGCCGGGGTCAGGTCCGCTGAGTTAGCGAGACTGCATGTTGCAAGCGAAACTACTGCCGCGCCGCAAACAAGAACTCCACTTCGCATATCACCTCAGAAACAACATGCGCGCCATTCGCAACGTAGCCCGAACGGTCGTTGTTCTGGCGCCGCTCCCATGACGGTCGCAGTGAGCAGAATCCGTGCCACCCTGAACACTGCGTATTCGATGTTTTTTTCCATGGCCACGTCGGATAGCCGACAAGACCGGTCACAGCTGCGACAAGTCGGGCGTTTGAGCGCCGAGGTGCGCAATCATCGCAGTGTCAAGGCGCGTGTACCCGGCGGCTAACACAGAAGCCCGTCGGGCGTCCGGCGCTGACATGGGTCCACTCCAAGGAGTGTGTGGTGAGGTCCGTCGATGCGATCGGCGCGTCAGGTGGTAGCAACGAGGGTGAATTCTGCGGCGTCGCGCTTTACTACTTGGCGATCGCGACCTGGGTCCCATTTAAACAAGCACGCCTCCGCCTTGACCGCTCTGAAAATGTCCATCAGCGTCGCTCCGGCGCGTGCAACACTCGCCCTTACCTTCATCGCGATCTCAGGTGAGGCGCGTGCATGCGCGTCCAATCCATGCCGCCCAGAAGTGCTGACAGCTGGACGCATTCATCCGCATCACGCCGGCCATGATGGGAGGCCATTTGAAGCTACTGCCATCAAGCCGCTTCCAGTACATCACAAGGCCGCTGCCATCCCAGACGACAATCTTCACCCGATCGGCGCGCTTCGCACGGAACACCACCGCCACGCCCTTCATCGGGTCATGGCCCAGCGTCTCCTTCGCCAGCAACGCTAAGCCCTCCGCACCCTTCCTGAAGTCGACAGGTTGCGTCGCCACATAGATCATGAGGCTCGCGGGCATCGTCAGCATGAACGTGTCCGTCGCAGTGCCAGCAACACATCGCTCAACACAGCAAGGCCAGGCGCCCCGCGCAACTCCACGCGCGCGCCCTGGAACTCAACCGTCACAATGGCTGCCTCCGGCGACCCGGAGGGCTCTGTGGCCGCCGGCAACGCTGATTCCGACACCACCGGCACGAACGACAGTCCGCTGCACGCGCTGCGGTCGTAAGCTCACACTCCGGTACTCCGGCATGGAGAACCATATCCCGCGCTACAGCTGCAACCGTGCCTGGATGGATAATGGCGGGGCCCACTGCATCGCCTTCGGCGGACTGCGCGTCGATGACGCCATCGAGGAATCGCTGCTTGGAGTCGTCGGTCCGGGCGCTGTCGCCGCCGCAACCGCTGCCGCCAAGGGAGCCAGGGAACGGCGCGATCAGGTACGCGATGCTCTCAGTTGCGACCTCGAAGCGGCGCGCTATGCCGCCGACAGGGCTTTCCGGCAATACGATGCCGCTGATCCCGCGAACCGGCTGGTGGCCAGTGAGCTGGAAGCGCGCTGGAACAGGGCGCTCGCTCACGCGGCGGAGGTTGAGGCCAAGATCGCCATGCATGATGCGGCGACGCCCGCACCCATTGCCGATCCAGTCTCGCTCGGCGTTCTGGCCTCGAACCTCAAAACGGTCTGGGATGCGCCGACGACGGATGCTCGCCTCAAGAAGCGCATTGTGCGCACCCTCATCCATGAGGTCGTGGCCGATATCGACGACGCGGCCTCGGAGATCGTTCTCATCGTCCATTGGGTGGGGGGCGCCCACAGCGAGTTGCGCTTGCCGAAGCGCCGGCGCGGACAGCGCAACAGCACCTCTGCCGATATCGTCCAGGCCGTGCGTCAACTGGTGCTGATCGCCAGCGACGATCTGATTGCCGGCCTCCTCAATCGCAACGGCCTCAAGACCGGTAACGGCAATCGCTGGACCCGCGAGCGCGTCACATCAATGCGCTCGAACTACCACATCGCGGTGTTCAAGCCTGCCGAGGACGGGATCGAGCCATGGCTCAACCTTGGCAACGCCGCAAAGCTCCCGAAGATCGCGCCTAAGACGCTCCGGCTGGCCGCTGAAGCCGGCGAGATCGAATCCATCCATCCTCTTCCGGATAGTCCTTGGATCTTCGCCCACACCTGGCTGATAACCACTGCTGCTCAATCTATCGCCGAACGAGCGCGACAGAACCCAAAATACCCCGCGGGATCGCATCCCGCTCAACAAACTCTCTTCTCTTCAATCACATAGCCAGATGGGTGTTCTGATGCGCAGTTGTAGTATCAGCGCCAAGTCTCCACTTTTTCCTGGGCGTCTGCAAGGGACAGGAACCAATGGGCGTTGAGGCATTCGGCCCGGAAGCGGCGTTGAACGCCTCGATAAAGGCGTTATCCGGCATGATGTAGCCGGTGTCCCGTGTTTCCAGACTCGATCTAGCCCATTAGCGTAGACCGATCCGGGCCTCGGGGCACCGGGAGCACGCAAGTGCGGGCAGGCCGTCGCACTGACATGAACTGCGAGTTCGAGGTCGTTATCTGGCCGCCCCTGCGACTAGCCCGGATGCGCTGCGAGCGCGGATCCGTAATTGTCGTGTTGCCCGCAGCTCCCTTTCGCACTGACCATGGAGGGAGAGATGCGCATCATTGGCATGGACATCCATCGCGTGGCGGCCGAGGCCGTGGCGCTGCTCGAGGGACATCTAACGAAGCTCGGCCGCATTCCCATGACTCGTGACAGCTTGGAGGCTTTCGCCAGGAAGGAACTCACCCATGATGACCACGTGGTCGTCGAGGCGACTGGCAATGCCGCGGCCGTTGTCGAAGTTCTGGCGCCGTATGTCGACCGTGTTGTCATCGCCAACCCGAAGCAGGTGCGGTTGATCGCGCACGCAAAGATCAAGACGGATGCGATTGATGCCGCCGTGCTCGCGAAGTTGTACGCCACCGGATTTCTTCCGGAGGTCTGGGTACCCGATCAGCGCACTATGGCCCTGCGACGGCAAGTTGCGCGCCGTACGCAGCTCGCGCGTCAGCGGGTACGCTTGAAGAACCTCATTCAGTCGATCCTTCACGCCCACCTCATTCCGCCCTGTCCACACCTCAACCTTGTAGGGATCAGCGGTCGCAGGTGGATCGCCGCCCAGATTGTACCTGCCGACGAGCGTGCCGCAATCGAGCGGCACCTGGCGCAGATCGACCTGATCCAGGGTTCGTTGAAGGAGGTCGAGGCGGATATCGCGCGTGAAGCGATGTCCGATCCGATCATTCGGCGGCTGATGACGCTCCCGGGTGTGGACATGACGGTGGCTTCGGGCGTGGCCGCGGCCGTCGGCGACATTCGGCGCTTTGCCGATCCGACCAGGCTGGTGAGCTACCTGGGGCTAAACCCGAGCGTAAGGCAGTCTGGCGAGGGCTCCGCCTACCATGGCAGGATCACCAAGCAGGGCCGCGGCCAAGCTCGCGGAATGCTCGTCGAAGCAGCATGGGCTGTAGCCCGTTCGCCGGGACCGCTGCGTGCATTCTTCCAGCGCGTGGCTTCACGACGCGGCAAGCACATCGCGGCAGTCGCGACGGCGCGGAAGCTGGCGATGATCATCTGGCATATGCTGACCAAGAGCACTGACTACATCTGGACCAGGCCGGCCCTGCTGGCGCGCAAGTTCCGGAGCATCGAACTGCGCGCTGGATTACCCACCAGCCATGCCAAGCGTGGATCGGCCTATGATTACAACATCCCCGCGAAGAGGGCTGAGGAACGAGCACGCGTGGAATCCGCCGAGAAGGAGTACACGAGGTTCACGTCCCGGTGGCGGGCAAAGCCACGATCCCGACACAGCAAGGCTTCCGCGACATAGGGCGCGCGTTGGGCCTCGCCTCGACCAGGATCGGGGCTCGGGTCCCCACGGCCTTGCGGCGAGCCCGCCGCTTGCGGACGGTGAGCCCTTCCTCGCGATAAAGCAGGTAGATCCGATTGATCCCCGACGGCTCGCCCTCCCGGCGCAGCAGGACGAACAGCCGGCGGTAGCCAAAACGTCGCCGCTCGTTGGCGAGGTCACGCAGCCGGCCACGAAGAGCCGCGTCCGGAGGACGGCTGGAGCGATAGCGGATCATCTTCCGATCCGCGCCCACGATCGAGCAGGCCCGCCGTTCCGACAGGCTCATGACAGCCTGCAGATGCGCGACCGCAGCGCGCTCGGCGGCGGGCCCTACCATTAATGGGATGACCCGCCCCATCCTCTCGGTCAGACTGAGTTGGCCTTTAAAAGGAGGAAGCAATGAGGACACGGAACAAACCCAGGCCGGCAACGGTGTTTGGGATCGATATTGGCAAGAACCTTTTCCACGTCGTTGGGCTCGACGCCGCCGGAATGCCGATCCAGAAGGCGACGTTTCGGCGAGATACACTCTTGCAGTTCTTCGAACGCGCCGGGCCGGCTCTGGTGGGGATGGAAGCCTGCTCCGGCTCGCAATGGTTGGCACGCAAGATCGCCGCGATGGGGCATACCGTCCGCATTATTCCGGCTCAATTCGTCAAGCCTTATGTAAAGTCCAACAAAAGTGACATCATCGATGCCGCAGCGATCGCGGAAGCAGTGACGCGACCAACAATGCGCTTCGTCGAGATACGGTCGCCTGAACACATTGACCTACAAGCGCTGCATCGTGTTCGCGATAGGATGATTTCGCAACGGACGTGTCTCATAAATCAGATGCGGGCTTTTTGCCTGGAATATGGGATCGCTATTCACCAGGGCGCCGGCAAGTGCAAGGCAGATCTGCCGAGGGTTTTGGCAGATGAATCGAATGATCTAACGTCGGCCATGCGTCGCATTCTTGCATCTACATTCGACGAGCTGCGGCAGCTGGAGCTGCGGATTGCTGAAGTCAACCGCGAGATTGAGGCGATTGCCTCTCAAAGCGATACCGCACGTCGATTAATGACTATCCCGGGCATTGGTCCCCTCGCGGCGACGGCGCTTTTTGGCAGCAGCTGGATCTGCCCGACAGTTCAAAAAGGCCCGCGATATGGCAGCTTGGCTGGGTCTTGTTCCCAGAGAATACTCTACGGGAGGCAAAACGAAGCTGCTGGGGACAAGCAAGCGCGGCAACCGATATCTGCGCCGGATGATCATCCACGGCGCCCGCTCCTGCGTGACACACCTTGATCGCTCGCGATATCACCTTCGCGCCTTGGCTTGATGGACTTCAGGCACGCATGCACACTAACAAGGTCACCGTCGCCCTGGCGGCAAAGATTGCGCGGATCGCGTGGGTAGTGATGACTAAGCCCGGCGCAAGCTACGAACGGCGGGATCCGGCCTTTAGCTGATCCCGTTTATTCCAGACTGCGAGGCTCGTGAAAGTGATGACGAGACAGTCGATCGGCGCGCCGTAAGCCCTGTGCAAAAAAGCGGGTTTTGAGCCCGGACCATTTATCTGGGAACGGCACGCGCGGATCTCATCATGGCCTGGCCGCAACAGCGGCCCACTTGCAAGAGGCCGGATACATTTGTGCAGACTGCATCGTCCTGATCGAAACGACCCTTGCACGGGCGGGGCGGGTCATACATTTTTTGAAAGGAGCTCGCGAAGCGCTGCCGCATCGAGCATCTGCTCGGCAAGAAGCTTCTTCAGCTTCGCGTTCTCCTCCTCCAATGCCTCAGCCGCTTGGCCTCGGAGACATCCATGCCGCCAAATTTGGCCTTCCAATTGTTGATCGTCGCTTCGGAGATCCCGTGCTTGCGAGCGAGGTCAGCCGTCTTAGCCCCGGCCTCATGCTCCTTCAACACCGCGATAATCTGCTTCTGTATTCGGTCTGCTTCTGTCAATCCCTTAAGAGCACGTGCCGCGGGTACCTTGCTTCTGTTCGTGGTCGGCAAAGCCGCCACACGATGGGATTCGGTTGAATGGTCGGTTCAAGCTCTTCGGCGTAGTCACCCGACCTGGAGGGCGGATGCCACGACAGATCATACGAACTCGACCATCCCCACGCCCCGCGACGGGCGTCTCTTGGGATGGCGATGGCGTTCTTACGCCACCGCCGTCCATCGGAATTCGGTTCCATCAACCCACATTCGGTGAAGGATGACAGCCCTCTCTCTGGCCAGCGCGACCTTCGCACGCTTGCTTCCTTGCCGGTGGGCAACACGCACCGCCCAGGCCTTCATCGGAGACCATCGGGTTGATGGCCTGAGAACGACGTTGGCAGCTTCGAACAGGGCTGTGCGCGTCTCTCCATCTCCGACTTTTGTGAGCCGTCCCACCCGATCAACCTCGCCAGATTGGTATCGTCGGGGCGTCAACCCGAGATAGGCGCCGACGGATTGGGAATGCAGGAATCGCCTGGGATCGTCCACAGTGGAGCGGAAGGTCAACGCAGAGACTGGGCCGATCCCCGGCATCGCCATCAAGAGCCGACAAGCCGGGTCACTGCGCACGGTCTTCAGAACCAGGCGATGTAGTCGGGCGTACTCCCGCATCAGCGCTTCGCGTCCGGCAAGCAGCGGATTCATGATCGCCTCGAGCAAGGCGTCATCGCCGACCAACTCACGAACTCTCGTCGCGAACAGAGTCCGCGAGACGATTCCGACTTTGAGACCGAGCGGACGCAGAAGTCCGCGGATGACTTGCTCTGCGGCAGCGATGGAGCGAACGATATGCTTGCGAGCCGCGGCCAGCGTCCGCGCCCTTTGGCTGCCGATGCTCTTGACGTGAACAGGCTTGAACCATCCCGTTCTCACCACCTGCGCGATCCCACGGGCGTCATTCCGATCGGTCTTCACCGGCATGGCCGAAAGCGCCGCCTTTAACTTGGCGGGCTTCCAAACTGATGGCCGGAAGCCCCAGTTCGATTAGATTTGCGGTCAGCCATTCTGACGTCGGTCCTGCCTCAAGGCCCACCCGTTCAACTTGATCAGCCCATGGTTCGAGATACTGCACAATCGATGGCGAATCCGCCAACGTCGTTCCCTCCCGGATAAGCTTTCCGGTCTCGTCCACCGCACATACCGCAACGGAATTCAGCGAAACGTCGAGGCCAACGTAGATCATGGCTTTTCCTCCTTGAATGGAATTGGTCCATGATCGTCAGTCAAAACGTGCTGCGCGGCAAATAGGCCAGGCGATCGGGACCGAATCCCCCATCTCTTCCGTGAACCTTGCTCGCTTCATTTGTCCGTCCTTCTTCAGGCCGGACTCTAACTCCTTCTGGAGGAAATACTCACGGGCAGGTCAGGGCGAAATGAGACGAACCGCTCAAGATGTCGATTGTTCGCCATCCTCGGCCGAACGCGTTAGCCAGGGAATTAACGGCCAGCGAACCAGAGCAAAGCGAGTAATGTCTGGGTGGTTCCGTCCTCCACGGCTGATGCGCCGTTGAGACCCACTGAGATATCCGGGCTAGCTCTCGCGCACTACCGTCTTGAGATAATGGTAGGCCTTGATGATCTCGACCAGGCGATCCTCCGTGGAGCGGTCGCCGCCATTGGCATCTGGATGGTGCTGCTTGACCATCGCCTTGTACTTCGCCTTGATATCGCCGAGCGTCGCATTGGCATTCAGGCCCATCACCTGCAACGCTTTCCGCTCGGCATTTAAAATCTTGCGCGCCTCAGGCTTGGCCTTCGCGCGGGGGCGCGCACCGGCGCGTCCGTTCAGCTCGAGGAGCGTGCAGAGGGCATGCCAGTCGTTCTCGAAATCGGCCGCGCTGCCGGTCATTTCGCTGGTGCTGATGTTCTCGCCCATCTTCCAGGTCGGACGATGGCCGGTCAGCGCATCGTTCTGGTAGCGCGCGACCGCTTCCGCGTCCATCCCCGAGAAGAAATTGTAGGACTGATTGTATTCGCGAACATGGTCGATGCAGAAGTGCCAATATTGGCGCGCATTGTCGCGGCCCTTGGGCGCCGGATGGGTATCTTTGTTCTGGCAACCAGGCCATTCGCACAGCGCCGCAATCTGGCGCTCCGCCGCTTCCTTCTTGTTGATGCGAATGGAGTCGAAGATTTTGGATGTGTCGATCAGCATGACCTTGCTCCGCTGGCGGAGCGGCAGTTAACAGCGCCGCTTGTATGCTAGAGAATTGGTTTGGACGGCAAGTTGGATCTGTCTCGGCCTTTGCGTCTAGTTGGTGGCATGATGTAGCAGGCACTTCCTAGCAATCGACATGCCAGGACTCGCGAGCTTGGTTCAGACAATCATCTCTTTGCGATTCAGATCGATTCAATTGCAATTGCTGTCGGGTTCTGCACATAGAGGTCTTGAATGGGACGGGGGTGAATACGAAGAAAACGGGAGCTGCACAGGAAGGGTAATGACGCGCTCAGAGAGGCAGCGTATCCAGGCGGATGGCGAAGCTGCGAGAACTTCTCCAGGGAGCCGATACGATCGAAGGAGACGATCAACATCCTGCCCTTCGGTCAGCCGTCTGCGGTCGATCATGCACTGCTATAAATTCCTGCAACATCGCGCGCGATCTGTTCGTCCGGGCCGTCGAGACTGAACTGCCACATTCTCGAGACGCCGGCGAGCTGAAGCCGCCGCGGATGTCGCGCCAGGCCGTGCGGCACAGCTATCGCCCGGCGCGCAACATAAAGGATATCGGCGCGATCGAGGTTGCCAGGCCCAGGGTGAGGACCGGCGCGCAAGCAGCTCGCCCGTTGGATCCGCTTCACCTCGGTGATTTTGCCAGTCCGAGCGCGGCGGACCAGGAACCTCGATCCCCTGCTGCCCGCCCCTTAGCTAAGCGGTATGTCGGCAGGCGATCCAGGAGGCGCTCTCGGCCCTGCTGGGAAGGACGCAACGAACCTTCACTTTCAGTGATCTTGGGCCTGAATGACCAATCGCCGGGCGAATACGAGCGCTGGCAGCAAAAGGGCCGTCAACGTGCTCAAAGAGATCCCGAGCTGGTTCGGAGCGGCAAGAAGAAGGCCATGCAGTCTCTCAATGGCGCCAAGCCGGGCGGTCGCGGAGCATGCACTTGATACCTTCGCCGAGAGCCGCGCCAAACATGCGCGTGACCTTGATAACCGGACAAGGAGCTCCAATCTGGAGCCCATTGGCTTTCTATGACTTTCCCGCCGAGCACCAGAGCCAGCTGAGAACTACAATCCGATCGAGAGCATCCGCCGCGGTGCGGCAACCGAGCGTGCGAGCCAAGGAACCGTTGTCGCCACAAACCGTAAAATTGATGGTGAGCTGATCGAGGTGGCGTCGAAAACGATGCGTTGACTGAAGTGGCCCAAACAGTTGCCGAGATCGTGGCGTCGTCAGAGTGCCGAGGGCGTTGAGCTCGTCCCGAACACGCAAAGCCATACCGCCCGCTCCGCTTCCTCACCAGTCGCGGTCAGGAGCGGCGAAATGACTGATCTGAGATCACAATCCGGTAAGTCTCTAAGCGCGTCAGCTTGTCGACAGCTGGTCCTAATAGAGCGAGAGAGAGCGACACTATCGGCTCGGCATTGCCAACCGACTCAAACCCGGGGAGTTGACATGGACCCATTTAACAGCATCAACCCATTCGACCGTGACCACGCCGCAGTGTCACAACCGCAACAGCAGCAAGCGGAATTTGAGCCGTACTTGGATGAAGTGCCGCAGCTTGATGCCCCTGCCGTTGCAGAGATTCCTGGTTCTTCAGATCGCTACTATCTTCCTCTGTCTGAGGAAGAGCGTAGCCTCATCGAGGCTTTGGAACTTGGGCACCAGGGGGCCCACGGTCCTCATCCCGAAGACGCCGTCACCAGACACCTCGGGGACACCGCTGCCCAGCACAGCGCGCCGCGGGAAGCTTGGACTTGGCCGAAAGAGCTGCCTGCGGAAGGTCACGATCAGAACCCGCTGCGGGGGATGATGAGCGAACCGACCCTAACATCGTCTCTCCCAACCGCGCGCGATCACCAGGGACCGGATCGCGGCAAAGCCGTTCGCCAGTTCGACTGGAGCGACGGCTACCAACCGGCTCGGAACGAGCTGACCGGGAGCGCTCCCTTTTCAAGTCACGAGGTCCTCATGGGTGAGGATTACACCGGTGAGTTGAGGCCTGCGAAGAGACAAAGAACACTAAATACGGAAGGGGATGCCATCGGACGCCAGCTGAGCGAGCCCGGCAGTTCAGTCGTTCGCGACCTGATGGAAGACGCCGGCGCACCGTTTCAGGCCAGCGGTCCGCTCGTCCTTCCTGCAGAAGGCCACGATCAGGATCTGCTGTGGGCGATGGTGGGAAACGCCGGCCCATCGGCGTCTCTCGAGCCAACCGAGGGTCATCACCAAGGGCCGGATTCGGGCTCGGCCGTTATTCCCTTGAATTTCCGGCAGGGCGACCAGCACGCGTCCGCTGCGCTTGACCGTAGCAACGTTCCGCCGAGCCAGGACAGCCGACCCAACAGCTTTATCGTTCACAATGACCGCTACACGGCGCTATTCGTGCCCGCGGCGGCGATGAGGCCAAGCACCCCACTCAATGCGCCAGGCCCTTCCATTCCTCTCGGATCTCGACCGGAAAACGTTCCGCAGCCCAGCGCGCAGCCAGCAAATCGAGCCTCACCAGTGCTGCTTGGACGTTCGATGGAGCATGCCGCTCCGGCGTCCTCCAGGGCTGAGAGGACGTCCCCGGCGGCCCGCGAGATTTATGCTGCATCATTCGCCGTTCCCGAAGATTTTTCGCACGGCGACCAACCAGCCTCGGACGCGATGCTCTCGAAGCTCCGCCGCTGGGGCCACGTGCCGAACGAGGCGCAGCCGGAAATAAAATACGACATTCGCGGCGAGCGTTACACCGCCCTCTTGGGGCCGGGAGGCCCCAATGACGTTCGGCTCTTCCATCACCCGAGCAATGTAGATGCCGAGAGACAATCCGGACGCTAGGAAGCCGTCCACATAGCTCCGGTAGTGGACTTGTTAATGGAGCATAGCTTGCTCCAGCGAGCCTTGCGAGATTGGCGCGGTTCGGGGGGGCGGGTGAGCGCTACCCGGCCCGATTAACTTGCGCGGATCATTGCTATGCGGCTCCTCACCGCACAACCATCCCCTTTGATCTTTCCGAACGCCAAAGCTGCGAAGAACATCTACGGTATTATTACCGTTGCGTTTTACAGCACTGCCATTGATTGGGGCCTCGGCCCCGAGACAGGGGGACGCATCCTCCGAGTAAAGAGGCTGCTTTCCGTGCCCGTTGAACAGGCGTCGGCTGAGCTTAGCTAGCTGCAGATGGATGTTGGTGCCTCAGATGCATATCCTGGTCGTGGCGTACCGGCAGAAAGCTCCTCTGGCCAACGAGGCGCTGCCCAGCACCTCGTCGATCCGCCTCGAGCCGTTCAGTACATATCTCAGGGGTCAGCAATGGTCCAGGATACCGTGTCATCACTTAGCCCAGTCGAGGTGTTCCGCAGCTCGCGCAGTGCTACCCCGACGCTGCCGCCAACGCCCTTGTCCTGGTTATACTCTTAACATGTGCATTCAACGTCCCCGCGGAAAGCTCGTCAGCAATGCCCTTCCTATTTTTTGGCGGAGATAGTCGCTGAAATCTGCAAGAGCAGTGCATAGACCGTGAAGTATCTGTCGCTACTCCGGTTTTGGACGCTTTGATGAGAGCTGCGTTGTTCGGGATAAGGATTTGGTTCAGCGCGGGCTGCCTTCGGCACTACTCTGCCCGTCGAAGATGACGACCTGAAATGACCTATCGCGTCAAGGAGCTTGAGCGCAAGATGAAGCTGAGCAAGCCGCAGCGACCTCTGTCCGGCTGATCAAATCGGCCAGATCAGTGTTTGAGGAGCTCAAATAGCGAAAGCGCCCCAAAGACAAGCCCCGCGACAGCATCGTTGCCGAGCACCAGAGCTGTGTCTGTTCGCGACCAGCTTGCGCTGCTGGATGTCAACACCAAGAACTCCAGCCCGAGGCTGCTGCCCCATCTAGGCCATATCGCGGCCATCATGTGTGCACGACCGCACATCTCCCGCGTACTGGGCGGCGGCGATCAAGGTGAGACTTCGGCGA
>NZ_LBKA01000017.1:0-8039 GCF_028128955.1 Bradyrhizobium sp. CCBAU 11386
ATGCAACGCGCCTTCCCTTCGACGCAACGTCACCGGGGCTCAACGCCAGCCGTACCGGAAGGCCACGGCTATCGACCAACGCGTGAAGCTTGCTCGTCAACCCGCCCGTTGACCGTCCCATCGACTGCCGCTGGTTCCTGGTGATGCACGCTCCGTGCGGATGCACGCGGACAACGAAAGTGTCGATCATCTGGACAGCCGCATCGCGAGCAGCCGCAAGGGCCTCAATAATACGGCTCCAGACCCAGCCCTCCGCCAGCGATTCGCCTCGTAGGTCGGTTCGGACATACTTATCGGCCTTATCGGCGCCGGCGCACGGGCGGCGGAATCGGGGGAACGTCGCGCTGCCAGATGGTCCCATTGTCAAACTGAATCAGCATCCCGTCAGGTGAATAGACTGCGCTTTGATTGAACGCATCTATCCAAATCCGGTTTGCCGGCGAGTACCAGTCAGGCCACGCACGAGATGGCACACCGGCTTCCGTCAACAGGTTGAGTTCAGTCCCATTCTGCGTGACGTAAGCCGGCAAGCCTCCACGACACATCTGAATGCATTTGTAGACCCCTGTGAGATTGGCCGGCTGTGCCAAAGCACCGGTCGTCGCAAGCGCTGCCGTGACGCAAACAGCGATTGATAAATGCCTCATATAATCATCTCCCGGGAAACGGAGCCGACGGTATTCGATCCTGCGAGCTTACCGACAGACCCATACTCCATTCACCAGCACACGGGCGCAGGCGGGTGCCACAACGGCTGCGCCTACCGCAGCTCCACCCACGACCGCGCGGCGCGTCGTCCGACGCGCAACGCCTGCAACACTCACGGGAGTTGCGGGTCGCCCTACCCGAGCCTCCGCCTGGCCGATCGAAACCGAATAGCCGGTTTCCTGCGACCACTGCACTGAGGTTGCCGTTGCGCAGACCACAATCGCGGCAACTAACCACAATCTCGCATTGATGCACTTCATGGTGAGCTCCTTGGGTATATGCGTCAGCTATTTCTTATTTCTGGTCTTGCTGGCTCCCCTTAGCCCGGACGGGTTTGGGAGAGAGCTTGCCAGTTCTGTCATCTGGATACAGGTGATAAGATCAACATAACTCTGAGCTCCGGCCGAACTGGCCTCGCCCTCGCAGCGGTCACGAAGGGGAGGTGCAGTCCCCTGCCATATCGTCTCGAGCTGTTGCTTTGCGGATGTTTCATCGCGCATGCAGTCGGCAAGGCTTTGGGCTTCGCTCAGCCCCATCTCTTTATCGATCGCCGTCGTGGCTTGGCACAGCGCCTCTACTTTCAGTTCGGGTACGCGATCAGAGATCGGTATCGACAAATTGCTTCCGAACAGCGCGAGGGATAACAAAGCGGCCTTCATTTGCTGAACCCCTTCTAGAATTGCGCAGGCTGGAACGGCGGAGCAGGCCAATCCGTCCTGACGTTGTTCGGGTTTCTCCGGTCAAACAAATCCTGTCGAAACACCGTGCTCCTGGCGGAACGCAGATCGCCCACTGGAGAATTAGCCTGAGTCGCAGCGGGCCTCGTGTTCACGTGCCTGCTCGCGGCCGCAACGGCGGTCACCACGGCCACGTTCAGAACGCAGGTCAGAACAAGCAATCGCGCGATCATTACTTGACTCCCTCCAGCGCCCGGTGAACGTCACGTACAGCGAGCCACGTCGTCGCGGGAGCGACGTTGATCCAGATCAAGCGGTCCCGACGCTCTCCATCACGCCACCCTCGCATCGCGAGCGCTCGAAGGCGCCAGATTATCTCGCCCCGCCTTCTGCTAATTTGAGCGAGAACGGCTGTTTCGTGGAGCGGAGGGTAGTTCGAGCGAGCGGCTCACGTTGTTCACTGCCGGGAATTCTCCGACCAGGAGCCTTGCGAAATAGACTCTCAACAAGTGGTCGAAGGTCAACTCTGCTTCGCCGCCGTCGCGGCCCTCAAGGCTGGCGTTATCGGCAAGCCCACCAAGTACTTGTTGCGCCATGGCCTGCCTCCTCGAAGCAGCACACCACCCGGATGCCTCGTTGTTGTCAGCAAGAGATGCGCCGCGATCGATCGGTTTGATCCATCTCAAATGACTCGTGCATTTTGAACGAGAAGCGAAGACCGACCGCCCATGGGTGTCAGCCTCGATGAAGCGCGCAACAGGGTGTTGCCGCCGGTTTCCAGAGAGATCGTCAGCGCGATGTGGGTACTACTTTGTAGTCATCCGCTTCGGTGGTGCGGTCGGCGCGGGCGCTGCCGGAAAGCGCCCAGGCACTTCCGCTGCATCGGGAGCACTGCCGCTTGCTAAGAACGTACTTCGTGATCATCCGCCTTGGCGGCGTGGTCGGCGCCGCCGGCGAGATGGCGAACGCAAGCCGCGATTACTTCGTCACGATCCTTCGCGTCGGTGCGACCGTGCTGGTCGGCGCCATTGGCGACAGCGAGAAAGTCAGCCACGTATTCCAGCCAGCCGGCCGATTTTCTGCGGCAAACTCGCCGTACCCTTTCAGGTTCAAATATCCCTGCAGGTCGCCGACCGGAAACAGGTATCCGATCTGCGGACCGACTCCCACCACGCGCGACCGGAAACCACCCAGGATCGGGGGCTGACCAAAATCGTCCGTGATCTGCTGATAATAGTAGCCGACGAGCCCAACGAAGAGCTGCTTCGAGAGAAACTGCGAAGCACCCCAATCGATGTGGAAATCGATGCCATTTTGGTATTGCGTGTCAGTGTTCTTGAAGTTGTAGGTGAGCCCGGCGACCGCCGAGAACTCATGGCCCGACTGCGGATTGAAATAGGTGTAGCCGCCGCCGCCGTCGATCGCGCCGTGACCGATACCGAGGTTAGCAAGACGGGTTGAAGAGTAGGCGCCAACCGGAATGTCGCCGGTCAAATAGGTCATGTAGTTGTGGACGCCGGCGTTCCACTTCAGCGTTACTTGCGGGTACAGATCGCCGACCGAGGTGATTGAATCAGAGAGGGTACCGGTGCGGGTCGTCACAAGGGGCCCAATAGCCGTTGTCAGCGTTCCGTCGAGCGTTGCAGCGGATCGGCCAAACAAGCCGGTGATGCCGATTGCCAATTGTCCGCCGAGTACCGGCGTCGCGAACGTGTAGGTCGGGTTGAGCAGGACAAGGTCCGCCTGCGCGTTTAAACGCAGATTCAAATCAACATTGACGTTAGCGGGGATCCGGCCGACGCGGATTTCTCTTGCTGCGGCTGCGCTACCGAAGGCGGACACGCTGGTGTGATAATAAACTTCGGCCATCGACCAGCCGGGGACCGCAGGGACTGCCGCGAGGCTGCTGAAACGCCCCGGAAGCCAGTACGAAACGCCGTCCTCATCGGCATAAGCTGCGTCGGACAAGCATCCGGTCAATGCTACGGCCAGGCCGATCGTTGCGCGAGTGAGCCGACAATGAGACTTTGGTTCGGATAGGTACCGCGTCATCTGCTTGTCCTCCCGCCAACAAATGACAGTGTATCGATCGGCGATTCAATGTCTCGCTCCAAGGTCGCAACCTCGTCAGATTCGGTTCAGCATGTTGCGCTAAAGGCACTCAGCATCGCCGCTGACCCGTAGGAATACCGACAGCATGATTGACCAGAGGTATTTATGTCTAGGCAAGGTGCGCCTGTGTGTAGCAAGAAGACTGCAGGATAGTGCATTCCTCATTGCCAGAGGCGGCGGTCACACCGAATGCTCTTGGTTGAGTCGCTGTGACACTTCGTTGCGCACTCGTGCGGGGTGATAAGCGAGCAAACCTCAGTCGTTGGCGTCGCTCATGTCTCCGGCATCGTTCGGGTGTCATTGAGTTAGATCGACGCTCGACAGCCGGATGCGATCTGACGTAGAGTGTTGGTGCGTGTTCGGAGTATATTGCAATGGATATTCGCAAGATACTTATTGCGCTGATCGCTGCATTCACCGTCCCGCCTTCGGCAACTACACAGCAAACATAACGACCACGAGCTGCTCAAAGCATCGCTCGTGCGCGAACCGTCTTGATCGGATCAAGACGGAAACTGCCCCGAAGTTCAGATGGGGGGCAACGTACCGCCGACCAGGAGAGAAGATTTCGGTTTCCTGAGGGAAAGCCCGGCTGGAATCTTGTGACTGCAATGGCAGACGAAGCGATCGACTACGTCAATCGCACGAACGCGCTGTCGCCCGACACGCCGTTCTTCGTCAAATTCGCGCCCGGCGCAACCCATGCGCCGCATCACCCGACGCCGGAGTGGGTCAAGAAGATCAGCGACTTGCACCTGTTCGATCAAGGCTGGAACAAGCTGCGCGACACCATCTTCGAAAACCAGACGCGGCTCGGCGTTATTCCGCAGAACTCGGCAACTTTCTTGCACGACAGGCCGGTGCCGCTGAGGCCGAGGCCGAATATCGGGAGGCCCTCAGGCTTGATCCATCGTTCTCGCCTGCCGCCATCAATCTTTCCGATCTCTACCGGCAACTTGGCCGCGACAGTGACGGCGAACGCATTCTTCGCGAAGCCCTGTCCAACTCGGGGCAGACTGCCTCACTTCACCATGCACTCGGCCTCGTGCTCGTGCGCGAAAAGCGCGCCGATGAGGCGCTCGGTGAATTGCGTCAAGCAGCAGAGCTGGACCCCGGTCAACCGCGCTATGCTTACGTCTATGCCCTGGGGTTGAATTCCTCTGGCCGCCGCGACGACGCCCTTGCCGTCTTGAGAACCAGCTTGCAATTGCATCCCAACGATCGCGACATCCTTTCTGCCGCACTCGCCCTGAGCCGCGAAACAGGAGATTCCGCGTCCGCGCTGGGCTATGCTGAGCAACTCTCGCGCTTGATGCCCGGCAATCGCGAGATTGACGATCTCATCAAGCAGCTCAAGCGATAGCCGACCGCGAAAATCTGCGACACGGCTAGTTTCGCACCGCGTATAGCGGCGTCCTGAGCGTGAGCTGGTACGCCGGTTTCGGCAACCACATGATCTCGGCGGTCAAGCCAAACAGTCGGTTGTCATTGTCGTCCATGCGGTCCAGATCGAGCCGCACGATGGGCTGGGTGAACGACTGGAGCGGCACGAGGTTCAGAAGCTGGGCGCCTTCGAACGACTGTACCCCGACGCGACCCGTAAACTTCCAGTTATTCGGCCACTGATAGTAGCCACCGACATAACCGATCGTATTTGGATTAATTCTCACCGATGCGTTGCCCACGTCAACGCGCGTGTGCTTGATGCCTACGAGAATGCCGCGAGTCTCGTCCTTGTCCAGGGCATAATCGAACTCGAGAATGTTGTTGAAGGATGTCGCGGTCAGTGGGCCGTTTGGAATCGATTGGGTTATCGTGGATTGCAGCGTCACGGTCGGGAAATTCCCGCCATTCTGCTGGTAGATGTCGGCCTGGAAACCGATATTCCAGCTTGTGATGTCAAATGAAGACCATCCGCTACCCGCAAACTGCGTGGAGCTGCCGGACACGCCGGCGTAGAGCGAGACGCGATCAGTGACATCGATCGTAAACGGAAGATCGACGTTGAGTGATTTTGCCGCCGGCAATCCGGTCGATGATGCAGCGCCGTTCGGTCCGCCGAGCGTTTGCACCGCAGTGAAGAAGGAGGGATGACCAAAGCCAAACGCCAAAGATCCTGCTGGGATTTGCGCGTAATAGGTTCTGAGATCGAGGTACATCGTCGGCACGGTCGGTTTTTTGTCGCCATCGCCGTCGTCGTCGACGTCAGCGGCCAACGAGCTTGCCGCCGGACAGATCAGGGCGACGCCGAGTGCGGCCTTCAGAACGGACCGAAACCTCGTCAATGCCCGGCTCCGAGTTCGACGCAAGCCTTGCTTACCCGCAGGGCCCCGCCAGGTGCTGCAACATATCGTGCCATGAATTGGGTCACTCTGTCTGCAACCTTCGGATCACGATTTTTCCCGTAGACCTGAATCAATGCCAGAACGCACGACCGATCCACCATGTCACGATCCAAGCGCCTCGGCGAAATTTGACCACGGCTGCCAACGTGGCCCGCTCTGCACTCCAACTGCCCTGCCCACCAAGTTACACTTTGACGAGCGGACGTCCAGCGGACGCATCTCAGCCGTGAGGGCTCTTGTCCAACGCAGACACTTGATTTGCATCAAAGTATGGCTCGGTCAATGCGAGCAGTCTCGATCGAATTGCACGACCGTCTCTTATTGCACGACCCTCTTTTGACGGCACAGCTCTCAACGGGAGTATATTGCCATGAAAATTAAATGAACCGCTATGGGATCCTTTCGGGAATGCCTCTCAAATACAACGCGGATGGCTCGCTGGATATCTATATTCAGGCCACGACGCCCGGCGCAGACAAGGAGGCGAACTGGCTACCTTGTCCGCCGAGCCTGCCGTTCAACTTGACCATTCGCGCGTACCAGCCGAGCAAGCCGTTGCTCGACGGCAGCTACAAGATTCCGCCGGTCAAGAAGGTGCGTGACGCAACTTGATCCAGTCGGAGCTGCGGCGGCCCTGGAGCGCTGGATCATCGTGCCCGAACTCTAGCTTTCGACTATTTCGCCGTCGATGGTTGGGCGATGCCTAGAGGTAAGTCACCATGAAATGGGTCACAACTACTGTAGCCATTGAAATCGCTGCCACCGGCCTGATCCTGATCCTCGCTCCGTTTCTTTTTGGGCGCCTGGTCTTAGGAGGCGAATTAACCGAACCGGGCCAGGCGCTCGGCCGACTCGCGGGCATTGCCCTGCTGGGTCTTGCCTTGACGTCTTGGCCGGATTCCTCTGCAAGGCCTGTCACTCGGGCGATGCTCGGCTACAATCTACTCGCAACCGCTTATCTTGGTTATCTGGGAATCATGGGGAAGTTAGTGGGAGCACTGCTATGGCCCGCAGTTGTCCTGCACTTGCTTTTCGCTGCGCTGCTGGCTGCTGAATGCATGACCGTTAGGCGAGCGTGAGATTTCGCCCGGAAATTCCCATCAAGCTGCGACAAGGATTACAGTTATGGATAGACGGCTTGGATTGGTATTGCTGGCTGCCGGAGTTGTTTCTTGCAATCCATTAGTCCGGGCGCAACAGGCAGAAACTCCGCAATCGATGCTGGCGGCACAGATTCGCATACAAGGTTTCACCTGCGACAAACCGCTTGGTGCCGTTAGAGATAACAAACGCTCTCGGCCAGACCACGCCGTCTGGGTCCTTAGATGCAGCAACGCGACCTACCGGGTCACCCGCGCTCCCGACATGGCGGCGAAGGTCGAACCGCTACGATGAGCGATCGCGATTTGACCGAGCTTGGCCGCAGTTGATCGGACCGTCACGTGTCGGAGTTCCGCCCATCGCGTCGCTCCGCGGCGACGCAGCAAGCCCATTGGATCGAAGCGGACAACCGCCAAACGCTGCTACAGATCCGCATTCTTGAGTACGCGCCCTAGTTCCACCGGATTCGAGCCCCAGCGCGCGACATCCCCCGCACTGAAGCCGAAGGCCGGCCGGTCAAAATGCCTCGGGCCGCACCGGTTCCCTGTTGCGGCCCTTCCGAGCCGGGCAGCCCCTCGCGGATAACGTCTCGGTGAATGAAACCGTTTACCGCATCACGCGAAGCACTCTGGAAACAATCCGCGCCCAGTCTCCCGTCGTTCACGAGGGGATCTCAAAATGATCGTTCTCAAAATCTTTGCTGTCGTTCTTGGTGCTGGCATCCTTTTCACGATGTACTCAGGCGACCTGGGCGCCGACGTCGTGCTCGCCATCGTGGCCTGCTTGGCATGACCAGAAGACCCGCCAGCGTGAGCTCGGGTGCCAGTCATCCCAAGCGCCTTGCCTGATCTACCTTCAGCTTTCCGGAGCTGGAACCGTAGCCGGCGTGCTCAGCGGCGCTCCTCCAACCGAAACGGGCCCTACGGATTTCGACTGCCGGACCATCCGCTTGCGCAGCGCTGCGGACAGTCCATAGCGGGCCTGCGCTCTTCGGATGGAGGATGTGACATCCAACATCATTGTATTTTGCAGCGTATCGACCTTCGCAATGAGCGTGGACAACTGCGAAGATATCTTCCTCACATCGACCCGTTCG
>NZ_LBKA01000017.1:8301-77762 GCF_028128955.1 Bradyrhizobium sp. CCBAU 11386
CTGCTGCTGGGCCGACCGGATATCGTCCGGGGCGTTCTGATCTATTGCGCTGATTACCGCTGCGGACATTCCATCGCGCGGACCGCTGGCCTGGTGACCTGCGGGCTGTCCGACATCGAGCCGCGCTTCATCTGCACTGCCTGCGGCGAGCGCGGCGCTGACGTCCGGCCAGACTTCAATAGGGACGGGCTGCCGACACCGGCGATGGGATATCGATAGCGGGGAAAAAACGGCCCCGGCCGTGGGGTTTCGTGGTGGGCGTTGAGGCCGGGGCCGTGGGGTGCTTGAACCTTGGGGAAGCTCAAGCAGGTCCGAGCTTACTCACAGCTCGGAGCGCCGTTCTGTTCGTTTCCCAACATTGGCAGTAGTGTTCCGGACCGGAACGGCAAACTCTTGCGCAACGAACGACCGAACGAGGCTAGGGGCGGCCTTGCTTCAGTGCGGGTGGGATGCCGGCTTGGTGAGCGCGCTGGGGCTATGCCTCGGGCCGCAGCGGTTCCCAGTTGCGGCNCGACCCGTTCGTCCGTGATGCTCTGTCGCAGAGACAGGAGCACCATTGAATCCTGCTGCAGCAGAGCAGCATTTTGCTGCAGTGCGTGGTTGTTCTCCTGCAGCGAAGCCGTGTGTTGCTGCTGGGCCGACTGGATATCCTTCAAGGCGGCGACAACCGGATCCGGTTTCGGCGCGGAAGGCTCCCGGCGCGGAAGCAGTTCGGCCAGACTGCCGACATTCAGCGACGAAAAATCAGACGGCAATGTATAGAGGGCCGCCGAGCCATTGATGGCCAAGGCACACACCGACAGTGCCAGGACCGATGTTCGGCTGGACTGCTTGATCGGGGCCGGAGCTTCCGCGGCTGCGGGCTCGGATGCTGCTGCGGCGGCTGCAAGTGCCGCAGGGTCGAGTTGTTCGACAAGGCCTGGCGCTTCGAATGTCGTGGTCACGTGCATTGACCTCAAATGAGCGAGCAAAAGGAAGCCGTCGCCGGAACGTCCTCGCGACGCCTCCTTTACGCAGCACCCATCTACACAACTGTCTAAAATTGTGGGCTTTTTGGATTAATTCCACGTTAGCGGCAGGGCCGGCCGGCAGGCCCAGCCACCCCGGCCGATTACGGGGTCCATGCGAGGGAACGAGCAACGGGGCAGCCGGCTTCGAAGCGCCACAAAGCCGCGAGACAACATCCTCAAACAGTGTAAGATTCAGCAAAACAGGAGGGAGCGGCATGTTTGAAATCAACGGTTTCGACACGGCAGGCATCGTCAGCCTGAAGCGGCTGTCACTTGCGGCCGCCCTGAAGAAGGCCAGAGAGCTCGTCGAGGACGGGTGCTGGGACGTCCAGATCGTTGATCCGACCGGCCGGGTATACACCTCCTTTGAGGAGCAGGCCGCCTAGCCACTCCGCCTTCGCTACCCGGTGGCACGAACCGGCGCTCGACGCCCGCGCGCCGCGCCGTTGCCAATCAACTCATTTGGGAGCACGCTCTCTCCAGGCGCTGAAGACGCCGCACAGGGAGAGACCCATGAAGGAATCGGGCCTGGACGCTCGCCATCGGGACAAGGATGGCGGGATCAGCAAGAAGCACGGCAACACGCTGGTTGGCACGTTGCGCAAGATCTACGGAAAGGGTTTTGCGGCCGGCTATCCCGATGCGACCCAGCTCAGCGAGGTCCTGCTTCAGCTGAACGAGACGTCGCTGAGCCAGCTGCGCCGTGATCACGACACCGGGCATTTGGGGCACAAGATCGACCACGCCTCGAAGTGATGGGCTCCGCCTGTCTGATGCACGTGGCCGATTCACTTGGCCGATGCACTTGGCCAAGTTCATCCGGCGCGTCCGCCCCTCAGGTCTCGTCCAGCACCTCGAACAACTCCTCCACCCGCTCGAACGGCGCGTCGCGCATCTGGCTGTGATAGACGACGCGATCGCCGTCGCGCTGGAGTGACTTTCCTCTCGACTTCCGCAACCGTCCGGGCAGGAATGTTGCGGCGACCGCTCCGAGGCCGACGTCGAGCCGGATGATGCCCCTTCGCTTGCATTCGAGCCTGAGCTTCGCGGCGGCGAAGAAATCGCGCGCGACTTTCGGCAGCGGGCCGAAGCGGCGGGAGGTTTCCTCCTCGAGGTCGACGAGGTCGTCCTCGCTGCTGCATCTTGCGGCGCGCGCATAGAGTTCGAGCCGCACGGGCTCGGAATGCACATAGGTCTCGGGCAGCATGTCCGCGACCGGCAGGTTCAGGTCGGGCACCCACACCGCGGCCCGCTCCTCATCCGCCTTCTCCGAGGCCATTTTCAGCATGTGGCTGTAGAGCACGGGCCCGAACACCTGGACATGGCCGGATTGCTGCTCCGAAAACAGGTCGCCCGCACCTCTGAGATCGAGATCGCGCTCGCTGATGGCAAAGCCGGCGCCCGGCCGGCTGAACTCCTCGAGCACGGCCAGCCGCTTCTCGGACTGGCCGGAATTCGTCTCGGTCAGCAAATGGGCGAACGCCCGGATGCCGCTACGGCCGACCCGTCCGCGCAGCTGATGCAGCTGGGCAAGGCCGAACTTTTCGGGCCAGCAGACCACGATGGTGTTCGCACGCGGAATGTCGAGGCCGCTCTCCACGATGTTGGTCGCGAGCAGGACGTCGGCCCTGCCCTCGACGAAGCTCATCATCCGGTCGTCGATCTCGTCGGCAGCCAATCTGCCGTGCAGGCACACGATGCGAAGATCGCCGGCTACCGCCTGCACCCGCGCCAGCATCGGATCCAGATCCTGGATGCGCGGACAGATCAGAAAACTCTGGCCGTGGCGCCGCTGCTCGCGCAGCAACGCCGACGCAATGGCCGCGTCCGACAGCGGCGCAATCCTGGTTGCGACCGGAAGCCGGTGCACCGGTGGCGAGGCGATCACGCTGAGGTCGCGGAAGCCGGCAAGGCCGGCGGCAAGCGTGCGCGGGATCGGCGTGGCGCTCATCATCAGCACATGGACATTTTTGGCAAGGCTGGAAAGCCTGGCCTTCTCCGCCGCGCCAAAATGCTGCTCCTCGTCGATGATGACGAGGCCGAGATCGTCGAACTTCACGTCCTTCGCGCCCAGCGCCTGCGTTCCGACCACGACTTTGATCCGGCCGCTGCGCAGTCCCTCCCTGGTCTCCCGCAGCTCCGCGCCGGACGTCGCACGTGACAGGTTGCCGACCTCGATGCCGAACGGGGCGAAGCGCTTCTGGAACGTTGCGACGTGCTGCCGTGCCAGCACCGTCGTCGGCACCGCGATCGCCACCTGCTTGCCCGACAGCACCACGGCGGCAGCCGCCCGCAGCGCCACCTCGGTCTTGCCAAATCCCACGTCGCCGCAGATCACCCGGTCCATCGGATGGCCGGATGCAAGGTCATCCAGCACGTCGCGGATCGCCTTGGCCTGATCGATCGTCGTGAAATAAGGAAAGCGCGCAACGAACTTCTCATAGACCGATCCCGGCGGAACCAGCTTTTCGGCGCGCCGCCTTCGGCGCTGGCTGATGTGCTTGGCCAGCGCCTTGCCGGCGATCTGGATTTCGCGCTCGGCCTCGGTGCGGCGGGCCCACCAGGAGCTGCCGTCCGCCTTGTCGAGCGCCAGCTTGCCGGGCTCGGTCGCGTAGGGCCACATTAGGGCCAGATCGGGCGGCGGCACGAGAACCGCATTGTCGCCCGCGAACACCAGGCGGATCATCTCGCGCAGCGCGCCGCCGCCCGTGTTCACGGTCTGCAAGCCGTCAAGCACGGCAAGGCCGCGCTGGAGATGCACGACCACCGTGCCCTGCTCGGGCACGTCGGCATGGTCGAACGCCGCGCTCCAGGCCCGCGCCATCGGTTGCGGATGATGCGCCCGGCTGCCGAGCACGTCGGATGCCGTCACCACAACGAGAGACTTTTTCCCCGGCACCACGAAGCCCGCATCGAGATCGGCCAGAAGCGCCGCCTCGCCGCTCCGCCCGCGCGCCGCCGCGTCCCAATCCGCGCAGCGCTGCGCCTTGACGCCGCTCATCCGCTCCATCACGCGCAGGTCGTCCTCATGCGCCGCGACCAGGATCAGCCGCGAACCGGCCCGCCGCGTCTCCTCGACGAAGGCACGCAGCGCCTTCCTGGCGGAAGTCAGCTTCGAAAACTCCGGGATGGGCTGGAAGGACGCCGTCCGCGGCAACACCTTCATGCCCCTGGAGAGCTGCTTCCAGTCGCGCCGTCCGACGTATTCGCGCTCCCTCTCCGCGCGAGGCGCCGCCTCCTCGATCGTGCTCAGCCAGCCGTCGACGTGCAACGGGACCCCTGCGTCGGCGATCCATTTGGCGCGCCCGCAATAGTCGAACAGCGTCGCGCGCTTGCCGCGTTTGCCGGCGAAGGCCAGCCGCTCCGACATGGGATCGACGAGAAGCTCGCTGGTCTCGAAGATGATGTCGTGCTCTTTCGGATCGAACGCCACGATCCGGCTGATCGCGCGGCCTGAATGCTCGATCCGGAACGGCCCCAGCGCGCCCGCGGGAAATATCTCGAAGGTCTGCCCGTGAAACAGGGCTCCGCCCGGATAGTCCGGCTCGTCCTCGAGATCGTATCCCAGGACTTCGAGGCGTCCGCGCAGGTCGCGCTCGGAAAACGCGCCGCCCACCTTCAGGCTCACGCTCAGGCGCGACAGGCTCGCAGGCGGCGGCAGGCGCTCCATCACGGCTTCCGCCGTCGAGACCAGAAAGAGCGGCTTCCTGGATTTTGCGAGGCGTCGCAGCACGGAGGCTCTGCGCCCTGCGAGTTCGTGGGACGGCTCGAGCTGATCGAACGGCAAAGTGTTCAATCGCGGAAACACCAGGACCTCGCAGGAGGGATCGAGCGCGTGAATGACGCTGCCGAGCCGCTCCGCCCTGTTCTCGCTCTCGGCGAGAAAAACGATGCCGCTGCGTCCGGACTGCTTCCATTGTGCAAGCAGATGCAGAGCCATCGAACCGAGGGGCGACGAAGACGAGATCGTGGCGCGCTGCGACCCCTTGCCTTTCCTTGGCGATGTCTTGGTCGCCTTCGCCTTTTTGGTAAGCCTCACTTGAATCCGTCTCTGGTCGTAAACTGTCACCCACCGAACGCGAGCCGCCTCATTGTCGATTCGGCTGCTCGCCGCCATGCATATGGGATTTGCCCTGCCAACGCACGCCTCGTGGCAACGTTCGGGGCACCATTGCGCTTCCGAAATCTTTGGCTGTTGATCGCCCTACGGACGGGGAACTCGCCGCTGCTGAAGCATCCGACGCGGCGCAGGATCTGCTTCTCTGGATGCAGTGGCTGCTGCAATCGCGCGCGCCCTGCCCGCATGGCCGGCACGAAAAACCCCAGCGCTTGGACGCTGGGGTGTTTCGCTAAAAATGAATTGGTCAGGCAATGACACTTTCATAGCAGCGAATGCGCCGCGCGCTTGTGAACTGGTTCACACGCCTTGTTGGTTGTTGGCGCGGCCCGATCATGCCGGAACGGGGTACCGCACCTCCGGTTTGAGCCTGCGCGCGCCGCGCGCTAGGATGCCCCTTTTACGGAGGCTCATTTGAAACCATTCATTTTCATCGCCGCCATCGCGCTCCTTGCGACGGCCCCCGCCCGCTCGCAGCCGCTGGTCGATCCGAACAAGGTTGCTCCCGAATACCGCGAGGCGGCCGAGAAGCGCCGCGCCGAGCAGTTGCGACAGCGCGAATGCGCGATGAAGGCGGATCTGGAGAAGGTGCTGCCCAGGGATCGCACCGCCTTTCTCAACCATTGCCTGGACACGATGGCGGCCAAGCAATAGCGGCTGGTCGGGCAGCTTTGACGACCTGAGCCTGCCGCCGGTCGCGACGGGCCGATGACGCCTGGCCGCGTTTTGCGAGCATCGCCGTCGTGCGCGCGACATCGGCCGCGACAAGACCTCCCGGAAAACCGCCAAAGCCTTCAGGCTTTCTTCAGACATTTGCGATCACCTGACGATCCATTTCCATCAGTCATTGTCGATCGCGTATGAGTTTCGTCCAGATTCAGTGCACGCGCTGCAAGTCCGTGTTCCGCGATCGCGCCGGACGGTTGCAGGACGGCTATTCCAGGCAATGTCCGCGTTGCGAGGTGGTGCTGTTCTTCGCCGAGGATTCGCAGCACCCTTTCGTCAAGCGCGCGATGCGCAACGCGCGCAAGGCCCGCAAGGAGCAGCGCGAGGCCGAGGCGGCAAGGCGCGCAGCGCCCGAGCCGCGCGCGGAGCGGTCATTCGCCGGGCGGGGCCGTTCGGTGGGTCGAGAAGACTAGTTCACCGCTGCCGCTTCCTCGGAAACAGGCGGTCGCGGATATAGCGCGAGGTCGGGGTCAGGCGGATGCCGCGCGGCTTCTGCCAGGCGGCGCGGTCGATCTCCTTCTTGTCGCCGATCGCGAGCCTGCCCTTGGCGCCCTTGGCGATGAAGATCGCATCGCTCATCTTGCGGCCGGACCGCTTGTTCCTGGCCTTCACTTCCTTCCAGAGGCTGATCCTGCCGAGCTTCAGCTTGGGCAGCTCCTCCTTGATCTCCCGCCGCAGGCAGTCCTTCTCGGACTCGCGCGCGCGTTTGCGGCCGCCCGGGAACATCCACAGGCCGTCCGACCGGCGTCGAACCAACAATACCTTGCCGCGCTTGGCGGCAACCAGCTTGGAAGACTTCGCCATTGCTGCCGTAATCGAAAATAGAATCGTCCCAATCGTAACTTGTCTAGTCGGATAGACAAGTTCGGGACGCGCCTTGATCACAGCCGCGGGCCGTCGCACCGGCTGCGACACGGCGGGCAGATCATGCCGTTCGAGCGCGCGAGATCAGCCTTCGCCCGCCCTCGTGCCCGCCTCCGCCCGGTCCTCCGTCCTGATCCAGGCCATCATCATCTCCCAGGCCACCGACAGGATGATCGGCCCGATGAACAGGCCGACGATGCCATGGGCGAGCGTGCCGCCGATCACGCCGACGAAGATCACGATGGTCGGCGTGGTCAGGCCACGCCCCATCACGAGCGGCTTCAACATGGTGTCGATGAAGCCGACCAGGACGAGAAACACCGTGAGCAGCAGCGCCGTGGTGACGTCCTTGGCGGTCCAGATCCAGATGATCACCGGCAGCAGCACGAGGAAGGCGCCGATCTGCACGATCGAGAGCAGCAGCACGAGGAAGGCGAGAAGGCCGGCGCTCGGCACGGCCGCGAGCTTGAAGCCGATGCCGGCGAGCAGTGCCTGCACGATCGCGACGCCGATCACGCCTTGCGCCACGGCGCGGATGGTCGCGCCGGCGAGCCCCAGGAAATGCTCGCTCTGTTCGGGCACGATGCGAAACAGGAAGCCGCGGCCGGCCGCAACCAGCCTCGGCCCATGCGGGAACAGGAAGCCGGCCACGAACACCGAGACCAGAAACTGGAGCGTGCCGACGCCGGCATCGCCCGCGAGCGACAAGAGCGGCCCCGCCAGCGGCTGGAGATACGGCGCCACTTCCCGCAGCACCGCGCGGATGTTGGTATAGGCCTGGTCCCAGAGTTCGTAGAGCCACGGGCCGACGACCGGCCACGACTTCAGCTGCTCCGGCGCCGACTGGAGCGCGAGGTCGCCGGTGCCGAGCTGGTGCGCCAGTTCGCGCACGCCGTCCACCGCGCTGATGCCGAGCCAGGTTGCAGGGCCGATGACGATGCCGAGCGTGATCAAGGTGAGGATCGCCGCCGCGGTCTTGGGCCGCCCGCCGAGGATCTTGGCGACCCAGCTGAAGGCCGGGTAGAACGCGACCGCGAGCACGCCGCTCCAGGCCAGGATCGGCACGAACGGACGGATGATCAGGAAGGTCCAGATGATCAGCAGGGCGAGCAGGCCGAGCCGGATCACGAGCTGGATGATGTCCTCTCCCGTCAGGAGCTGACGGAGACTTTTCACGGGCACGACCTTCCTTGCGGCATCGACGCGGGTTCCGGCACTTGCACGGGCAAGCCGTTATTGCCAGCCACGGGCCGGGCGTCAAGACGAGGCGGGCTCGCGCCCGGCCCTCACCCGGGAAAATCCTGCAAGGGGTGGAGCCCGGCTTGGCTAACGGCGATTAACCGGATTTCGTTGCGCCGGTTTACGCCGATGCAAAGGCCCGCCCCTACCGTGCACCGAGGTCCCAAGAAACATTCCGTGCAATGGCCAACAGCATCTGGACGATCGAAGAATTCACCTGCACCGGTTGCAGCATGAACTACACCGCGACCCGGGAAGAGCACAGCGAGGTGCATTCCGGCAGCTTCAAATGCAGAATCTGCAGTGGCGTGGTGCACGCATGGTCCGGCAACCATCACTTCTTCGGCTGGCAAGCCGTGAAGACGAAGCCGCCGGTGTTTGGCCGGCGCTGGGCCGGCGTCGGGTGGTAGGCGACAGCTTTACAGGTGTGTCGTAACCCGGATGGAGCGCAGCGCAATCCGGGCTACGAGACCCTCACGAAACACTCCGGCCATGCCATCCCCTCGCTGTCATTGCCCGCGCAGGCGGGCAATCCAGTATTCCAGAGACAGCGAGGCGATACGGAGAAGCCGCGGCGTACTGGATACCCCGCCTGCCGCCTACGCTAAAGCTTCGGCGCCCCTGGACCTCAACCCCGGCGAAGCCTTGGCGTAGCCGGGTCGCGGGGTATGACGACGGAGCGAGAGGACCGACTTTGCCCGTCGAGCAAAACACCCCGCACAAATCTCCCGCCTCGCTTGTCAATCCTCGGCCGCAAATATATTCCACTTTACCGAAATTCGGATTTGCCCCCCCCCCCCCCCCCCCCCCCCCCCCCCCCCCCCCCCCCCCCCCCCCCCCCCCCCCCCCCCCCCCCCCCCCCCCCCCCCCCCCCCCCCCCCCCCCCCCCCCCCCCCCCCCCCCCCCCCCCCCCCCCCCCCCCCCCCCCCCCCCCCCCCCCCCCCCCCCCCCCCCCCCCCCCCCCCCCCCCCCCCCCCCCCCCCCCCCCCCCCCCCCCCCCCCCCCCCCCCCCCCCCCCCTCGTCACGAACCGCGGGCCGGGCAGCGATGGACGCGACGGCGTCGGGCGCGAGCAGCATTGCAGGGCGGGAAACCGTGAGCAATTGCCTTCGCGCGAACGACACGGCGCCGACAGCGTCTTCGCATGGCTTCGGGCGCGAGCACACGCCAGCTCTCGAAGTCCCAGCGAGGACGTGCGCGGACGGCGAAGTCGTGTGGTCCTGACGCCCGGGGTCTGTGCGTCAAGTCTCGTGGTGATGTGCGCTGCCCGACCGGGCCGCGCGCATCAGTCATCCGCGAGCCGACGGGGCAATAGTGCATCGCTCCCCGGGGAGAGCACGAAGGACACCGTTAAAACCATTCGCGCAGGGAAGGCCGGGCGATCCGGCGAAACCTGTGGTCCACCCCGTGTGCATCTTTTGTAGCGCACGGACCTGCGGGTGCCAGCCGGCGCCCGGCCTTCCCTGCGCCCTTGTCCTGATAAGGGCGACGCGGACGAAGCAAAGCTCGGGCGGAAGATGCCCGGCGCGGTCTGGTTTCCCGGCGCACAGGTCAACTATGCCCGGCAGGTGTTCCGGCATGTCGAGGCGGCCGACGCCGCCGGCCTGCCCGCGATCGTCAGCGGCGGCGAGGACGGCAGGCTGAGGGAAACGAGCTGGCCGGAGCTGCGGCGCAAGGCGGCGGCGCTCGCGCTGCATCTGAAGGATAACGGCATCAAGCCCGGCGACCGCGTTGCGGCCTATCTGCCCAACATCCCCGAGACCATCATCGCATTTCTCGCGACCGCCAGCATCGGCGCCGTCTGGAGCGTCTGCGCGCCCGATATGGCCGCGCCCGCCGTGATCGACCGCTTCAAGCAGATCGAACCCAAGGTGCTGATCGCCTGCGACGCCGTCACCTATGCCGGCCGGCAGCACGACCGGCGCGCAATCGTCGCCGAGCTGCGGCGATCGCTGCCCACGGTCGCGCATGTCATCCTGCACAGGGAGGCCGGCGCGCCGGCCGCACCGGATGCCCTGCTCTCCGAGATTGTCGCGAGGACAAGCGCCGCGATCGACGCGTTCGAGCCGGCCTGGCTGCCGTTCGATCATCCGCTCTGGATCGTCTATTCCAGCGGCACCACCGGCCTGCCCAAGCCGATCGTGCACGGCCATGGCGGCATCGTCATCGTGGTGCTGGCGCTGCTCGGCCTGCACAACGACATCGGCTGCTCCTATCACCAGAACTCCTTCGGCGAGCGCTATCACTGGTACTCTTCGACCGGCTGGATCATGTGGAATTCGCAAGTCGGCGGCCTGCTCAGCGGCACCACCTGCTGCACCTTCGACGGCAGCCCCGGCGGCGCCAAGGACAAGCCGGACTGGACCACGCTGTGGCGCTTCGTGGCGCAGTCGAAAGCGACCTTCTTCGGCGCGGGCGCGGCGTTCTTCGCCAACTGCGCCAAGGCCGAAATCGATCTCGCCGCCGCCGGCGATCTGTCGCGGCTGCGCTGCCTCGGCTCGACCGGCTCGCCGCTCAGCGCCGACACGCAAGCCTGGTTCAACGACCGCTTCGCCGCACTGTCGAAGACCAACGGCAGCAAGGCGCAGGCGGACATCTGGTGGGCGAACATTTCCGGCGGCACCGATTTCGCCGGCGCGTTCATCGGCGGCAACCGCGAATTGCCGCAGACGCCCGGCGCGATGCAATGCCGCCTGCTCGGCGCCGCTGTCGAAGCCTTCAGCGAACAGGGCCGCGCCGTCACCGGCGAGGTCGGCGAGCTCGTCTGCACCGAGCCGATGCCGTCGATGCCGCTCTACTTCTGGAACGACGAGGACGGCGTGCGTTACCGCTCCAGCTATTTCGAGACCTATCCGGACAATTTCGACGGCAGCGGCCGCGGGCCGGTGTGGCGGCACGGCGACTGGCTCAAGGTCAATCCGGACGGCTCCTGCATCATCTACGGCCGCAGCGATGCCACCATCAACCGGCACGGCCTGCGCATGGGCACGAGCGAGCTCTATTCCGCCATCGAAGCCTTGCCTGAGGTGCTCGACTCCCTCGTCGTCGACCTCGAATATCTCGGCCGCGACAGCTACATGCCGCTGTTCGTGGTGCTGCGCGACGGCGTCGCGTTCGACGACGCGATGCAGGCCAAGATCAACAAGGCGATCGAGGCCGGCCTGTCACGCCGCTTCCTGCCGAACGAGATCTTCGCCGTCGCCGAGATCCCGCGCACGCTGTCGGGCAAGAAGCAGGAACTGCCGATCAAGAAGCTGCTGCTCGGCCACCCCGTCGAGAAGGTCATCAACAAGGAGGCGATGGCCAATCCCGCCTGCCTCGACTGGTATCTCGCCTTCGCGCGCGACTATCTGGCACGGAACGCGGCCTGAAGGAGATCGCCCCAATTGCGTCGATGCCGTTTGCACTCCGTTCACCGATCGCCGCTAGATCAGGATGGATCTTCCGCAACGAACACGCGCCATGGCCGACCTCAACGCCGTCCTCACCAGGCTCAACGACCGCCTGCTCCGCCTCGAAGGCGAGCTGTTCGTGCTGCGCTCGCTGGCCCGCGCGACGCTGACCGCGGGCGACGACCATGCCGAGCGCATGCGCAAACTGGTCGAGGCCGCCAAGATCGCGCTCGACGACGAGGCGCTGAGGCCCCTGGACAAGCCGACACGGAAGTATGTCGAGGCTGCGAGCGCCATGGTCGACGAACTGCTGGTCGAACCGACCAAGGCCCGGCCACTGTTCACGGTGATCGACGGCGGGAAGCGCTCCTAGGCGCGCTAGAGCGCCGCGGGATTCTCCGCCTTCAGCCGGCTGAGGCCCGCCTCGATGATCGCGATCTCCTCGTCGATCTGGCTGATCGGCAGGCTGAAATCATAGCCGGACCTACTCTTCAGATCCACCGCGAGCCGTTGCCGGTGCATCATCAGCTGGTCGAGACCACGCCGGTTCTTCAGTCGGACATAGATGTCGACGATCTGCTCAATCGCGCTCGGCATGAAATCGGTCCCGGCGAAAAGGCCCGCGCGGCGCACCCACGCCGGCGGGACATTTTCGGTGTCGCGGTACGCAATACAAATCCGCGACGGATTCGTCGATACGCCAGGCTGGTTGAGAACGTATTACCGTCAGACGATTTCTCGATCGCCGAGCATGAAAAGGCCGCTGGCGATCAGGCCAGCGGCCAAAGCCGGGTTCGAAAACGGATGCGGGTTGAAATGTCGCCAGCCCCGGTATCGCCATTCTAACGGCGGGATGGATTCATTCTGTTCGAAATGAAACACAGGAACCGTCGCATCCATCACTTGCCGCCCGACCGTGGCCGTGCGGCAACGCTGGTCGGTGGCGCAGCAATAGGTCCGCGGCACTGTGCGATAGGCGCTGTAGGGGTAACACGGCCGGTAGGCGTAGCCGCGGGACGGTCGGCCGCGCAATCGTGGAATTCATCGTGTCCCGCGCCCGGCACATTGTTGATAACCGGCGCAAATGGCCCGCGGGTGGTGACACGGCGCCGGGACGTGTTATCGGGGGTATGACGCAGTTGCGAGACGGATCGGACACCCATGCGCATTACCCTCGTCGGCTCCCGCCATTTCGGCGTGGTCACCCTGAACATGCTCCGGGAGCACAGCGTCGCGATCGCACGGGTCGTCGTGACCGACGCCGAGGATCGCCTTGCCGCTGCGGCCAAGGCTGCCGGCATTGAGGTGGTGGTGCAGGCCAATCCGAAGCTGGTGGTGGCTTCCGAGATCGCCCCCGACACCGATATGATCATCACGGCCCACAGCCATGCCCGGATCGGCAGGGATGCGCTCGCCGCGGCCAGGTACGGCGGGATCGGCTATCACCCCTCGCTGCTGCCGCGTCACCGCGGCAAGGCCGCCGTGGAATGGACCATCAAGGAAGGCGATCCGATCGCCGGCGGCACGATCTATCATCTCGCCGCCCGCATGGACGCCGGCGCCATCGCCGCGCAGGACTGGTGCTTCGTCAAGAGGGGCGAGACCGCCCGCGAACTCTGGGAGCGCGCGCTCGCCCCGCTCGGGCTCAAATTGCTGGCCGACGTGATCGACTACGTCAAGGTTCACAAGGCACTGCCGGCCAAGACCCAGGACGAGCAGTTCGCGACCTCCGCACCGAGTCTGTCCTGACGTTTACCCTTAATGTGAAGCCGCATTGATTCTGCTTGGAAAATTGAAGCCAAAAACACAAATAAACCATTGTTTCCACAGGAACAATTTTCGATTTGGCATTGCAACAAATTTCGGTCACATTTCGTCCGAATAAGTGTCAGCATATCAGCCAAATTCAAGGACGGAATTCATGCGTTTTGGTCGCATCGCGGCGTTCTGTGCCGCTTCAGTTTTCGCCGGCACCCTCGCCGCCACCGCCTTCGCCCAGACCCCCTATGACGGCAACTGGCAGGTCACCATCGTGACCAAGTCCGGCTCCTGCGAACCGACCGCGAGCTCGATGCTGACGGTTGCCGACGGCAAAATCACCGCGCCCGGCGCTAACGTTTCCGGCACCATCGGCCGGGAGGGTCTTGTGAAAGTTTCGATCAATGGTGCATATGCCAACGGTCAACTCAGCGGCAACGCCGGATCGGGGAAGTGGAATGGAGCATCTGCAGGCATACCGTGCAGCGGGCGGTGGGAAGCATCGCGCCAATAAACCAACTGACGCTCGCGCCGGAGGCCGGCGGCTGCTGATCGCGGCCGCCGTTTTGCTTGCAGCAGCGTTCGCGAACACTGAAAGCAAGGCCCAGTCCGGCCCGTTTGCCCCGCTCGCGGGCAGCTGGAACGGCGGCGGCACCGTCACCCTGGATGACGGCTCTACCGAGCGGATCCGCTGCCGGGCCAAGTACGCTCCGATCGGGCCCACGATGGAGATGTCGCTGACCTGCGCCAGCGACGCCTACAAGTTCAACCTCGGAGCCAACGTCAAGGCCGAGGGCAGCGCCATCACCGGAAGCTGGAGCGAAGCCAGCCGCAATATCAGCGGCTCGCTCCAGGGCCGCGGCGGCGGCGGGAATTACGAACTGCTCGTCAGCGCGGCCGGCTTCAACGCCAACCTCGTGTTGAGGACGAGCGGCACCAAGCAGACGGTCTCGCTGAAGGCCGATAGCCAGTTCCGCGGCGCAAATATCTCGCTGTCGCGCTAAGCCGATACAGCCACGTCATAATCGATCCGGCGCCCGCGCCGGATCGATTTTTTTATGCGCTCGGAACGAACGCCGTCACCTCGATCTCGACCTTGGCCCGGTCGTCCACGAGGCCTCCGATATAGAGCAGCGTCGAAGGCGGGAAATTGCGTCCCAGCGTCTCCTTCCAGGCCGCGCCGATGCCGGCACCTGCGGCTTCATATTCGCTGCGACTGGTCAGGTACCAGGTCAGGCGGACGATGTGCTCGGGGCCGGCGCCGGCCTCGCCCAGGAGCTTGATGATCCGCTTCAGCGCGACCCCGACCTGCGCCGCCATGTCAGGGGCGTAGTCGCCCGCCTCGTCGCCGCCGGTCTGCCCGGCCAGCACCACCCAGCGGCCCGGCCCTTCGACCACGACGCCATGGGAAAAGCCGCGCGGTTTTTTCCATTCGGCCGGCTGCAGGATATGCATGAGCTGTTTCTCCCATTTCGCTCGTTGACCTTCCCTTAGCACGCACCCGCGCATCGCTGCATCCGCAGTTTTGGCCGTTGCAAACCGTATTGATGTCGCTGATACCAGCCTGCCCTCCAACGCCCTTGCCTTCCGCGTCAATGACCACTTCTCCGTCCAAAACGATGGCTGCATTGTGGATGGCCGGCTGGCTGTCCCTGACGCTGGTGATGGCGGTCGCGGGACGCGAGGCTGTGCGCGAGATGAACGTCTTCCAGGTGATGGAAGTGCGCTCGCTGCTCGGCCTCTGCATGCTCTATCCGATGATCCGGCGCGCCGGCGGCTTCGCGACGCTCAAGACCACGCGCCTGCCCCAGCACATCGCACGCAATCTGATCCACTACGTCTCGCAGCTCGGCTGGTTCTTCGCGCTGACGCTGATTCCGATCGGCCAGGTGGTGGCGATCGAGTTCACGATGCCGATCTGGACCGCAATCCTCGCCGCCAGCTTCCTGTCCGAGCGCATGACATCGTGGAAGATCGCCGCGATCGTGCTCGGCCTCGTCGGCGTGATCGTCATCGTGCGGCCCGCGACCGGCGAAATCAATCAAGGCCAGTTGATCGCGCTCGGCGCGGCGGTCGGCTTCGGCGTGTCCATGGCACTGGTCAAATCGCTCACCCGCACCGAGAGCGCGCTGGCGGTCCTGTTCTGGATGCTGGTCGTGCAGTCGGTCGCGGGCTTCCTGCCGACGCTCTATGTCTGGGCCTGGCCGCCCACTCATGTCTGGGGTTGGGTGGCCGTGATCGCGGTCTGCGGCACGTTCGCGCATTATTGCCTCGCCAGCGCCATGCGCTACGCCGACGCGACGGTGGTCGTTCCGATGGACTTCCTGCGGGTTCCCCTCACCGCCGCGGCCGGCTGGCTGCTGTATTCAGAGCGGCTCGACGGCTGGACCGTGCTCGGAGCGGCGCTGATCCTGTTCGGCAACCTCCTGAATCTGAAGCCAGCCGCCCCGATTCCGGCCCGCACGCCGTGAACCTGCGCGCTGCCTCGCGCGACAAAAACAAAGTGGCCGAGAGTGATCTGGATCACGTTGGAAGGGGCATCCCATCGTGCACATTCGGCCGCGAAGCAATGGGTTGGGCGAACCGTCGTTTCGCTAGCGCGAAGCCGGGCGTTTTCGTGTAGGTTCGCCGCCAATTTGTTGCTGCCTGCAATTCGATTCTGGGGATTTCAGATGCGCTATCTCACCCTCATCGCCTCGCTGATGTGCATGGCACTGTCGGTCAGTGCCGCGAAGGCCGACCGCCGTGTTGCTTTCGTCGTCGGCAACGGTTCCTACAAGAACGTCGCGCAATTGCCGAACCCGCCGATCGACGCCAAGGCGATGGCCGCAACGCTGCGCAATGTCGGCTTCGATGTGATCGAGGGGTCCAATCTCAGCCGCGACCAGATGACGGAAAAGCTGCTCGACTTCGGCCGCAAGGCGCAGGGCTCCGACATCGCATTGTTCTACTATGCCGGTCACGGCATCGCCGTCGGCGGCACCAACTACCTGCTGCCGGTTGACGCCGACATCAAGTCGGAGATGGATGTCAAGCTGGGCGCTGCCATCAACATCGACCTGACACTCGAGCAGACCATGGGCGATGCCAAGGTCAAGCTCGTCTTCCTCGATGCCTGCCGCGACAATCCGTTCGCCGCCAAGATCAAGTCGAACTCCGCGACCCGCAGCGTCAACGTGCAGAGCGGCCTTGCCGAGATGAAGTCCGGCGAAGGCACGCTGATCGCGTTCGCAACCGGCCCCGGCCAGACCGCGCTCGACGGCCAGGAGGGCAACAACAGCCCGTTCACCCGCGCGCTGATCGACAACATCACCAAGCCCGGCATCGAGATCCAGCAGGCGATGACGTCGGTCCGCGCCCAGGTCAATGAAGAGACCCACAAGGGCCAGCTTCCCTGGGGCCACACCAACCTGATCGGCGCCGTCTATCTCAACCAGGCTCCGACGACCCAGGTCGCCAATGCCGCGCCGACCGCTTCCGGCAGCGTGCCGGCAGCGACGGCCGGCAGCTCTGATGGTGTCGAGCTCGAGTACTGGCGCTCGGTGAAAGAGTCCAACAAGCCGGAAGAGCTCAACGCCTATCTCTCCGCCTATCCGAACGGCCAGTTCAAGGCGCTGGCGCTGGCGCGGCTTGCGGCGATCAAGAGCGGACCGTCGACGACGACCCGCACGCTCAACGCAGGCGTCGATCCCGCCACCTTTACCGATGAAGCCACTCAGCTCACCGAGGACCAGATCGGCCTCGACAAGAGCCAGCGCCGCGACGTGCAGCGTCGTCTCTCCGGGCTCGGCTTCGATACCAAGCAGACCGGCGTCTTCAGCGACGAAACCCGGTCGGTGCTCAAGCGCTGGCAGGCAGCGCGCGGCTATCCCTCGTCCGGTTACCTCAACAAGCTTCAGCACAAGGCGCTGCTCTCGGAGGTCGTGGCTGGCCCGCCGACCGCGAGCGACAACAGCCAGAAGGCGGCTCGGCGCGCCGCCAGCGCCCCCGCAGGCAGCAGCGCGCCGGCACCAGCTCCCCAACGCAACAACGCCGGCGATGCAGCCGGCGCGGCCTTCGTCGGCGGCGTCGTCGGCGGCATGATGGGCGGCATGTTCCGCCGCTGAGGCGAGATCAGACCCCGAATACAAAAGCCCGGCTCGCGCCGGGCTTTTTCTTGCTGGTCTTAGTAATCCTGGGTGAACCAGGGCACGAGCGTCCGGATACGCGGCATCGCCTGCGTCGTAATGCTCGTGCGAGCCATCTCTGCGATGCGCGGCGCCAGTGATGAGAGATCTCCCCGGCGGGTCACCAGAAGCAGTTCGCGAAAAAATCCAGGACCAGGCAGGGGGAGCGCGCTGACTTGAGCAGCGTGAGCGAGCCCCTGCAACAGACAGAGCGGCGTGGTGATCGCCACGCCCATGCCGGTAGCGACCATGGCTACCAAGCTGTCCGAGGTGTCAAACTCGAAGGCCCGTGGCGGGCGGATACCCAAACGGCTGAGATGACGCTCGACCTGAGCACCGACATAGGAGCGTTCGCTATGCCGGACAAGACGATGCCGGACAAGGATCTCGCGCAAGTCGAGGTCGGCAAATTCAGCTTCCAGTCCGCGCGGCACCACGAGCAGGTACGGCTCGCGGTAGAACGGGAAACGCTCGACATCATACAGATCGTCCATGGCATCGCATGTGATCGCCGCGTCGATCATGCGACGAACCAGGGCCTCCGCATGAGAATGAGCAAGACCCGACCATGCAGACAGGCTTAGTGCGATCGAACCCGTCATGAGCTCCTTGACGAGGTGCGCGCCGACCGTGCCCGCGTAGGAATCGACGAGCCCGAGCCTGAGATCAACGCGCTCGGACTGTTCGGCCGCAGCCCGGAGCGTGCTGAGAAGCACGTCGAAGTCGCGGTTCAGATCGAGAACGCGGTCGGCGAGGATGCGCCCCGCGCGGGTCGGCGTGAGCGGCCTGCGGCTCCGGTCGAAGAAGGCGACGCCGACCGCGGCTTCGGCACGCCGGACCGCCTGAGAGACTGCGGATTGCGTCATCCCGAATTGGCGGGACGCCTCGAGCATGCTGCCGGAGTCCGCGACAGCAGCGACAATCTGCAGGCTTCGCAGGTCTGGAACGGGTGGCTGCATCTCAATGACTTAAGCAGAAGTCATATGGGGATGCAAATTCTCTTCATTCCATGAATTATCCTTGTAGGAGAGCCGCATTTGAAAGCAGACTTGATGCTGTCCCAACAATTAAGCAGTCCCAATCCATGAGCGAGCGAGCGGACATTCTGGTGATCGGCCTCGGTGCCATGGGCAGCGCGGCCCTCTATCAATTGGCGAAGCGAGGGGTCCAAGCGGTCGGCGTCGATCGCTTTGCCCCTCCCCACCTGATGGGATCCAGCCACGGTGAGACCCGCATCACCCGGCAGGCCGTCGGTGAAGGCCGCGATTACGTGCCCCTGGTGCTGGATACGCACCGGATCTGGCGTGAGCTCGAAGCCGAGACGTCCGTCCAGCTCATGAACCCGTGCGGCGTCATCGTCATGGCGCCCGGCGTCGGCGAGACGTCGCACCACGGCAAGCCGGATTTCGTCGCACGTTCGATTGCGGCAGCTCGTGACTTCGGCATCGCGCACGAAGTGATCGACGGGCGAGAGGTGGCATATCGCTTCCCGCAATTCCTGAACCTCGAGGGCAACGAGAAGGCCTATTACGAGCCCGGCGGGGGATACGTTCTTCCAGAGAACTGCATCAAGGCGCAACTGACGCGCGCGGAGCAGCTCGGAGCCGTAATCCGCACGGGGGTCGAAGTTCTCTCTATCGCCCAGGCCGGCTCGGTTGTTCGGGTGGAGACGCCCTCAGGCAGCTTCGAAGCGGACCAGGTGGTCGTGTCGGCAGGCGCCTGGAATGCTCGCCTGTTGGGCGCGCCGTTTGACCGCGTGCTCACGGTGAAGCGTCAGGTGCTTCATTGGTACGAGCTCGATGACGTGAGCGCGTATCGCGCAAACGCCCCCGTGTTCATCTGGATGCATGGCGCGACGGATGTCGATTACCTCTACGGCTTCCCGCCACTGCCAGGCGATCGTCGCATCAAGGTGGCGACCGAGCAGTACGAGACGAGCACGACAGCCGATACCGTCGATCGCACCGTCGATCCGGCGGAGTCGGCCAAGATGTACCAGCAGCACGTCAAGGGGCGGCTCGCGGGCGCCACGCCACGCGTCGCGCAGGCGGCCGCCTGTCTCTACACGACCACGCCCGATCGGGGCTTCATCATCGACCGGCACCCCGACCAGGACAGAGTCTTTGTCGTCTCGGCGTGCTCCGGTCACGGCTTCAAGCACTCAGCCGGCATCGGAAACGTCGTGGCCCAGATGATGGTCGATGGTCGAAGCTCGATCGACCTTACCCCATTCTCCATGTCCCGTTTTTCGTGACGCTTGGCACGAACCTTGTAACGCAAAAGAATACGCGCGGCGCGCGTCGTGATTGCAATCCTGGAGGTGTCGTCCCATGAGAAATGTGCTCCGGTCCATGATGACAGGTGCCGCGGCGCTGCTGATGCTTGGCGGCGCTCAAGCGGCTGATGGCGTCGATGCCATCAAGCAGCGCGGCACGTTGAACGTCGGCGTCAAGGCAGACTACAAACCTTTTGGATACCGCGATCCCACCGGAAATGTGGTCGGCATCGAGCCTGATCTTGCCGCCGATATTGCCAAGCGCCTCGGAGTCAAGCTCGAGCTCGTTCCGGTCGCGGCGTCCAACAGAATCGAGTTTCTTCAGCAGGGCAAGGTTGATCTGCTGATCGCGACCATGTCGGACAGGCCGGAACGCCGCCGCGTCGTTCAAGCCATCGAGCCTCTGTATTATTCCGACTATGTGAACATACTTCTCAACAAGAAGGCCGGCATCAAGGACTGGGCCGAGCTCAAGGGAAAGCCCGTATGTGCAACGTCGGGGGCCTGGTACAACAAGGATGTTGCCAAATCCTACGGCCCCGAAATTGTTGCGTTTGACGGATCGGAGAAGCCTCTGTTCGCCATGAAGCAGGGCAACTGCATCGGCTATCTCTACGATCAGACCTTCCTGCAAGGCAAGTTGCTCGAGGACGAGTGGAAGACGGACTACGCCCTTCCCCTGAAAGGTGTCCTGCCTTCGCCATGGATGATCGCTGTCGCGCTCGAGAACACCAGCCTTCAGAAGCTGCTCGAAGATACGACAAAGGATTGGATGAAGACCGGCCTCATCGTGGAAGCGGAAAAGAAGTGGGGCATTACGCCGACCGAGTATTCACTCCTCATGCACGAGCAATACAAGGACAAATAGACGCGTGAAGCGGAGCGCCGGATCCATCTCGCGCTCCGAAGAGGTCAAGCCAATGCACTGATCCGAGGTGATTGCCTCAACAATTCGGTGTCGCGCAAAATGCAGGCAATCAGCAACTGGTTTCAGCGCCTCTATCAATCGACGGGGCTGAATTTCTCCGTATTCTACGATGCGTATGACTGGGATCGTTATCTCGGCGGACTGAAGATGACGCTGTTTCTGAGCGTCACGACCATCATGCTGAGCCTGGTCATCGGCGCGGCAGGTGCCTTGATGCAGGGTAGCCCGTCCAGATTGTTGCGGCTGGCCGTCAATATTTTCGTCGTGGTCTTCCGCAACACGCCACCGCTGGTCCAGATCTTCTTTTTCTATTTCGGGCTCGGCACCATGCTTCCGGCCGTCGAGACGGCAGGCATGCGCGTTGCACTGCTGAGCAACGTTCAGTGGGCCATCATTTCGCTGTCACTGTTTGCCGCCGCCTTCAACGTGGAGATCTTCCGCTCCGGCATCGAGGCCGTGCCGAGGACGACCGTGGAAGCCGCCGAGGCGCTGGGATACACGCGCCTCAAGGCCTACATCCATATCGTTCTTCCGCTGGCCATTCGCGTCTGCCTTCCCGCACTGAACAACAACCTCGTCAACCTGCTCAAGACGACCACGCTTGCCTACGCGATCGCGGTTCCCGAAACGCTGTATGCGGTCAAGCAGATCTGGTCGGAATCACAGAACGTTTTCGAAATGATGGTCGTGTTGCTTGCGACCTATGGCATCCTCGTAGGCGTCCTCGTCTGGTTGATGCATCGCTGGGAGCGGGCAATGCACATTCCGGGGTATGCACGATGAAGGCCGCCGAGCCCGTGCACAGGCTTGCCGTCCTTCTGCCGTATCGTCTCGCGCCGACCCGGATGTCCGTTCGGATCGGCCCGCTATCCGCCGCGATCCTCTGCTTCTGCGCCGTGATGGCTGCGTCCACGGCGTGGGCGCAGACCGCACCGACGATGCTGTCCCCGCTTCAGGTCATCGTGAAATGGTCGCCGCTCCTGCTGCGAGGGTTCGCTTTCAACATCCTGATCTCCTTGCTCGCCATGCTGCTGGGCACCGTCGTCGGTCTCGGCCTGGGTCTGGCCCTGTTGTCACAATACCGGTTGCTCGCCACCGCCAGCTGGTTCGTGACTCAATTCTTCCGCAACGCGCCCTGGCTGGTGTTGCTGTTCTTCATCATGTTTCTGGTGCCCTTCCAGATCACCATCTTCAACACGACCGTCCCTTTGCCGGACTGGATCAAGGCAACCGTGGGCTTCGCCCTGCCCGTCATGGCGAACGTCGCCGAGGTCGTACGCGGAGCCGTGCGGTCCGTTCCGTCGACGCAATGGGAGGCGGCTGAATCGCTGTCATTTACGCGACGCCAGACCATGTGGCTGATCATGCTGCCGCAATGCATCAAGCGAATGCTGCCGCCCTGGATGAACATCTATGCCCTTGTCGCGATGGCGACGGTGCTTGCATCGATCGTGGGCGTCTCGGAAATGCTCACGCTGACGGCGCAGGTGCATGCTGCCGAAGGCGGCAGACCGGAACTGTTCGCGCCGCTCTACGGTTTCGCACTGCTGTGCTTCTTTCTCTATTGTTATCCGATCAACCTCTGGACCGCTCGTCTCGAGCGTCGATTCCGCGTGCGCTGAGGGAGCAGAGCATGGTCGCGACCTGGACTCCGGATCAGCCCATCGTTCAATGCGTTGAAGTCAGAAAATCATTCGGCGCTCTCGAGGTTCTGAAAGGCATCAGCCTGTCGGTGAAGAAGGGCGAGGTGATCTGCATCATCGGCCCGTCGGGATCAGGGAAGTCCACGCTGATCCGCTGCATCAACGCTCTCCAGCCGATCTCGTCCGGCAGCATTCAGATCGAAGGCATCGAGGTCACCGATCCCAGGCTCGACAAGCTGGCGCTCCGGCGCAAGGTCGGAATGGTATTTCAGCAGTACAACCTGTTCCCGCACAAGACGGCGCTCCAGAACGTGATGATGGCGCCGATCCATGTTCTCGGCCAGAAACGTGCCGAGGTCGAGGCGCGCGCCCGAGCGCTGCTCGCCAAGGTGCGGCTCGCAGGAAAGGAGGACAGCTATCCTGGCGAACTCTCGGGCGGACAGCAGCAGCGCGTGGCCATTGCCCGTTCCCTGGCGATGCGGCCTGACATCATGCTGTTCGACGAAGTCACGGCCGCCCTCGACCCGGAAACCGTCAAGGAGGTTCTGGTGACCATCCGAGAGCTTGCCGAGGATGGGATGACGTGCCTCCTCGTCACCCATGAAATGAACTTCGCACGTGAGGTCGCCGATCACGTCTACTTCACCGATCGCGGTGTGATCGTCGAGCACGGGCCGCCGGAGACATTGTTTACGGCGGCCAGGGACGAGCGTACGCAGCGGTTTCTGTCCCAGGTCCTCTGAGCTTGCTGCGTGGATCCTGGGCGCATCGGCCTTCGAACGACCAGCCAGACCCGGCGTGGAGCCTACTTCCCCGCCGCCTTCCGCAGCGCCTCGTTGATGCGGTCCTGCCAGCCGGGGCCGCCCTCCTGGAAGAACTCCAGCACGTCCTGGTCGATGCGCAGCGTGACCTGCTCCTTGACCCCCGGCGCCACGTTCTGCTTTGGCGGCGCCGCGGCGACCTTGGCCGTCACCTTCTTGAACGCCGCCTCGGCCTCGGTCCTGGCATCGCCAAGCGTGCGCGGCCGCCTCGGTAGATCCGCCATGTCCTAGATTCCCTCAAACAGAGCCGTCGAAAGATACCGCTCGGAGAACGACGGCACCACCGCCAGGATGGTTTTTCCCGCAGCTTCCGGCCGCTTGCCGATCTGAAGCGCGGCGGCGATCGCAGCGCCCGAGGAGATGCCGCCCGGAATGCCCTCGTGCCGCGCCAATGCGCGCGAGGTCTCGATCGCCGTGGTCGAGTTGATCTTGACGATCTCGTCGATCACGGAGCGGTCGAGGATATCAGGGACGAAGCCCGCGCCGATGCCCTGGATCTTGTGCGGCGTATGCTGCCCCCCTGACAGCACCGGGCTCTCCTCCGGCTCGACCGCCACCACCCGCAACGAGGCCTTGCGCGGCTTGAGCACCTGGCCGACGCCGGTGATCGTGCCGCCGGTGCCGACCCCGGCGACGAAGAAATCGATGTTGCCGCCGGTGTCGTTCCAGATCTCCTCGGCGGTGGTGCGGCGGTGCACCTCGGGATTGGCGAGATTCTTGAACTGCTGCGGCATCACCGAGTTCGGCGTCGTCTTCACAAGCTCCTCGGCGGCGGCGATCGCGCCCTTCATGCCTTGTGCGGCCGGCGTCAGCACCAGCTCCGCGCCGAGAAAGGCCAGCATCTTGCGCCGTTCGATCGACATGGATTCCGGCATCACCAGCTTGAGCCGATACCCGCGCGAGGCGGCGACGAAGGCGAGTGCGATACCGGTATTGCCGGAGGTCGGCTCGATCAGCACGGTATCCGGCTTGACGATGCCGGCCTTCTCCATGGCGATGATCATGGCCGCGCCGATGCGGTCCTTCACACTCGCGGCCGGATTGAAATATTCAAGTTTTGCCAAAATCGTCGCATTCACGCCGTGCATGCCCGGCAGCCGGCGCAATCGCACGGTCGGCGTGTCGCCAAAAGCTTCGACAATCGAGTCATAGATCCGGCCGCGGCCGGGTTGGTGCGTTGCACCCGTGGTGGACGATGCGTCCATGATGAACTCCCTGTGACGACAATTGGCGCGCTGATCGCAGCTTTTACGCAGTTAGAGACAGCTTGCGGCGACACGCAAGCAGCAATGCGGCACATGTTAAATACGCTGCATCGCAAAATCACGTGAGCTACAAATATCAGAAAACCAGCGCTTTTGTGTTGCGACCTCGTCAAGCGATTCTGCTTATGTTAGACTTACGTCTCAAAGCAGGGAGGTCACCACGATGTCAGCAGTTGCTGAAGTGTTGTCGACCGTCGCGCCGAACCGCGATCCGCGTTGCAGCGAGTTGCCTACCTGTCCGGTCTGCGCCGACTCCATGGTCGCCGCCGAAGCATCCGCTTACGTCTCGGACCACATGATCAGCTATCTCTGGACCTGCGACAATTGCGGCTACGGCTTCGTGACCAAGCATGCCGTCAAGCACCGGATCGCGTGCAACTGACCCTCAGTCGACCTGGCGCGGGGCGATGTCGCCCCTCGCCCAATCCTCGCGCGTACGCTGGTAGAACTCGTCGAACGTTCCGTGTGCGATCGCGTCCCTGATGCCCTGCATCAGGGACTGATAGTAGGCGATATTGATCTCGGACAGCAGCATTGCCCCCAGCGTCTCGCCCGCCTTGACGAGATGATGCAGGTAGGCGCGCGCGTAGTTGCGCGTCGACGGCCATGAGCTTTCCTCGTCGAGCGGGCGTGGATCGTCGGCATGGCGCGCGTTGCGCAGATTGACCTGACCGAAGCGGGTGAAGGCGACGCCGTGCCGGCCGTTCCGCGTCGGCATCACGCAATCGAACATGTCGATGCCGCGCTTCACGGCTTCGAGGATGTCGTCGGGCGTGCCGACGCCCATCAGATAGCGCGGCCGCTCTTTCGGCAGCATCGGTGCGGTCTCGTCGATCATCGCCAGCATCACCGCCTGCGGCTCGCCGACGGCGAGGCCGCCGATCGCATAGCCGTGGAAGCCGATCGCGACGAGCCCTTCCGCGCTCGCATGACGAAGCTGTGGCACGTCGCCGCCCTGCACGATGCCGAACAGCATGTAACCGTCTGGCGCGCTCTCGAAGGCGCGCTTGCTGCGTTCGGCCCAGCGCAGCGACAATTGCATCGCGCGCTCGATATCGGCGGGCTCGGCAGGCAGCCGCACGCATTCGTCCATCTGCATGGCGATGTCGGAGCCGAGGAAACGCTGCACCTCGATCGAGCGCTCCGGCGACAGCTCGACCTTGGCGCCGTCGATATGCGAACGGAAGGTGACGGCGTGCTCGCTGACCTTGCGCAGATCCGCCAGCGACATCACCTGGAAGCCACCGGAATCCGTCAGCATCGGCCCGTTCCAGCCGGTGAACCGCTGCAAGCCGCCGAGCGCCGCGATCCGCTCGGCGCCGGGGCGCAGCATCAGATGATAGGTGTTGCCGAGCACGATGTCGGCGCCGGCATCGCGCACCTCGCGCCAGTGCATGCCCTTCATGGCGCCGGCGGTGCCGACGGGCATGAAGGCCGGCGTCCGCACCACGCCATGCGGCGTGGTCAGGCGCCCGGTGCGCGCGGCGCCATCGGTGGCGAGCAGTTCGAAATGATTGGGAAGAGCTGCGTCAGGACGATTCATGGCGGTGCTTATTGCGTGTCGGAGAAGGCCGATCAACCCGCGGGACCGCACTTCGGCCGGCCTGTGCCTCAGACTGGGACACAAATGGCCCCCGATATCGTCCCAGCCACCTTGTTAAACAAAACGATACCGTGTAGTTTTAGGGTGGGGCTGGACGAGATGCCGCGGCGAGTTTGCCGGCGGCGGTAAATGCGTGATCGCCAGCCACCGACGATGCCCTTCCCTTCATATTCGACTGAAAGGTCCGTCCCTTCACATGGCCGGGGCAGGCAGACAGGCGCCCGCCTGATCGGGTTCCTGGTCCTGGCCTGCAGCCTGGCGCTCGGCGCCTGCACCTCCCTGCCCCGCACGCCCTATACCGCCGCCGAGGCCAGCACGTCGCGCGTGCTCGATATCGACGGCCTGCGGCGCTACGCCGACGACCCCGTCACGAAGTTCAGCTTCGAGAAGGACAACAGCAACGCGGCGAAGTCCTATCTGGCGCTCTCCGGGGGCGGTGCGGACGGCGCCTATGGCGTCGGCGTGCTCAACGGCTGGACCGCGGCCAGAACCCGTCCCACCTTCTCGGTCGTCTCGGGCGTGAGCACCGGCGGCCTGATCGCGCCCTTTGCGTTTCTCGGCTCGCAATATGACGACACGTTGAGGGAGGTCTACACCAGCGGCATCGCGGAGAGCCTCCTGAACGATCCCAGCATCATACGCGTGCTGTTCGGATCCGGCCTGTTCGGCAATACACGCCTGCGCGAGCTCGTCGCCCGCTATGTCGGGCCGGAGATCATGGCACAGGTCGCGCGCGAAAACGCCAAGGGCCGACGGCTGCTGATCGTGACGACCGATCTGGACACCCAGCGGACCGCGATCTGGAACATGGGCAAGATCGCGGAGGTCGGCACGCCCGAGGCGCTCAAACTGTTTCGCGACGTGATGGCGGCCTCCGCCAGCATTCCCCTGGTGTTTCCACCGATCATGATCGACGCCGAAGGCCAGGGCCGCAGGTTTCAGGAGATGCACGTCGACGGCGGCGTGACCGCCCCGGTGCTGACGCTGCCGGAAGCCTTGCTGTTCCAGGGCAGCCGCCTGCCGGGCAGTGCGAAGATGGACATCTACATCCTCGTCAACAAGAAGATCGAACGCAACTTCGAGCTCGTGTCCAACAGCACCGTCGATGTCGCCTCGCGCAGCCTGTCGTCGATCACCCAGTCGCAGACGCGTTCGATCATCTTCTCGACCTATGATTTCGCCAGGCGCAACCACCTCGGCTTCCATCTCTCCTACATCGCGCGCGACTACCCCGCACCGCCCTCGGAAGGCTTCGACACCGCCTATATGCGGGCGCTGTATCAGTACGGATATGAGAAGGCGGCCGCGGGCCAGGCCTGGACTTCGGCGCTGCCATGAGACCCCGGTGGCGGAACGAGGTCGTTTCAAGACCGTTGACGATGCGGCCAATTCGGCCAGATTGGCGATGACGCCCCGGCTGCTGCGCGTTATAGAGCAATGACTGACGTCACGACCGCGCAGGAATCATTGGGCATGGGATTGACTGCGACCAGGACAAGACCGGCGGCAGCACGGCGCGAGGTGCCGAAATCGCGCGGCGGCCGGCCGACCAAGACCGCCGCGATCGAGCGCGACCAGCGGCTGATCGAGGTCGCCACCCGTCTGTTCCTGGATCGCGGCTTCGACGCCACCTCGCTCGATGCTGTTGCGGAAGCGGCGCGGGTGAGCAAGCCCACCGTCTATTCCCGCTACGGCGACAAGCGCGGCCTGTTTGCCGCCGTGCTGAGGCGCGAGATCGCGCGCTGGCTTGCGCCGCTGTCGGCGGCCGCCGAGACGCAGCTCAGCAGCGCCTCGGACATCCCCGTCGAGCAGCGGCTGGTCGAGATCGGGCGCGAGATGCTGAGCTTCACCTGCGGGCCCGATGCCGTCGCCTTCAGCCGCATGATGACGTCACAGGCCATCAACTTCCCCGATGTCGCCAAGCTCGGCATGGAGGAAGGCTGGCTCAAGGCTGTTGCCACGACGGCGCGCTTCTTCGACCATCTGGTGGCGCAAGGCGCGCTCGACGTCGACGACACCACCATCGCAGCGGAAGTATTTCTCGACGTCGTCGTCGGTCATACCCACCGCATGGCGACGTTCGGAACGGCACTGGAGCTGAAGTCCGCGGAAAAGCGGATGCGCACGGCGATCAAGCTGTTCCTGGCCGGTGCGCTGGGCCCCGCCGGCCGCGTCCAGGACGCCCCCAAGGGCACGCCGCGGCGACGCTCCTCCCGCTGACAATTCCGTGAGCTGGCAATCTATCCCCAAGGGGGCCATCGCAACGCCGTTGACCAAAATAAAACGATACGGTATGGTTTAGTTATAAGCCGGTACGGGCCGGATGATCGTAAAGAATTCGCGGCCGGCCGCAGAGCGTCGTGGCGGGCTGTACCCGTCGCGGCGTTCGAAGCGGTATGGACCTCTTTTGGGGCTGGTGAAAAAAGCGGCACACTCGCTGGCCGAGGGTTTCGAGCATGACGACAGCCAAACGATGGACCTCGCGACTGTTTGCGATCGCCTTGCCCGCGCTGCTCCTCGCAGCGCCCGCACGAGCGCTCGTGACCACAGGCACACCGACCGCGCTCCACAGCGACACAGATGGTGACGCCGAGGCAGACCGCCAAGCGGTCAGCCGCGAGATCGAGCGCTTCCGCGGCTCGCCGATCTCGATCAGCCAGGCCATGGCCATCGCAGAGTCCCGCCATGCCGGCGCCACGACGGCGGACGTGAGTTTTGACGGCGCCTCCGGCGTGCCGGTCTACCGGGTGAAGACCCTGCACAACGACCGGATCTGGCGCCACACCATCAATGCCGCGACCGGCGAGCTCGTCGGCGGCGAAGCCGCCCTCCCCCTCGCCGAACTCGACCACGAAGACCGCGACAATCTCGCAGCGCTTGGTACGATCAGGCACCGCCTCGCCGACGCCGTGCGCGTCGCCGAGCGCGCGGCCTCGGGCAAGGCGATCAGCGGCGGGCTCGTGCGCGAACACGGCCGGCTCAATTTCGCGATCGTCGTGATCAGCGGCGACGACCTCAAGGAGGTCATCCTCGAGCCGCCGGGCGCCCGGACGAAGTAGACACGGGTCCCGGCCGACGGCCACAATCCCGCCGAAAAGCCATTGACGGGCGCAAGACTCTCCCGCATAAGTCGCCGCCATGTTCACGACCACCAAACGCACGACCAAAACCACCACGGCCTTCGGGGCCCGGGGAGGCGTGCGCGCGTAGTCGTCGACTGAAACGCATCAGCTTTACCGAAGCCCCGCCCTCGATGGTCCGGGGCTTTTTTGTTGTCTGGATTTCAACGCAATGGAGGACAAAGTGAGTAACGATCCCGTCGTCGCGATTGTCGGCGTCACCGGTGCGGTGGGCGCCGAATTCATCGCCACCATGGACAAGCGTGGTTTCCGCGTCGGCAAGCTCAAAGCGCTGGCAAGCGCCCGCTCGGCCGGCAAGACGGTGTCGTTCCGCGGGCGTGACGTCGTCATCGAGGAACTGACCGAGCGGTCTTTCGAGGGCGTCGATATCGCCCTGTTCTCCGCCGGCGGCAGCATCTCCAGGAAGTTCGCGCCTGTTGCGGTCAAGGCCGGCGCGGTCGTGGTCGACAACTCCTCCGCCTTCCGGATGGATCCGAACGTGCCGCTGGTGATCCCCGAGATCAACGCCAACCGCATCCGCGACCACAAGGGCATCATCGCCAACCCGAACTGCGCCGCGATCACCGCGCTGGTGCCGCTCTGGCCGATCCATCAGAAGAACCGCATCAAGCGCGTCATCATATCGACCTACCAGGCGGCCTCCGGCGCCGGCGCCGCCGCGATGGAGGAGCTTGTCGAGTCCACCCGCGCCAATCTCAACGGGCAGGTCTATACGCCCAAGGTGATGCCGCACCCCTACGCCTTCAATCTCTTCAACCACAACACCGCGGTCGACCCCGAGACCGGCTACAACGACGAAGAGACCAAGGTTATCAAGGAAACCCGCAAGATCTTCGAGGACGAGACCATCGCCGTCGGCGTCACCTGCGTCCGCGTGCCGGTGCTGCGCGCCCATTGCGAGGCCATCACCTTCGAATGCGAGAAGCCGATCAACGAGGACCAGGTCCGCGCCATCATGGCGCAGGCGCCCGGCGTGAAGGTCGTCGACGACCGCGTGAAGAACCACTTCCCGATGCCGATCGACGCCTCGGGCCAGGATGATGTCCTGGTCGGCCGCATCCGCAAGGACCTCAGCGATCCCTCGGGGCATTCGATCTCGATGTTCGTGGCGGCGGATCAGCTGCTCAAGGGTGCTGCGCTCAACGCGGTGCAGATCGCGGAGTTGCTGCCGCAGCGCGTGATGGCGTAACGAAGCAGGTACGTAGGGTGGGTTAGCCCGCGGCTGCGCGAAGCGCAGTCCGCTGGCGTAACCCACCTCTTTCGCTTCCGCGAAGATAGACCGTGGTGGGTTACGCTTCGCTAACCCACCCTACGGCTCTGCCCGAAACAACAAGCATGCATCGCCATACGAATAGAACCGGTAGCCTTGCGCAATCGCGTGCGCATAGGCCCGCCGCATCGTCTCCAGCCCCGAGAATGCCGACGCCAGCATGAACAGCGTCGACTTCGGCAAGTGGAAATTGGTCAGCAGAATATCGACGGCGCGGAAGCGATAGCCGGGGGTGATGAAGATCGACGTCTCGGCCGCAAACGGCTGGATGGTGCCGTCCTCGCTTGCTGCGCTTTCAAGCAGCCGCAGCGACGTGGTGCCTACCGCGATGATGCGCCCGCCGTTCTTCCGCGCAACGTTCAGCCGCTCCGCGGTCTCGGCCGAGATCGTGCCCCACTCGGCGTGCATCTTGTGACCTGCGGTGTCGTCCACCTTCACCGGCAGGAACGTCCCTGCCCCGACATGCAGCGTCACGCGGTTGAGGCCGACGCCGCGCTCGCGCAGCGCCTGCTCCAGCGCGGGCGTGAAATGCAGCCCTGCTGTCGGCGCTGCAACAGCGCCTTCGTTGGCCGCGAACATCGTCTGGTAGTCGGCGAGGTCCTGATCGTCGGGCGTGCGCTTGGAGGCGATGTAGGGCGGCAGCGGCGGGCTGCCGAGATCGGCGATCGCCTGGTCCAGTGTCGGGCCGTGGAACGAGAACGACAGCGTCACCTCGCCTTCGCTGCCCTTGGCCTCGACCTCGGCGTCGAGATGGCCGAGCAGGCAGACCTTGCCCTCGTTGCCGAAGCGGATGCGGTCGCCGGCAACAAGCTTCTTGGCGGGCTTCACCAGCGCCTGCCAGCGCGAGCCGTCGAGCCGCTTGATCAGCGTCGCCTCGATCTTCGGCTCGGTCTCGCGGCCGATGCGGCGGCCCTTGAGCTGCGCCGCGATGACCTTGGTGTCGTTGACGACGAGCTGGTCGCCGCCCTTCAGCCATTGCGGCAGCTCGGAAATGATCCGGTCGCGCAGCGCACCGCCCTCCACGACCAGCATCCTCGCGGAGTCGCGCGGGCTCGCCGGGCGCAGGGCGATGCGCTCGGCGGGCAGGTCGAAATCGAAGAGGTCGGTGCGCATGTCTCACTATCACCGTCATTCCGGACGCCGCGCCTCAAGCGCGGCGATCCGGAATCCCGAGATTGTGGCGCGAGATTCCGGGTTCGCGCTTCGCGCGCCCCGGAATGACCGCTACGCGGTCACTCCGTGTCCGCCGCCATCCGCGCCTTGACGATCTTGTCCGGATTCTGCACCGGCTCGCCGCGCTTGATCTTGTCGACGTTCTCCATGCCCTCGGTGACCTTGCCCCACACGGTGTACTGGTTGTCGAGGAAGCGGGCGTCGTCGAAGCAGATGAAGAACTGGCTGTCGCCGGAATCCGGGCTCGCAGCGCGCGCCATCGAGGCGGTGCCGCGCACATGCGGCTCCTTGTTGAACTCGGCCTTCAGCTTCTTGCCGGAGCCGCCGGTGCCGGTGCCGTGCGGGCAGCCGGTCTGCGCCATGAAGCCCTCGATCACGCGGTGGAACACGATGCCGTCGTAAAAGCCTTCGCGGACCAGCTCCTTGATGCGCGCGACATGGCCGGGCGCGAGGTCGGGCCGCATCTCGATGGTAACGGGGCCCTGCGTGGTCTCGAGGATCAATGTGTTTTCGGTGACACTCATGCTGGTCTCTCTTGCGTTGGAGGTGAAGTCTTCCGGTTGCGGAACTGGATCGCGAATGGACGCCCCGCGGCGGCGCCGGCCATTGCATCGGTAAATGGCATCGGCGTGCAGCGTTGCAACGCCTCCATCACCGCGATCCGGTATTGCAGCCGGTCATTGTCGGAGGCCTCCGCGGATTCATAGGTAATCCTCGGATGGCCCAGAATGTTTCCGGACCGGTTAAAGCTCACGACGACGGTGATGTCGATAGGGCGAGCCTTTGCGGGCGGCGGCGGCTTCCAGCAGGTGCGCAGATGCCGGAAGATGTCCTGGATGGTGTTGACCTGCGCGTCCTCGGCGGCCGCGCCGGAGATGCCGAAAAACAGCACCGCGGCAGCCAGCAGAAGCTTGTTGCCGCAGCGCGCCATCGCCCCTCCCATTATTTGATGTCGGAGGCGACCTGCACCTTCACCATCTTGTCGGGATCGGTGACGGTGCCGCTCGGCGAACCGGCCGGCGCTTTCTTCAGCTTGTCGACGACGTCCATGCCCTGCACGACCTCGCCGATCACGGTGTAATTGTTGTCGAGGCTGCCGCCGTCCGCGAACATGATGAAGAACTGCGAGTTGGCGGTATCGACGCTGTCGCCGCGCCGGGCCATGCCGACGATGCCGCGCGCGAAATGCACCTTGGAGAATTCCTGCTTCAGGTTCGGATATTTCGAGCCGCCGGTGCCGTTGAAATTCTGGCCGTCGCCGGTCTGCGCCATGAAGCCGTCCATCACGCGGTGGAACGGCACGTTGTTGTAGAAGCCCTCGCGCGCGAGCTGCTTGAGGCGCTCGGCGTGCTGGGGCGCAAGATCGGTCCTGAGCTTGATGACGATGCGGCCCTTGGTGGTGTCGATGACGATCGCGTTGGCCTTGTCGAGGCCGGCCGGCAGGGTCTGTGCGCCCGCCGGGACCGCGCCAACGAGCGCGGCAAAGATCGTGGCAAGAATTGCGAGACGACGGATCATGAAAACTCCGGATCAGGTCAGATGAAGAGGTGCGCCGTTATCCGGCGAATTTGGCCTTGAGCAGACTTGCTACCAGCGGCGGCACGAAGGTCGAAATATCTCCGCCCATGGCGGCGATCTGGCGCACCAGTGTGCCGGTAATTGGGCGGACCGCCGGAGAAGCCGGCAGAAAGACGGTTTGCACGTCGGGCGCCATAGCGCCGTTCATTCCGGCGAGCTGCATCTCGTAGTCGAGGTCGGTGCCATCGCGCAGACCCCGAATCATGACAGTCGCGCCGTGCCTGCGCGCCGCGGTGACCGCGAGATCGTCATAGGTCACGGCCTCAAGCGTGCAGCCGACTTGGGCCGCGACCGGCCCGCAGACGTCATGGAGCATCTTGAGCCGCTCCTCGGTCGAGAACAGCGGCTTCTTGCCGGGATGGACGCCGATCGCGACCACCAACCGGTCACACAGCGGAACGGCGTGCCGGACCACGTCCAGATGGCCGTTGGTGATGGGGTCGAAGGAACCTGGGTAGAAGGCAATGCGCGGCATGGCCCCGTCCTACCGCGCCCCGCCCGGCCCGGCAAGCCGGGCTGGTTCCCTGACCGCTTTCCTGCCGTTTCTCTGCCGTTTCCCGAAAAATGTCCCGCCTGCCGCGTCGGCGACGGCCGCTTTGTTTCGTCCTCGGGACGGCCACGAAACAAAACGGAGCGCGAACGAAACCATTTCCCGCGTCCGCGAAGACGTCCGGAAACTGGCCATGGTTACTAATCCAGCCAACGAATGACGGGCCGCATACTGGGCGTAGCGGCCGCATCACAGGGGACTGTCAATGATCAAGGCTCTTTCAGCGATCGCTATCTCTGCGTGTGTTGCCGCAGCCCTCACCCTCCTGCCCGGCTTTGCCCCGACCGTCGAGGCCAGCGTGCCGCAGCCGCTTGCCAAGGCCGATCGGCTCGACATCCGCTCCATCGGCCGCGATTGCTCGCAGCAGGCCTGGCCGAATTTCGAAGCGTCCTGCCTCCGCCGCGCCGGCACCAAGGCTGACGTTCGCGTGGCTCGCCTCGTGACGGCCGACCGCACCCCGTAGCCCGGTCTGTCAGTTTCGCGTCAGGTGAGCCTCCCAGATCGAGTCCAAGATCGACGACAAGATAAACCCCATGGATATTTGCGACGTCTCGTCGCAGACTGCGTGATGCTCGCGCCCGTCGGAATGGCCCGCCGGGCGCGATCCTATCAGGGGGTCGCCATTGTCCAGTACGCCCGCAGTCGCTTCCGGCCATCATCCTGATCCACTGCCGCTTGCCATGACGATGGGCGCCCTCGGGGTGGTCTATGGCGATATCGGCACCAGCCCGCTCTACGCCCTGAAGGAAGCCGCCAAGGCGGCCACCCACGGCGCGACCGTAACTCCGGACGCTGTCCTGGGGGTTGCCTCGCTGATCCTGTGGGCCCTGCTGCTGATCATCTCGCTGAAATATGCGCTGCTGATCCTGCGCGCGGACAACCGCGGCGAAGGCGGCATCGTCGCCCTGCTGGCCCTGCTCCACGCCCGCAACGCCCAACCCGGCACCTGGCGCGCGCATCTTCTGGTGATCGGCCTCGTCGGCGCCGCCCTGCTCTATGGCGACGGCGCGATCACGCCGGCGATCTCGGTGCTCAGCGCCATCGAAGGCCTCAAGGTCGACGCGCCCTCGCTTGCACCGGCCGTCGTGCCCGTCACCGTCGTCATCCTGGTCGGCCTGTTCATGATGCAGAAGCAGGGCACCGGCTTCATCGGCCGCATCTTCGGACCGGTGATGCTGGCCTGGTTCATCGTGCTCGCCGCCCTCGGCATCCACGGCATCGTCAAGGCGCCCGCCGTGCTGGCAGCGCTGAGCCCGCTCTACGCCGTCGAATTCCTGATCCACCAGGATTTTCACGTCTCCTTCGGGATCCTCGGCGCGGCCTTCCTCGCGGTGACCGGCGGCGAGGCCATGTATGCCGACATGGGCCATTTCGGCCGCCTGCCGATCCGGCTCGCCTGGTTCGCAATCTGCCTGCCCGCGCTGGTGCTGAACTACTTTGGCCAGGCCGCGCTGCTGATCACCGATCCCAGCATGATCGAGAACCCGTTCTTCCAGCTCTGCCCCGACGCCCTGCACTATCCGCTGGTCGCGTTCTCGGCGGTGGCGACCGTGATCGCCTCGCAGGCGATCATCTCCGGCGTGTTCTCGCTGACGCAACAGTCGATCCAGCTCGGCTTTTTGCCGCGCATGCAGATCCGCCACACCACCAGCGATGCGATCGGCCAGATCTATGTGCCCCTGGTGAACTGGCTGCTCGCCGCCGCAACGTTAGGGGCGGTCCTGAGCTTCGGCACCTCGGACGCGCTCGCCGGCGCCTATGGCATCGCGGTCTCGCTGCTGATGGCGATCACGACGCTGCTGGCCGCCCTGGTTGCGATCCAGTGGGGCTATTCGCCCTGGCTCGTGGTCGCGGTCAACGGCTCCTTCTTCGTCATCGACGTCATCTTCTTCTCGGCCAATTCGATCAAGCTGTTCGAGGGCGGCTGGTTTCCGCTGCTGCTCGCGGGCCTCGTCGCTTTCCTGATGCTGACCTGGCGCGCCGGCGTGAAGCTGGTCGAGGCGGCGCGCGCGAAGCTGCGCCAGCCCGAGGAGGACCTGATCGAGACCGCGGTGAACAAATGCAGCGCCCGCCTCCCCGGCACGGCCGTCTTCCTGGCCTCCGCGCCGCGCGGCGTGCCGCTCGCGCTGACCCAGTTCGTCAAGCACAACCATGTGCTGCACGAGCGCGTCCTCCTCGTCACCGTGCTGATCGAGGAATCCCCGCACATCACGGACGAGGACCGCGCCGAGGTGATCGAGATCATCCCGGGCATCACCCGCGTGATCCTGCATTACGGCTTCATGCAGAACCCGACGATCTATGAGGGGCTGACGCTGACCTGCCGCCAGGACAAGCTGCCCGGCATCGACCTCTCCGACATCACCTATTACGTCGGCCGCGAGACCATCATCCCGCGCGAGGACGTGCCGGGCATGTGGGTCTGGCGCGAAACCGTGTTCGCCTTCCTCCAGCGCAACGCCGAACGCTCGGCCGCATTCTTCGGCGTGCCGACCAAGCAGGTGGTGGAGTTCGGGACCGAGCTGGAGATTTAGCGAATGGTGAGTGCCGAACAGCGAATAGGCTTATCCTATTCGCTACTCGCTATTCCCCGTTCGTCCCATTCCCGCTCTCCGCCTCCTCCGTGATGTGCTCGACCGAGACGACGTGCTCGTCCTCGGCGGTGTCGAACACGATCACGCCCTGCGTCGAGCGGCCGGCGATGCGGATGCCTTCGACCGGGCAGCGGATCAGCTGACCCTTGTCGGTGACCAGCATGATCTGGTCGGCGTCCTCCACGGGGAAGGACGCAACCAGATTGCCGTTGCGGTTATTGACGCTCATGGCGACGATGCCTTTGCCGCCGCGCCCCGTCGTGCGGTACTCGTAGGACGAGGTCCGCTTGCCGTAGCCGTTGACGGAGACGGTGAGCACGACCTGCTCGGCCGCCGACATCTCGACATAGCGCTCCTGGGCGAGCTGGAAGCTGCCGGAGGTTTCCTCGGCCTCGGCGTCCACCGCAGGCTCCTCGGCCGTGGCTTCGCCGGCCACCGCGCGGCGCATCTTCAGGTACGCCGAGCGCTCGTCGGAGGTGGTCTCGACATGGCGCAGGATCGCGAGCGAAATCACCTTGTCGCCCTCGCCAAGCGCAATGCCGCGCACGCCCATCGAGGTACGCCCGGTGAACACGCGCACGTCGGTGACGGGGAAGCGGATGCACTGGCCGCCGGCGCCGGTCAGCAGCACGTCGTCGTGCTCGGTGCAGATCTGCACGTCGACGATCGCTTCATTCTCGTCGAGCTTCATGGCGATGATGCCGGAGCGGCGGACGTCGACGAAGTCGGACAGCTTGTTGCGCCGGACATTGCCGCCCGTCGTCGCGAACATCACGTCGAGGTTGCCCCAGGTCGATTCGTCCTCGGGCAGCGGCATGATCGTGGTGATGCGCTCGCCCTGCTCCAGCGGCAGGATGTTGATCAGCGCCTTGCCGCGCGCGTTCGGCGCCGCCATCGGCAGCCGCCAGACCTTTTCCTTGTAGACCTGGCCGCGCGAGGAGAAGAACAGCACCGGCGTGTGCGTGGAGGCGACGAACAGGCGCGAGACGAAATCCTCGTCGCGGGTCTGCATGCCGGCGCGGCCCTTGCCGCCGCGGCGCTGCGCCCGGTAGGCCGACAGCGGCACCCGCTTGACATAGCCGGCGTGCGATACGGTGACGACCATGTCCTCGCGCTGGATCAGGTCCTCGTCCTCGACCTCGCCCTCCTGCTCCATGATCACGGTGCGGCGCGGGGTGGCGAACTCGGCCTTCACCTCGGCGAGCTCGGTCTTGATGATGCCCAGCACGCGCTCGCGCGAGCGCAGGATGTCGAGATAATCGGCGATCTCGCCGGCGAGCTTGTCGAGCTCGTCGCGGATTTCGTCACGGCCGAGTGCGGTGAGGCGTTGCAGGCGCAGGTCGAGAATCGCCCTCGCCTGTTCCATCGACAGCCGGATCGTGCCGTCGGCGCTGATGCGGTGACGCGGATCGTCGATCAGCGTCAGCATGTCCTCGACGTCCCGGGCCGGCCAGTCGCGCGACATCAGGGTGTCGCGGGCGGTGGTCGGATCGGGCGAGGTCCGGATGACCCGGATCATCTCGTCGATATTGGCGACCGCGATCGCGAGACCAACCAGGATATGCGCGCGATCGCGCGCCTTGGCGAGCAGGAACTTGGTGCGCCGCGTGACGACCCGCTCGCGGAAGTCGACGAAGATGGCCAGCAGGTCCTTCAGATGCATGATCCGCGGACGGCCGCTGTCGAGCGCCACCATGTTGACGCCGAAGCTCGTCTGCAGCGGCGTGAATCTGTAGAGCTGGTTCAGCACGACGTCCGGCACGGCGTCGCGCTTCAATTCGATGACGACGCGGTAGCCGTCGCGGTCCGATTCATCGCGCAGGTCGCCGATGCCCTCGATCTTCTTTTCCTTGACCAGCTCGGCGATGCGCTCGACCATCGTCGCCTTGTTCACCTGGTAGGGAATCTCGGTGATGATGATCGCCTCGCGCTCCTTGCGGATGGTCTCGATCGCGACCTTGCCGCGCATCACGATCGAGCCGCGGCCGAGGTGGTAGGCCGCGCGGATGCCCGCGCGTCCGAGAATGACGCCGCCGGTCGGGAAATCCGGTCCCGGCACGATGTTGATGAGCTCGTCGATGGTGAGCGCAGGGTTGTCGATCAGAGCGACGCAGGCGTCGATGACCTCGCCGAGATTGTGCGGCGGGATGTTGGTCGCCATGCCGACCGCGATGCCGCCCGCGCCGTTGACGAGAAGGTTCGGGAACTTGGCCGGCAAGACCGATGGCTCGGTCTCGTTGTTGTCGTAGTTCGGCTGGAAGTCGACGGTGTCCTTGTCGATGTCGGCCAGCAGAGCCAGCGCCGCCTTCGTCAGGCGCGCTTCGGTGTAACGATAGGCGGCCGGGGGATCGCCGTCGACCGAGCCGAAATTGCCCTGGCCGTCGATCAGCGGCACGCGCATCGAGAAGTCCTGCGCCATGCGGACCATGGCGTCGTAGATCGACTGGTCGCCGTGCGGATGATACTTACCGATGACGTCGCCGACCACGCGGGCGGACTTGACGTACTTCTTGTCGGGTGTGTGCCCCTGCTCGTTCATCGAGTACAGGATGCGGCGATGCACCGGCTTCAGACCGTCGCGCGCATCGGGCAGCGCCCGCGCCACGATCACGCTCATGGCGTAGTCGAGATAGGACTTCTTCATCTCCTCGAAGATGGAGACGGGGCGAATATCCGAGGGTTGCGCCGGCTGGTCGCCGGGCTTGTCGTCGTCGTCAGCCAAGGGGGAATCCGGTGAGGTTTTATCTGGGAATCATATAGCGCATCGAGCCCTTGATAACCACCCTTGCCGGGGTAAAGGGAAGCGCTTTTTCCGACTGTTTTTCCAGAGACTTACGCCCTCCCCGGCACCGCCCTGGGCGGGGCCCGGACGAGCCGCCCGAAACCGCCCCTTACGCCCCGAAAATCACGTGGTGCATGATGCGCCCCGGCATCAGTGTGAACAGGCCCGCCACCACCAGCGCGCCGGCGAAGATGAAGATCATCATCCGCCGGTGATCGGCCACGCGATGGGTGTGCGCCCGCCATACCGCGAGCGGCAGTACCACCAGTGTGAAGATCGACAGGAAATGGATCGGGCTGAATGGTCCGACCAGGCGAATCTGGTGGATCCAGAACGAGGAGGCGGCCACGACCGCCATCAGCACCACCCAGATCCAGCCGATCGTCCGGTGCGGCAGCGTGCCTTTGGGAGCGGCAAACTGGACGAGGCCGAGCACCAAGGCGGTCATGGCGGCAAAGGCATGCAGCGGGATCGCTGGAGCAGCCTCAAGCAACGGCGCGAGGCTCATGCGGGGCTTTCTCCGATCAACAGGCGATCCATGTAAATAGGATTAACATAAAGTTAATACCATTCACATGATGCCCCGTCAAAGGCTTGAAGCAGCGCATGAGGCAAGCCCGGAAAAACCGAGCTTTACCCGCCAATTGGTCAGAAATCCTGTCGCTCTACGCGAGCAAGACGACATTCGGGGCGAAGCGCCCCGCCACCCTCAGAACGGAAGAATGTGGAGTGCTTTGTAACTGTGTGTGTTAGTCCCTTGATTCGACTACGAAAGTCCCCCGGTCGGTCAACGGTTTGTCAACAAACACCGAAACAAAACCGACCCTATCGTGCACATGGCAGTCGAGATAGAGCGGTCGCCCGCTTCTCCACATATCTCCACATAAGAGTGGAGCTGTTCACCCGGGGACCGGCCAGAAGCCCCGGTTTGGGTACCATTCGAATCCTTGAATCGATCAGAAGGTCGTGGTCGGGTACGAAGGATCCATCGACAATCCCAGCGCGGTCTCCCGCCGTTCGGCGTGGGCTTCTCGTCGTAGAGCCTGCTTCAACACCTCGCTGTCGCCGACCATGACCGCCAGGTCCGTGGCGCGCGTGACTGCGGTGTAGACCAGCGACCGGTCCAGCAGCCGCGTTTTCTGGATCGGGATGACGACTTTCCGGAAGCTGGAGCCTTGGGCCTTGTGCACCGTGATCGCATAGGCCAGCGCGAGGTCGTCGAGCCCATAGCCGCTTAGTTCAACCTCGGTCCCGTCGAAGTCGGTGGTCACCTTCCCGTCCTCGATGCCGGTGATGCGGCCGAGGCTGCCGTTGCGCAGTCCCAGTTGGTAGTCGTTCTTGAGGAACATCACCGGCTCGCCCTCGGCGAGGCGCCTTGTCGGATGCCGGCGGCGGCCGACCGCGAAAATGTCGTGGAAGCGCGCGTTCAGCGCCTCGGTACCGGCCGGGCCGGCCTTCACGGCGCAGACGATCCGCAGTTCCTCCGCGAAGCCGCCGAGGTCCGCGACCACATCGACGATCTGGTCGGTGGAAAGCTCGCTGGACGAGATCAGCGCGACCCCGTGGCTGGCAGCGTCGACCTTGTCCGGCAGGCCGGGCAGCTGGCCGGCTCGCACCGCGCTGGCGACGGCGGGAATGCCCGTCGCCTCGGTCTGGCGGTACACGCGGGTGAGCTCGACCGACGGGATCTCGTTCCGCTCGACCAGCGCATGCAGCACCAGGCCGAACTGAATCGGGGGAAGCTGGCCAGCGTCGCCCACCAGCAGGAGCCGGCATCCGTCCGGCAAGGACCGCAAAATCCGGTACATGGTCGGCAGATCGAGCATCGAGGCCTCGTCGATCACGACCAGCGACTCCGGGCCGAGCGCGATATTCCTGGCTTCAACCCCCTTCAAGAACGCGGCGATGGTCGATGCCGGCCAGCCGGCCGCCTCACTGATGCGGACGGCGGCACGGCCCGCTAGAGCCATCATGTGGGTCGTCCGGCCGAACGACGCGCACGCACGGGCGACGGCCTTCAGAACCGTGGTTTTGCCTACGCCAGCGCCCCCACGGACGATGCCGAAGCGCTCTTGGACTGCGATGCGGACGGCCTCCCGCTGCTCGTCGTCGAGCGCCACGCCCAGGTCTTGCCGATCGAGCCACGCATGGAGCTCGCCGTCGGAAACCTCGCGGGCGATCAGGTCGCCCATGGCGGGCTCGGCGAGCATCTCCCGGATCCGGTCCGCGACGTAGCGCTCCATCATGTGCGCCCCGGCGGCCTGGAAGCCGCCTCCGATCGGGATCGCCGCCCGCTGTGCGACAGCGGCCGCCAGGGCCTCCTCGGCCTTCGCAGGTGGGCACTTCAGCAGCCGGCCGACCGCGGTGACGAGATCGCGATGTCCGATCCAGGTGTGATGCTGGTCCAGCCGGGCGTAGAGCACGGATTCCACGGCCGCGACGAGGCGCCTCGGATCGTCGGTAGAAACGCCGATCTTTCGGCCAGCGGCATCGACCACCGCCCAGTCGGCCAAGGCCATCATCACGTAGGGTGATTCCCGCAGCTTGGCGGCAGCGTCTGCACCCCACAGGCGGATGATCTTCTTGGCAAGTCGTGCGTCGAACCCGTGTTCATCAAGCCAGACGACGACGTCGCCTTCGGCCAACTTCTCCCGCCACGCCAGCACCAACCTTTCGGCTCGGTCCGCGCCCAGTACATCGGCCAAGCGCACGGCATCACCATTGCCGAGCAGTGCATAGAGATTGTCGCCGAACGACTTCCATAGCTTGGCCGCGGTCGCATAGCCGATGCCTTCGAACGCCGGCTCCTCGGCCAGATGACGCACGATGGTCTCGCCCGACTTGGCATGGCGGCCCGTGGTCTCAAACATGACGCCTCGATCCGACTGCAACGCGGCGATCCTGCTGTTCGCAGGTCGGCTCCGAGGGACGGGACTTCATGACACGCGACGTCCCGTCGTGACCATGATGTCCTCGACCTGCTCCAGACGACGCAGCTTCTCCCGCAGGCCGGCGTTTTCGGCGCGCAGCGCGGCGTTCTGCTGCTCGAGAGAGAGGATGCGCCGATCGCGACGGTCGGACTTCGGCTCGGGCTTGGCCTCGTCGTCATGCGCTACACTCGTGTCCAGCTTCTCGACCGCGGCTTCGAGCAGCGCCTTTGCAGCTGGATTCTTGTACAGGACTTGGCGGTCGAACCCGCAGGCGAGCGCGATGGCGGAACGGTTGGGCTCGCCGCCCCGCACGGGGAGCGGCCGGCTCTCCCGTTCGAGGGCATCGAGATAACTCTTCAAGCGATCGACGTTCTCGGCGCCGATCGCGCCGCCAGACTTGGAATCCGCCACGTCGTCCTCCGAATGCTACCCCGCCCGAAGCGCTCACCGATCCTTGTCGGTCTGTCCGCGGTCGGGCTTATCGAGTTTTTCGTCGAGCTTCTTGATCGACCAGCCATTCAGATAAGCGTTAGTCTTCCAACGCACATAACGCTCTTCAAGCGTTGCATTGGTCGCCCGCAGTTTTTGGTTCTCTTCCCTCAAGGATCGTACGTGCTTCTTGAGGACCTCGACGGTTCCGTCACCTTCCGCTTTGCGCTGGCGGCCGGTAGCCTTTCCTTCCAAGGCGCGGAGCCTCTTCTTTGTGTCCCGGAAGGCCTTCTGAAGTTTCGGATGCTTGGCAATCGCGACTCGCGTCCAGTTGCCCTTGAACTCAAGGTTTACGACCTGGACGACGGCTGCCCAGGTAATCTTGGGCTCCTTCCAGTCCTCGATGATGTCCCGAATCCGCGACTCAGTCTTCTCTTTGATCAGTAGCCGCTTCTTGCCGGCCGGCGCCGAGCGCCAGCCGTTGCGGACCGGGCGCTTGCGCCCGCGCGGCATGATCGTGTCCCAGCCCCGAGGCACCTTGCCCATCGTATCCTTCGAAGGATCAGTTGAAGGATTCGATGAGTAAGCTGATTCTACCTCAGAGTGGGAATCGGGTCCCACCACACTCGTCACAGTGCACCTACATCGCGATACGAAAGCACATAGCCGCGAGCCTCACGGCCCTCGACACCAATCAAATCTTCCGCACCACCACATCATGGGGTAGTGATAATCAAATCCTAGAAAGGTTCGGCACCTATATCCTGGGCGCGGAAGGGAAGCCGTCCTCGTCCAAGAGGTCATGAAGCGGACGAATGGTCTGAACGTGGTCCTCGATAAATGGCTCGGTCCACCGCTCGTGGACGAGCTTCACCATGGCGGCGTTGAGCTCGGCTGAGGCCTCGCGCCGGATCAGCGACATCTCCTCGACGTCGAGGACCACAAAGCGCAGTAGGCAGTAGGCCCGCGGCTCGAGAACCGCGACCGCGGCGGCACGTCCGTTGCGGTCGACCAGCATCGAATGCATCACCGGCAGGTCGAGAGCCCACTGCGCCGCCTCCGCGCCGTACGCCGAACTCTCCGCATATCGGTCGATCAAGCCGCCAAAGGTCGATATCGTGTAGAGCCGGATGCTCAGGCCTTCTTCGGTCCGGAGTTCGACCGCTGCTTTGTCGGTGCTGAGCACCGCGCGCTGCACCTCGATCTTGGCTCGTCTCAGCACTCCGATGAGCTCGTCGATCACGTCCGTCGGGTGAACACCGGCGACCAGCAGGTCCATGCCGCCGTCGGGCAGGATCTCGCGCGCCAAAAGCGCCGCCATCTCGCACTCGTAGGAGTAGATTGCAGCCTCACCGATGATGGTGACGTGGTCGATCAGTCCGGACAGGCCGATGGCGCGCGCCACGGCGCCGACTTCCTCCGGGGCGCGGGTGAGCCGCAGCGCCCGCGCCATCCTGGTCTGCTCGGCGATTGTCGGCCGCAGGGCCGCGATCTGGCGATCCAACTCGGCCCGTTCTTTGATGAAATGGTCGTAGATCGCCTCGGTCTCGGGTGACCGGCGCCCGATCGAGGCTGCCTTCTGCTCGCCAGTGAGGGGATCCCGCCGATACCGGGTCAAGTATTCAAATTTCTTGACCTTCAGCCACTGCATGCCTCCGCCGAACTCGTCCCGCGACCGGGCGAGCGCGGCAAACTCGAGCGTGGTGGAGCGCATGGTTTCCACCAGCCGCCGTTGCTCCCTGGTCATAGGGGTGTGCATCGCGCTTTTAGCTCATGGACAAATAAGTGCTTGATGATATAAACTAGCACATTAGAAGGCGAGAGTCGAGTATCTTGGCGGCGTGGCTAATTCGACCGGCAGCGAAACCCGAGCTTTCTTCCAACCCAGCCCTTGAAATTTCGGCCATTTCAGATATTTCAGATGTTGAGACGAGCCGCCCCGGGCGGTTGGACGATGTCCGAGAGGAGGCAGTCATGCCGCTGGCCAAGGTGATTGAAAGCCTGGACGAGGAGACCCGGCAGCAGGCTGCCAGGCTGCATCGCGAGTTCGAGTCCGCCACGGGCAACAGCGTGACGGTCCGGGTCGAGGGTCCGATGATCGGGATTCTCCGCGACGCGACCGCGATGATGGAGAAGGTCGCCGGCTTCGCGATGGCCGCCCTGGCCGACGAACTCACGCCCGAGCAGGCCGGGAAGATACTCGGCATTTCGCGGCCGCTGGTGGTCCGCCGGATGGACGACGGTCGTCTGCCGTTCCGGTACGAAGGGGCTCACCGGCGATGCAAGCTCGTGGACGTCCTCAAGCTGAAGGCGGCCGAGGAGCAGCAGCAGAATACGCTGCGGGAGCTGGCGGAGATGGACGAAGTTGACTACCAGCCCACGCCCCGCTTCTGAGGTCGCGCTCGTCGACGCAAACGTCCTCTTCCCTCATCACCCGCGCAACGTCCTGGTGACGCTGGCGTCCGAAGGCATTTTCGAGATGCGCTGGACGGGCGCAATCGAGAAAGAGTGGACCGAGGCGCTGCTGCGTGAGCAGCCTCATCTCCGGCGAGAGGCGGTGATGGCGACCGCCGAGAAAATGAAGAAGGCGCTGCCTAATGCAGACGTAACGGGCTACAAGTCACTCGAAGCAGATTTTCCCAAGACCGACGCCAAGGATCGGCACGTCGCCGCGGCGGCCGCGCGATGTGCGCCAAGCACGCTGGTCACCTGGAACAAGAGGGATTTTGACCAGGAGGAGCTCACCCGCCACGGTGTGAAGCTGACCGATCCTGACAGCTTCCTGTGTCGACTGTTCGATGATGATTCGGAGCTGGTCTTCGGCGCCACGCAGACGGCGTTTGGCTTCTTGAGGCGTCCTGCAGGTCGTCCAACGTGGGAGGAATATCTCGATCTGCTCGCCGACAAGAACAACCTTGATCGGTTTGTCATGAGGCTGCGAGGGTACGGAAGGCGTGATGAACCATCCGAGCCTGAAAATGGCAATGACGCGGCTCCGTAGCCGCTCCAGTCTGCCGATCGAAGTTGCTCGGGCTCACACAGGGATCAGGACGTCTGCCCCCGAGCGCCTTCGTCTACGGCTCTTCCTTGGCACCGTCGTGCTCGCCTGCAAGGGACGCTTCGCTCTTCGCCCTTGCATGCTCCGCGCGCCGATGCCTGCAGGACGCCTGCGACGGCGGCTCCGGGGATCAGACTGATGATGCTGGGCTTCGACTTCAGGAAGTCAGGACCAAGAAAGGCCGACCGTGCGACGCTCGTCCGCGTACGGGATGAAGTTTCAATTGTGCAGCAGCCTGTTGCACAATTGGCAGCCGCTCTTCTAGCGATCCATCGGTTGTGCTGACTGGTCAGGTCTGAACCACTGTCCCGTCAGCGATAGTGGGGTCCTTATGCACAGCGATGGCCTTCCGCAGCCCATCTACCATCTTCCCGTTGTGCTCGACCCAGGGACCAGCATCGAGCTCGCCTTCGGCCATCGCCTGCGTCGCCTGGTCAAGCATGGCTTCGTGCTCGGCCAGAAGCTGCTCGGCCCGCTGCAGGTGCTTCTGGTTGCCCTTGACCAGCATGTGGTCGCCGCAGCCGGCCGCGCAGGCCCCATGCGAGGCGCAGGGAGCCAGGCTCCAATCCGAAACGCACATGCCGATATCGGTGGTATGTGCGGTCGCGAACCGCGCCTTGAGGAAGTCCTCTCGCGCGGCAGGCCGAAGCTTCTTGACGGTGGCCGCGATCGAACCCTGCATGGCCTTCGACTTCGCGAGCTCCCGCATGACGCGTCCGAGCGGCGCCCCGCCTGTGTGGTCGTATGCTGCATTCTGGGAGACGTCCTTACGCCCCGACCAGCGGGCGATGTCGAGATCGGACAGGAGTCCCTCGTTGGCCATGTTGTTGAGGTAGTGCCTTGGCCCGTGCGAAGGCACTTTGAACGGCTTGCCGCTCGAATCGAGAATGTTCAAGCGTTCGAAGATCGATCGGCCGTCGCCGCCGACAAGGAAGTCGCGCATGTGACTCTGCGCCAGGAAGGTCGGGATCGGCGCGACGGGCTCCCTCGCTCGATGAAAATAGTTGTGTGGGAAGAGAAATAGATATTCCGAAAGCTTTCGGCCTTTCGGAACCTCCTTCATCACTTCTGCGACGTCCGATAGGATCGCGTCCTCGAGCTGCCCCTGATCATACCAGGATCGATGTTTCTCCCGGCGGGCGGTATGGCCGTGCACCTGCATCCAGTGCGTTGCGACACTGTGGCTCGCAAATCCCATGGCCGCAGCCACCTCCGTCGTCGTCATCGGCGTCTTCAGATCTCGCAAGCGCCATGTATCTGGGAGCCAAGCACGGCCGGGATGCTCTTCCATCCAGCGTGCGACCGCGCGGGACGGCTCCGTCAGCCGGATAAGATCCTTCACCGCGCGTTCGGCGATCGGCTTCATGTCCGTCGGCACAAATTTGACCGCATCCGGGGCTTCCTTAGAGCCTTCATGCGCTATTCCGAACTTGACCGATCCGTCGGGACGCTTGTCCCAGCGCTCGCAGTCGGCGCGCACGCCAAGCAGCTCGTTGATCCTCCAGGGCGCTGCGCGGATGTAGTGAAGGCGCCACGCAGCGAAGTTGTTCACGAGCCGGAGCTCAGAAATCAATCTCAAGTCCAGCGCCCCGTCGACTGCGTCGCATTCCCGGAAGTGCTCCGACCGCTGCAGGAAGCGAAGCGTATCGAACGTGTTCCGGACGTTGTCGACCGACGTCGTGGCAACGAGGTCGGCGATGTACTTGACGACGGCCGTCAGCAGACCGGGGGACTTGATGCCCAGATTCCGGAAGTCCAAGCGGACCGAGGAAACCGCGTGATTGAGACTCCAGACCCATCCGGACGCATCGACTGGAAGCTTGGCTCGGTCGTGGATCGTGCCTTGACTCGGAAAGTCGCCGAGTTCGACCGTAGAACGCTGAACTGCGGTCACTCGGCTTCTCCTCTGGTGAGCTTGTCCTGCATCACATCGAGGATCATAGCGGCCCGCTTGCGGATACGCCGGCGGCTATAGCGGGTGCCCTGATCGGACTGGCGCGTCCAACCCATCGCGTGATTGCGAACCTGCTTCTCGACCTCCGGAGTGATCTTGATCTCTTCCGCCGCCTCGCCGAGTTTATCATTCCAGGTCCGACGGTTGACGTGCGTCGAGAAATCCGCCGGGAGTCCAGGCACCTTCCTCAGTTCGAGGGACATGGCGTCGACCGCGCCGATGGACAGAGGCTTGCCCTGCTGCGAGAGGAACAGAAAGGGCGAGGTTTTGGCGTTCTCATAAGTTCGCCGATCGCCCACGATGTAGGCGTCCAGGGCGTCGTGCAGCCGATCTGTGAACTCGACCGGATGCGCCTTGGTTTTCGTGACCGGCTGCTGGGCACGTGTATCCTTCGGGTCGTCGGCGTTGCGGTGGACAGTCAACCCCGGGTCGTTGCCGCCCAGGCGAACGTCGCGCGTCTTGATGACAAGCGGCTCGGACCGTCGCAGTCCGCCGTCGATGTACAACAGCCAGAGGGCCTCGTTCCGCACCTGGTTGCGCGGTTTGAACGGATTGCTGGGGTCGCCGACGGTGATCGCGCGCACCAGGATTTCGCGCTGCTCCTCATTCAAACCCTCGAGCAGGTCGTTTTCGTAGACCGGGATGTCGCCGACGATCCATTCGTGGAGCTTATCCACCATCAAGCGCGCTTCGAACCGCCGCGGATCCCTGATGTCGAGCCGCAGGATGATGTCGTTGACACGCCACACTAGATAGTCCGCGCAGGCCTGCAGCCGGTTGCGCCAGTGTCCGTTGCCCACAATCTCGGGAAGGTCCTTGCTCTTGTCGCCGCTCGCCCGCTTGCGGGCCGTGCGAAGGTCGGCGCGAAAGGCGATGCGCAAGGCCTCGATCTCGGCGAGAGAGAACAGAGTCAGCGACTCGATCCGGTGTTCCAATGGAATACCCCGGACTGTGCACCAGTTGAGGAGCAGACAGACGGCGTCCATCTCCTTCCGCATGGTCGACAGCATCAGGCCACGGGCCCGCAGCGACACAGACGCATACACGACAGGCCAATCGACCGGCATGCCGTGGCCGTCGACTGCCATCGCGAAGCGTTCGCCAGACTTGAAGCGTACGACCTTCGTCGTGAAGGGTCCGTCCTTGCCGAAATCGAACATCCAGCCCCCCGCAATATCTGAGGCCGTTAGATGGATGCTGAACCCGCGTGACAGGAGTTACAAACCTGTTGTGCGGACGATTCCGCCAATTGGCTGGAATCGCTACCGAAATTGCAGGCTAGTTTACAAACCTAGGAAACCGTATTGGATTTTGAACAACAGTTTACAAAAGAACAAAACGAAACCGGCCGTAACATATTGTATTTACGGCCGGTTTCTCCATTTAGTTTACATTTCGGAAAAACACTATTCTAGAACGGGATGTCGTCGTCCATGTCGCTGTTGCGGCCGCCGCCACCGGCAGCAACGGCGCGGCGCGGCGCGCTGCTGACGGGACCGGAGGAGCCGAAATCGCCGCCCGGCTCCTCGCCGAAGCTGCCGCCTCCCCCACCGCCGCGGCCGTCGAGCATCGTGAGCGTCGAGTTGAAGCCCTGGAGCACGACTTCGGTGGAGTACTTCTCCACGCCGCTCTGGTCGGTCCATTTGCGGGTCTGGAGCGCGCCCTCGACGTAAACCTTGGCACCCTTCTTCAGGTACTGCTCGGCGACCTTGCAGAGCCCTTCATTGAAGATCACGACACGGTGCCACTCGGTCTTTTCCTTGCGCTCGCCGGTGTTCTTGTCGCGCCAGGTCTCCGAGGTGGCGACGCTCAAATTCGCAATCGGCCGCCCGTCCTGGGTACGGCGGATTTCAGGATCCTTGCCGAGATTTCCAACCAGAATGACCTTGTTGACGCTTCCCGCCATCGCCGCTCTCCGCTCCGAATGCCACTGAATTCATAAGGCCCGACCGCACCCCGCGGTCCTCAGCAACCTGTTGAGGCGACCCTATACGCTTGCGCGGACCGATCAGCCCATCGGCCCCCGGGTTATCCCCATATATAGCATCGGCCACCGGTTTGTTCCAGATTTGTTCCTGCGCGGGCGAGTGCGCAATGTTTGGGCCGGACGGTACCCACGCGCTGCCCAAATGGTTAGCGCTGGATGGAACCTTTCCCGGTTCCCGTGAACGACAAAAAGAACTTAACATTCATCAAGTTACGCGCGTTGCAGTTGCCGTGCGACTGTTGCATTTCGGCGACGGACTCTGCCTCCCGCTTAAGCTACGTTTGCCTTGGAATTAAGTTCATATGGGCGTCGCGCCTGATTGGCCGCTTCGGGGATTTCAAGAAGCGGATCGAAACTGGGGAGACTGCAATGAATAAGATTTTGTTTGGTGCAATCGGTGCAATGGCGTTGAGCCTGTCGGCTCCCGCAAGCGCGGCGGACCTCGCTGCGCGTCCCTACACCAAGGCCCCGCCCCCGATGGTCGCCGCCATCTACGACTGGAGCGGCTTCTACATCGGCATCAACGGCGGCTGGGGTACGAGCCGCAATTGCTGGGACTTCGTGACGCCGGTCGTCGGCACGCTGGTTGACGACGGCTGTCATGACTCATCGGGCGGCACGGTCGGTGGTCAGGTCGGCTACCGGTGGCAGTCCAGCAATTGGGTGTTTGGCGTGGAAGGCCAAGGCAACTGGGCTGACTTCAGCGGAAACAACATCAGCCCGACTGCTCCAGATCAGCAGAACCGTACGCGGATCGATGCGTTCGGCCTGATTACCGGCCAGATCGGCTATGCCTGGAATAACGTTTTGTTCTACGTGAAGGGTGGCGCCGCCGTCGTGGACGACAAATACGACCTCCTCGTCGCGCCAGGATTCGTGGGTGCAGGCACTGTCTTCGGTTCGGCCCGCGACACCCGCTGGGGTGGAACGGTCGGCGCGGGTGTCGAATTTGGCTTCGCCCCGAACTGGTCGGTGGGCGTCGAGTACAATCACATCTTCCTTGGCGATCGTAACGTCGACTTCAACTTCGCCGGCGCGTTCGTTCAGACCGAACGCGTCAGCCAGGACGTCGATATGGCTCTCGTCCGCGTGAACTACCGTTGGGGCGGCCCCGCGATCGCCAGGTACTGATCGCAAGCAGCGCTTCTTCTGACGAAAGGCCGGCCTCGTGCCGGCCTTTTTGCTGCTTCACGGCCTCGCGGAACAATAGGTCCATTACGTTTTGTAACTGTTGTGGCTTTTGAGAGACACAACTTGCAGCTTTGTTGGTGTAAGCACGACATCAGTTGGACCACAGCGTCCGATGCCCTTCCCTATCGTGGAAGGCACAACAGAAACTGGGACTGGGATTAGGTTGAAAATGAAGAAGGTTTTGTTGGCTTCGGCCTGTTTGTTCGCTCTTGCCGCCCCCGCGTCGGCTGCCGACCTTGCGGCTCGCCCGTACACGAAGGCTCCGGTGGCTGTGGCCTCGGTCTACAACTGGACCGGCTTCTACCTCGGTATCGTTGGCGGCGGCGCCTGGGAAAACGCTTCGGGCGACCCGAAGATGAAGGGTGGCTTCGTCGGCGGCACCGCCGGCTACAACTGGCAGACCGGCAACGTCGTGTTCGGTATCGAGGCCGATGGCGCCTGGGCTGACGTCAGCGCTACGGCGACCGGCGCCACTGTTGTCCCCGGCTTCGGCGTCGTGACCGCAACCGCGACCTCGAAGACCGATGCCATGGGCACCGTGCGCGGCCGCATCGGCTACGCCGTCAACCAGGTCCTGTTCTACGGCACCGGCGGCTACGCCTGGATCGACAACAAGATCACCCTCTCCGCTCTCGGCGTGACCGCGTCGGACAGCAAATGGCACTCCGGCTGGACCGTCGGTGCGGGCGTCGAAGCCTTCTTCGCTCCGCAGTGGTCGGTCAAGGGCGAGTACCTCTATCGCAGCCTCGGCGGCGAGACCTACTTCTCGGGCGCCCTCCCCACCGGCACGCTCAACTTCCACACCGTGCAGGTCGGCGTGAACTATCACTTCGGGGGCCCGGTGGTCGCGAAGTACTGATCTTCGCCACCGACGTCACATCGTCACGAAAGGCCGGCCTCGCGCCGGCCTTTTTGTTCTGGCGGTACGTTCAGCGCAGTTCCGCACTCTCTGCTGCTGCCAGATGCCGCCAGCACGCCAACAATCCGTTGACGATTCGCAACTCGCACTGGAAATCCGTCGCCGTTCTTCCTACGTTCGCTGACAACCCCATCGGCGCCGATCCCGGTTCCGGGCGAAGCGCGCCTTCACCATTGGCGCGGCCGCGCGTCTTTGGGATTCCCTAGGGACCACCGGGATGGATGAAGTGATCAAGGCGAAGCGCCAACAACAGAACGCGGGCTCCAGCCTGCGCGCAATTACGATCCGTGGCGCGCGCGAGCACAACCTCAAGAACATCGACGTCGAGATTCCCCGCGACAGGCTCGTAGTGTTCACCGGCCTGTCCGGCTCCGGCAAATCCTCGCTCGCCTTCGACACCATCTACGCCGAGGGCCAGCGCCGCTACGTCGAATCGCTGTCGGCCTATGCACGCCAGTTCCTGGAGATGATGCAGAAGCCCGACGTGGACCAGATCGACGGCCTGTCGCCGGCGATCTCGATCGAGCAGAAGACGACCTCGAAGAATCCGCGCTCCACCGTCGGCACCGTCACCGAGATCTACGACTACATGCGCCTCTTGTGGGCGCGCGTCGGCGTGCCCTATTCGCCGGCCACCGGCCTGCCGATCGAGAGCCAGACCGTCTCGCAGATGGTCGACCGCGTGCTGGCGCTGCCCGAGGGCACGCGCCTCTATCTGCTTGCCCCCGTCGTGCGCGGCCGCAAGGGCGAGTACCGCAAGGAGCTCGCCGAATGGCTCAAGAAGGGCTTTCAGCGCGTCAAGATCGACGGCACCTTCCATGAGCTCGCGGAAGCGCCGACGCTGGACAAGAAGTTTCCGCACGACATCGACGTCGTCGTCGACCGCATCGTGGTGCGCGCCGACATCGGCCAGCGTCTCGCCGAAAGCTTTGAGACCGCGCTGAAGCTCGCCGAGGGCCTCGCCGTCGTCGAATTCGCCGATGCGCCCGCGGCGGCGCCGGCCGAGGAAAAGAAGAAGACCGCGAAGATCCACGACAAGAGCGGGCCCGAGCGCATCCTGTTCTCGGAAAAGTTCGCCTGCCCGGTGTCCGGCTTCACGATCCCTGAGATCGAGCCGCGCCTGTTCTCGTTCAACAATCCCTATGGCGCGTGTCCTGCCTGCGGCGGCCTCGGCGTCGAGCAGCATGTCGACGAGGACCTCGTCATCCCCGACAAGGAGCTCGCCATCGGCAAGGGCGCGATCGCGCCCTGGGCCAAGTCGTCGTCACCCTATTACGTGCAGACGCTGACGGCGCTCGGCAAGCACTACAAGTTCACGCTGACCACCAAATGGAAGGATCTGCCCAAGAAGACGCAGAACGCGATCCTCTTCGGCTCCGGCGAGGATGAGATCAAATTCTCCTACGAGGATGGCGTCCGCTCCTACGACACCAAGAAGCCGTTCGAGGGCGTTATCACCAACATCAACCGCCGCTACCGCGAGACCGAGAGCGAGTGGGCGCGCGAGGAGCTGGCGAAGTATTTCCACGACGTGCCCTGCGGCGCCTGCAACGGCTTTCGGCTCAAGCCCGAGGCGCTCTGCGTCAAGGTCGGCACCAAGCATATCGGCGAGATCTCGGAGCTGTCGGTCAGGAAGGCCGGCGAGTGGTTCGAGACCGTGCCGGAGGCGCTGAACAAGCAGCAGAACGAGATCGCCGGCCGCATCCTCAAGGAGATCCGCGAGCGCCTCACCTTCCTGCTGGACGTCGGTCTCAACTACCTCACCCTCTCCCGCTCCTCCGGCACGCTGTCGGGCGGCGAGAGCCAGCGCATCCGCCTGGCCTCGCAGATCGGCTCGGGGCTGACCGGCGTGCTCTACGTGCTGGACGAGCCCTCGATCGGCCTGCACCAGCGCGACAATGCGCGCCTGCTCGACACCCTCAAGCGCCTGCGCGACCTCGGCAACACCGTGGTCGTGGTCGAGCATGACGAGGACGCCATTCGCCTCGCCGACTACGTGCTCGACATCGGCCCCGGCGCCGGCATGCATGGCGGCCACATCGTCGCCGAAGGCACGCCCGCCGAGATCATGCGCAATCCGAAATCGCTGACCGGAAAATACCTCACCGGCGAGCTCGAGGTCGAGGTGCCGGAGCGACGCCCGCCGAACCATCGCCGCACCATCAAGGTGGTCAACGCGCGTGGCAATAACCTCAAGAACGTCACCGCCGAGATTCCGCTCGGCCTGTTCACCTGCGTCACCGGCGTTTCCGGCGGCGGTAAGTCGACGCTCTTGATCGACACGCTCTACCGCGCCATCGCCCGCAAGCTGAACAATGCCAGCGAGGGCGCCGCGCCGCACGACCGCATCGAGGGCCTCGAGCACATCGACAAGATCATCGACATCGACCAGTCGCCGATCGGCCGCACGCCGCGCTCGAACCCCGCGACCTACACCGGCGCCTTCACGCCGATCCGCGAATGGTTTGCGGGCCTCCCCGAAGCCAAGGCGCGCGGCTACGAGCCCGGCCGCTTCTCCTTCAACGTCAAGGGCGGCCGCTGCGAGGCCTGCCAGGGCGACGGCGTCATCAAGATCGAGATGCACTTCCTGCCCGACGTCTACGTCACCTGCGATGTCTGCAAGGGCAAGCGCTACAACCGCGAGACGCTCGAAGTCCTGTTCAAGGGCAAGAGCATCGCCGACGTGCTCGACATGACCGTCGAGGAAGCCGCCGACTTCTTCAAGGCGGTGCCGCGCGTGCGCGAGACCTTCCAGACCCTGCATCGCGTCGGCCTCGACTACATCCACGTGGGTCAGCAGGCCACCACGCTGTCAGGCGGCGAAGCCCAGCGCGTCAAGCTCGCCAAGGAGCTGTCCAAGCGCGCCACCGGCCGCACGCTCTACATCCTGGACGAGCCGACCACCGGCCTGCACTTCCACGACGTCAAGAAGCTCCTGGAGGTGCTGCACGAGCTGGTCGCGCAGGGCAACACCGTCGTCGTCATCGAGCACAATCTCGAAGTCATCAAGACCGCCGACTGGGTCATCGACCTCGGCCCCGAAGGCGGCGACGGCGGCGGCGAGATCGTCGCCTGGGGCCCGCCGGAAGACATCGCGAAAGCGCCAAGGAGCTATACGGGCAAGTTTCTGGAGCCGGTGCTGAAGAAGGCCAGGAAGCCGAAGCGCGGGAGGACGAGCGAGGCGGCGGAGTAACTATCTCATGCTCGAAGACCGCTGCGACCAACGACTAAGAATTGTTGGCCCTGCTCTTTGCTCTGGAGGATTGGCCTGATGCTCGTACCCGAGCGGGTCCGCCAATGCGTGTGCTTCCTAGGCATTAAGCAGGCAGATCAATTTCGACCTCGCGCAACGGCATTCGCCGTCGAGATCGACGAGCAGGAATGCCGCTGGAGCTACCTTGTAACTGCTGAGCACGTTGTTGCCAGATCCTTGGCGCTGGGCCATGACCTTTGGTTACGAGTCAATAGAAGGACTGGTGAACCAGCCGAGATCAAGATCGATCCCTCGGATTGGTATTTCCACCCGAACTCTGCCGAGTCCGCAACTGATGTTGCGGTTTGTCCGATCAGTTTCGATCACGGCGAGGAGATGATTGCCCCCGTACCGATCTATGGACCGAGATCGGTCGCCGCCACGCGAGCAGTTATGGACGACGTCAGGATGGGTGTCGGCGATGAGGTCGTCGTAGCTGGACTTTTTCGCAGCCATTACGGGCAGCAAAAAAACGTTCCCATTGTCCGAGTGGGAAACGTAGCGATGCTCGACGGGGAACCCGTTAAAACCAAGAATGGCAGTTATGTGGAGGCCTACTTGATCGAGGCTCGATCAATCGGAGGATTGAGCGGATCGCCCGCCTTTATCCATTTGCCTGCGATAAGGACGATCGACGGTAAGACTAACCTCCTTCGCCAGAAATCCACCTACCAACTCTATCTTCTTGGGCTGGTGCATGGGCATTTCGATTTGGAAGACCTAAACTTAGATGTGGCCTTAGAGAACGCAAGCGACGCATCGTCTGGAATTCACTCTGGAATAGGCATCGTCATTCCTGTCGAAAAGATTATCGATACAATCATGCAGCCAAAACTAGTCGATGCGAGGGCGAAGATTGTTCAAGAAACTAAGCACGACACGGCTTAGTCACGCGGCGTATCCAGCTCAATGCATGGCTTCCGCGAGTGCAGGGGGAAGCTGAGCGTCGATCAGGTAAAGCAAGCTATTTGGCCGCTATGATCGGGTGGTCAACCTGACGCGCGGCATAAGCGAGCACTGCGTCGATATCCGCCTCTTCCAGATACGGATAGTCCTCGAGAATGCTCTTGCGCGATTGACCGGCGGATAGCAGTCCCAGGACGTCGGCGACCGTGATGCGCAGATCGCGAATGCAGGGGCGTCCATGCATACGCTGCGGATCGACCGCAATCCTTGCCAGTAGCTCCGACATCTGTCACCTCTGGGGGTTAATATAGCATCTCCGATAGCATCTGTCAGCGCATCGCTCGCGGACCGGATGCGCAGGTCCGCCCGACACTTCCACTCCCCCATGCCCTACGCCCTCGCCATCTTCGACCTCGACGGCACCCTCGCCGACAGCTTCCCCTGGTTCCTGCGCACCATCAACGACGTCGCCGACCGCTTCGGCTTTCGCCGTGTGGCCGATGAGGACGTCGAGGGGCTGCGGCATGCCTCGTCGCGCGAGATCCTCAACCGGCTCGAGGTGCCGCTGTGGAAGCTGCCGGCGATCGCGCGGCATGCGCGGCGGCTGAAGGCGGAGGCAGCTAGCGAGATTTCGCTGTTCGCGGGCGTCGAGGCGATGCTGCGGACGCTGGCCGAGAACGGCGTGCAGCTCGCGCTGGTGACCTCCGACAGCGAAGCCAATGCGCGCGAGAAGCTCGGCGAGACCGCCGCGCTGTTTGCGCAGTACGACTGCTCTGCGTCGATCTTCGGCAAGCCTGCGAAATTCCGCCGGGTCGTCCGCCGCGCCGGCGTGGACCCAAGCCGCGTGATCGCGATCGGCGACGAGGTCCGCGACATCGAGGCGGCGCGCGCGGTCGGTATCGCCTGCGGTGCGGTCAGCTGGGGCTATGCGGCCCCCGCGGCGCTGCGGGCGCACGAACCGGACCACATGTTCGAACACATGCGCGACATTGCCGAGACATTATGCGGAAACGTAGGGTGGATTAGCGAAGCGTAATCCACCACTGTGCGTATCCGCAGAGACAAAAGAGGTGGGTTACGCTGGCGGACTGCGCTTCGCGCAGCCGCAGGCTAACCCACCCTACGAACTGTTCGGGGAGACGTCGATGACACTCACGGACGCAAGCCGCCTCAAGCTCCTGGCGCCGCCGGTCGGCCAGTTGCGTGTCGTGCTCGACACCGACACCTATAACGAGATCGACGATCAGTTCGCGCTGGTGCAGATGCTGCTGTCGCCGGAACGCTTCGACGTCGAGGCGATCTACGCCGCGCCGTTCTTCAATGCGCGCGCGGACAGTCCCGGCCACGGCATGGAGCTGAGCTATCAGGAAATCCTTCGCCTGCTGGAGCGCCTGCATGTCGCGCCGGATGGCCTGGTTCATCGCGGCGTCACCGACTATGTCGGCCCCGGCAAGACAGCGCAGGCGGCGCCTGCCGTCGATGACCTCATCGCCCGGGCGCGCGCGGGCTCGCCTGACAACCCGCTCTACGTCGTCGCCATCGGCGCCATCAGCAACGTCGCCTCCGCACTGCTCAAAGCCCCTGATATCATCGACCGTATCGTGGTGGTCTGGCTCGGCGGCCATGCGCTGGAATGGCCCCACACGGTCGAGTTCAATCTGAAGCAGGACGTCGGCGGTGCCCAGGTGCTGCTCGACAGCGGCGTGCCGCTCGTCCTCGTCCCGTGCATGGGCGTCACCTCGCGCCTCCACTCGACGGTGCCGGAGATCGAACGATACGTCGAACCTCACGGCAGCATCGGCGCGTTTCTCGCCATGCGCTTCAAGGAATATTCGTCCGACCACATGGGCTGGGCCAAGGAAATCTGGGACATGGCGCCGGTCGGCTGGCTGCTGAACCCCGTGTGGGCACCGAGCGTGATCATCCCCGCCCCCGTCCTCACGGATCAGATGACGTGGAGCGTCGATCGCCGGCGCCATTCGATCCGCTACGTGACCTATGTGGATCGCAACCCGATCCTGAAGGATTTCTTCGTGAAGCTGAAGGCGTTTGCCGGATCGTAGCCCGTAGCCCGGATGGAGCGAAGTCCGTAGCCCGGATGAGCGAAGCGACATCCGGGACCGCCCGTGCTTGAAACGAGACCCGCATGTCGCTGCGCTCATGCGGGCTACAGGATAATCTACCCTACTCCGTCCGCCGCAAGAACGCCCCGAACGCGCGCGGGCCGTCGCCGGTCCTGATCTCGCCGATCACCTTCAGCTCAGCGGCGTCGATGATAACAAGCGTGTTGCTCTCCCAGCAGGCGACGATGACGCGCTTGCCGTCGGCGGTAGCGTTGATGCCTTCGGGGTAGTCGCCGACAGTGATGCGCTTCACCGGCTTCAACGTCGCAACATCGAACACGCTGACGGTGCCGCCATACTGGTCGGTGACGAAGCCGCGCCCTTGCGCCAGCGCCACCGCATAGGGACGCATCCCGACCGGCACGCGGCCGATCTCGGACCCAGCGGCGATGTCGATCACGGAGACGTCGTTGGAGCCGACATTGGCGGTGTAGGCGCGCTTGCCCTCGGCATCGATGGTGACGCCGAACGGGCGCGTGCCGACCTTGATGATCGCCTTGCGCGCGCGCGCCGCGGTGTCCACGACCGAGACGCTGTCGTCGTCGCGGTCCGCCGAGAGCAGCAGCTTGCCGTCGGGCGTCACCGCCAGGCCCGACGGCGAGGCGCCGACCGCGATGCTGGCCGTGACGCTCCGCGTCGCCGCGTCGATCACCCGCACCGCGGCGGCATACCAATCGGCGACATAAACCGTCTTGCCGTCAGGCGCCACCGCAATGCCGAGCGGGCCGCCGCCGACCTCGATCCGCCCCACGACCTGCCGCGTCGCTGCGTCCACCACCGTCACCGCCTTGGCATCCGGGCTCGTGACATAGGCAAAGCGGCCGTCGGCGCTGACCGCGACGCCCGCCGGCTTGCCGCCAATCGGGATGGTTGCCACCGCACGTGCGGTGGCGAGGTCCACGACCATCAGATCGTCGCTGAGCTGGTTGGTGACGAACGCCTCTTCGGCGAACGCGCTGCCGAGGCAGGCAAGGCTGGCGGCGAGCGCCGCCAGGACCAGCGCCCGCACGGTCAGCTTCCGCTCTCGATCTTCTTCTTGAGCGCTTCGAGGCCGGCCTGATAGAGCCCCTTCACCGCCTTCACCGCGGCCTCGTCGCTCAGCTCCGGCGGCGGATCGTTGTTGGGAAAGCCGCGATAGAACGCGCCGGCCCATTCCAGCGTCGAGGCCTTGCCGTCGGCGCTCGGCGTCACCGTCAGCGTCGAGGAATAATTGGTGACCGGCAGCACCTTCACGTCGACAGTGGTGATCCGGTAGGAATAGGTCATCGCGGCCGCGTCGAACTTGTAGAGCTCCTCGTCCACGGTCGCCCCGCCGGTCAGGGTCAGCCGCCGCGTCGCGCCGATCTCGTTGCCCTTCTCGCCCTCGGTCTTGGTGACGGGCGGGAGCCAGCTCATGTCCTGGAAATTGCCGATCACCGCCCACACCCTGGCCGGGGCCGCGTTGATCTCGATGGATTCGCGCACCTTCTGCCGGGTCGGCCCGTGTGCCCAAACCGGCTCAAACGCGGCCGTCAGAGCCATCCCCGCCACCGCCAGCGCCGCCACCCCGGCGACCGCCGTTCCGCTTCTCATCCTCATACCGTTTCCTCACTCCTGGATCTGCGCGACTTGAGGCGCGCTGCGATCATCGTAGCGCATTTTCGGGCCGTGGGGAGACCGGTTCGTGGCACGGCTGTGGCGGGGATCGCGACCCGCATCCACGCCATCCCTTGCGTTGCCCGACGGGCAAGACACACAAGAGAGGGGTCAATCCGTCAGGATCAAAACAATTCGCTTTACGCGAATTCGGAATTATCGCATGCTTCAGCCATCCCAACCCGGCCGAGGGGCGTTATCGCGATCGTCACGACACGCGGGATGGGACGTGGTGGACGCAGGCGGCGTCGGCGCGAAGGTGATTTGCAGGGCGGCTGACGCCGTGAGCAACTGCCTGCGCGCACACGACCGGTGCAGCCTGCGTACGGCAAAATCGTGTGGTCCTGGCATCCGGGGTCTGTGTGCCAAGTCTTGCGGTGACGTGTGCTGCCCGACCGGGCGGGCGCGTCAGCCATCCGCAAGGCGACGGGGGCAATAGTGCATCGCTCCCCGAGGAGATCACGACATAAGCCGTAAAACCACTGCGCAGGGAAGGCCGGATGTTTGGCTTCACCTGTATGCCGCTGTGCATCTGTTTTTCGCGCATATGCGCACAGCGGACCGCGGGTGCCAGCCGGCACCCGGCCTTCCCTGCGCCCTCGGCACCTTTGAGGGCGGTGAATGCCGCAAAGCTCGGGCACGATGTGCCGCGAGGACGCGAAGTCGTGTCCCGTGTCGTCCGTAAGCGAAGCCGATGAAACTCTGGACCAAAACTCCGTCAGGCCGCGTCGGCCGGCCTCACCCGCCGAGCGATCTCCGCGCCCTTCTCTCGCTCGACGACACCAATGTCGTACTGCCCTTGCAAGTCCAACCAGAATTGAGGGCTATTGCCGAAGTAGCGTCCGAGACGCACCGCCGTGTCTGCGGAGATACCGCGACGTCCATTCAAGATATCGGTAATCCGGCCCGAGGGGACGCCGATGTCAATTGAAAGCCTGTTGGCGCTGAGACCACGCGCCGTCATTTCGCGTTTGAGCAAACGTCCGGGGTGCACAAGAGGAGGCATACATTTCAGCCCTTATGATAGTCGACGATTTCAACCTCGTAGGCGTCGCCCTTGCTGAACTCGAAGCAGATGCGCCAGCGCTCGTTGACTGTCATCGCCCATTGTCCTTTGCGATCGCCCTTCAGCTTATGCAACCCGACGCTCTTCAACGGACTCAGGTCACCAAGCGATTTTGCGACGTTCAACGCGAGCAGCAAATCAACCGCCGCCTCGAAGTCGAGCCCGCGAAACTGGTTCGGAGTCGTCATCCCAGACCACGGCAATGGATACGGCATTCAGTCCGCCAACGTAGCCTCCACGAATCCACGTGGATCGTCGCAGAACTCCCGCATCACCCGGTAATGATCGGTTTGCTCCACCGTCACCGGCTCCAGGCCGTATTTCCCGAGCCGAAGCAGCTGCGCGTTGGGATAGGCCATCAGCATCGGCGAATGGGTTGCCATGATGACCTGGCAGATGCGGGAATCGTCCATGCGTCGCAAAAGCTTCAGAAATTCGATCTGACGCGCCGGCGACAGCGCCGATTCCGGCTCGTCGAAGATGAAGATACCCTGACGCTGGCAGCGCTCTTCGAAGAAGCGCAGAAAACCTTCGCCATGGGAATGCGACAGGAAATCCGGGCCGACCTGGCCGGCATCGCGTGCGGCCTTGTCGAGATATCGCGCCACCGAGAAAAAACTCTCGGCGCGGAAAAACCAGCCATTGGTGATCTTCGGCAGCCAGCTTGCGCGCAACGCCTTGGAAAGCTGGCCGCCCATCTTCTCGCGCGCGTCGGAATGATCGACCGGCATGTACCCCTTCCCGCCACCGGCATCGTCGTAGCCGGCGAGCGCGGCGATACCCTCGAGCATCGTCGACTTCCCGGTGCCATTCTCCCCGACGATAACAGTGATGGCGGCATCGAAGTTGAGTTCGAAATCATCCGGAAAGATCGGCAGGCAAAACGGATAAGCCTCGCGATCGTGAACCCGCGACGGGTCGAGCCAGACCCGCTTCAGGTAAGGCGCCGGCAGGTTGATCGTGCGATTGCTTCTTCGGCTCATGCTCGGCTTCCAACCCATTCGGATCGATCTTTTGACAGGAACATATCAGGAACGAAACCCTCGCGAAAGCCGCGCCTGAGAAACATATAGCAATAAAACCCGTTATGCGTCACTTGTACGCAAATTAAAACCTCAGATTGTAGCCAGAATCGCCCTAGGAAGACCTAGCTACGAGACAGTTTGCAGGCATGAGGCCAGCCCCCACCTCGCGACCCCGCAATGATTGACGGACGTCCGGGACCGTACAGCCGCGAGGATGCGCGATGGTGACCACGTATTTCAGTTACAACTACATTACGCGCAATCTCAAGCAGTCCCTGACGCGGATCGAACAGCAACCGGACGTGGCACGAGAGGCCGCCTATTACAAAGCCAACATCGGCAAGGTGAAGTCCGTCAACGATTTCATGAAGGACTATCGCCTGTATCACTATGCGATGAAGGCGTATGGCCTGGAGGACATGGCGTACGCCAAGGCTTTCATGAAAAAGGTGCTGGAGAGCGACCTCTCCGACGCAACGAGCTTTGTCAACAAGCTGGTCGACAAGCGTTACCGGGAGTTTGCCGCGGCATTTTCCTTCAACGGCACTGCGACGCCGGTTGCGCAATCAGAGGACCAGACCGATGAGACGATCGGTCTGTACACGGCAACCAAGAAGAGCCAGGTCGATGCACTTGCCGACGATACGAATTACTACAGCGCCCAGATCGGCAACATCAGCACTGCAGACCAGCTCCTGAACAACGATCGTCTTCGCAACTACGTCTATTCGGCATTCGGGATCGATGAGAGCAAGTGGCCGCGCGACACGATAAGTCAGGTCCTGCGCAGCGATCCATCCGATCCAAACAGCTACGTCAACACCACCTTCGCGTCTCAGTTGCCGGGGCTCAACGCCCAGCTCGCACAAGCCAAATCGGACGTGAGCGCCACCAATACGAAGATCGCCGACTACTCGGCCCAACTCTCGCAACCAGGCGCTGACGTGCCCCAGTTGAAGGTCCAGATCCTGGTCGAAAAATATCACCTGGAGTCATACACGAAGAGCATTTCCAGCCTCAACGACCAGATAGCGACGATTGGCGAGTTTGTAGACCTGGCCGGCGCGTTCGAGTTTTCGCCTGACGGGTCCCTGCCGTCCGGCGTGTCTGCGCAGACTGCTGCAAACGTCACGCTCACGAAACAGCGGTTCGATGACAGCAAGTCCGCCGTCTATGCGGCGGCAAGCCCGCTGAACGAAGCTCTGGCAATCACGCAATTCAGATCGGCCATCCTCAAGGTCAATTCGCTCCAGGCGTTCGTATCGACACCAGCCGTGTACAATTTTGCGCTGGGCGCCGTCGGCCTCGATCCCGGAACGGTCTCGCAGGCCACCGTCAAGGCTGTCCTCGAAAGCGACCTCAGCGATCTCAAGAGCTACGTCTATACGCTCAAGGACGACCGATACGTAAAGCTCGCACGGGCCTTCAACTTCGACGCAAGAGGCAATCTGACGACCCCCTTGGTGGCTCAGGACCCGGCAGAAGTCCTCCAGATCGCGAAGGACTACGTCATTGCAGTGCTAAAACAGGCAAGCCCTGAGCAGCAGAAAGCAGTTCGGGAACAAGCCCAGAAAGACGCGACGTCCTATCAGGAAGCCATCGCGAGCATCGACAGCGCTTCCGAGCTGCTTGCGAACCGGAAGATGGTCGATTTCATTCTCGTCGCCAAGGGTTTGGACCCCAAGAAGGTCAGCACCGACTATCTCAAGAAGATCTTCGCGTCCGACCTGAATAATCCAAAGAGCTTCGCGAACACGCAGAGCGATCCTCGCTTTGCCGAAATCGCGTCGTCGTTCAATTTTGACAGCAAGGGCAACGTCGCGCGCCTTGCGATGATGGGTCCGCAGAAGCAAGACCAATTCCGGGACACGCAGGCGAACTATCTCGAGCAAAGCCTGGAGCAGCAGCAAGGGGATACGAATCCCGGCGTGCGCCTGGCGCTCTATTTCAAGCGAAAGGCGGGGGAAATCACGTCCGCATACGACATCCTTGCCGACAAGGCTCTTTCGGAGGTGTTCAGGACCACTTTCAATTTGCCTGATTCGATGGCTGCGATGCCGATCGATCAGCAGGCCAAATTCGTGGACAGATTCATGAAGATCAAGGATCTGTCCGATCCCGCGAAGGTCGAAAAGCTGTTGGGCCGTTTCTCCGCCATGTATGACATCAGAAACAGCCAGAGCACCGGTCAGGGTCAATCTCCCTTGCTCGACCTCTTCCAAGGGGCGAGTTCAGGGGTCAGTGAATCCACGTTCTTGGCCATTGCCAAGCTACGTTCTCACTGATGATCGCTCGCCGATACTAACCCAATACCTCGAGCACCAGCTCCATGGTCATCAGCACGGGATTGTCGCCACGGATCAGACGGCCCTCCGCAATGCCGCCGGTGTAGTCGATCAGGGCAATGTCGAGCGTGGCCTCCGGTGCGCCCGAAGGGCCCAGTACGATCGTCCCCGCCGCCACCGCAAGCTCGGTCGCAAACGGCTCGGTCACGCCGCCGTCGGTGAAGCGCGCTCCGATGGTCGAGCCGACACCGCCATGGATTTTCGCGCGCAAAAGACCGTGCTCGCGACAGAATGCTTCGAGACAGAAGGCAAAATCCTGATTGGGCCGCAGGCGCAGCGCGAACGCGCGGCTCGTGGTGCGCGCACCGCTGCTCGCAGCAGGCACCGGCCCGAACAGCTTGAAGTTCGTCTCGGGATCGGGCTCGGCGGTGAACATTGCGCCATCAACGCCGAAGGCTTCGACCTCGAACGGCTCGGCGACAACAGTCTCGTCCGGCAGCATATGGCCGCCGCCTGGCCTGCCGTCCGCCTCGGTCCAAAGCCCATGGCAATGAAAGAACGGCGCGCCGTCGCGCATGCCGAGCGTCATGCTGCCGAGCTTCGTGCGCGTCACGCCCTTGGGCCGGAACGTCTCGCTGTAGAAGGCGGCATTCTCGCCGGTCTTCGACAGCGCCGGCATCACATAGGCGAACGGTCCGAGCGTGCCGCTGCCAAAATTCAGCACGCCGCTCGTAAAGCCTTCTGCCGCAAAGCCGCGGCGCGCGGCTTCCAGCAGCGGCAGGCCTGCCTGAAGCGTGAACGCGAAGGCGCGTCCCCTCGCCTCCACCCATTGGATGCGTTCTGCGCGAGGTGCGCCCGGCTGCTTGATGCTGCGCATGACCTTCGCTCAGCCTGTTTTCGTCGTATCGAGGTCGAGCAATCCGCGCGCCTCGAGTTCGTCGCGGACCATGCGCTTCGGCACCTTGCCATAGCCGGACTTCGGCAGCGCCTCCCAGAAGAAGAAGCGTTTTGGCATCTTGTAGCGTGGCACCTTCGGACCGAGGAACGCCGCCATCTCCGCTTCACTCACCGGCTTCGCTCCCTCGCGCGCAACACAGACGGCCACGCCGACCTCGCCCCAGGTCGCATCGGGCACGCCGAGCACGGCGACCTCGCCGACCGCAGGATGCGTCAGGATCTTCTCCTCGATCTCGCGCGGATAGATGTTGGAGCCGCCGGAGATGTACATGTCGGAGGCGCGGCCGGTGATGTAGACGAACCCCTCCTCGTCCATGTGGCCGAGATCGCCGGTCCGGAACCAGCCGTTGCGGAACGCCTTCGCATTGGCCTCGGGGTTGTCGTAATAGCCGGCGAGCACCGCAGGACCGATCACGCAGATCTCGCCGCTCTGGTTCGCCCCGAGCTCGCGGCCCTCGTCGTCCTGGATCGAGACCTGCATACCGGTGCGCTCGAAGCCGCAAGTGCCGATCTTCGCATGCGGGCCGTCCTCGGGGTCGTGCAGCGCCGCCGGCAGCACGGTGATGTTGCCGGTGACCTCGCCCAATCCAAAATACTGCACGATGACCCTGCCGAGCTTCTTCAGCGCGGCCTTCTGGTCCTCGCGATACATCGGCGCGCCGGCATAGATCACGTGACGCAGCGAGGAGTGATCGTATTTGTCGGCGGCGGGATGCTCGACCATCATCTTCAGGATCGTCGGCACGGTGAAGAGATTGCTGACCCGATGCTTTTCGATCAGGCGGAACGCCTCGTCGATGTCGAACTTCTCGGTCGGCAGCAGCACGGTACGTACACCGCGCGCGGTCTGCACCAGTTGATGCACGCCGGCTCCATGCGAGAGCGGCGCCACCACCAGCGAGGCATCGTCCTCGGTGACGCCAGGTGTCAGATCGGCGAGATGGTTGGTGACGACAAAGCCCATCTGGCCGTGGGTCAGCACCGCCGCCTTGGAGCGGCCCGTGGTGCCGGAGGTGAAGAAGAACCAGCAGGGATCGTCGTGCTCGACAGCGACGTTCTCGACCGCGCGACCCGCCTGCGACGCGATGGCGTCCGCAACCGACGTCTCGCCGAACGCGCCCTTGCCGTCAATGCTCCAGGTGAACGCGAGCGCGCCGCCGCTCACGGCCGCCGCGTGCTCGGGAAAATCGACGTGGCACAGAAACGCCTTCGCGCCGGAGGCCTGCGCGAGATAGGAGACCTCGTCCGGCATCAGGCGGAAATTGGTGGGCACCCAGACCGCACCGAGCCGGAACGCCGCGAACATCGAGAAGAACATCTCGTCGCCATTCTTGGCATGGACGAGGATGCGGTCGCCCTTCGCGATGCCACGCGCGGCGAGCGCCGCCGCCAGCGCCGAGACCCGCGCGTCGATCTCGCGCCAGGTCCAGGATTTGTCCCCCCAGACGAAGCCGGGACGCGATCCATGCCGCCGGGCATTCTGGGTCAGCATGTGAGCGAGATTCATGACGCGGCGGGACATGCGCAGGGGCTGCATGGGGCTTCCTCTTCGACGGCGGACAGCGCGCAAGCCGCCCGCTCCTTGCAGCCCATTTATCGCCAACGCCCGCACCGCCGCAAGGCCGCCGGCCGCGCACCTGCTCTACGGCTGCTTGAACGCGAACGGCGTCGCCGTGATCGCCTTCGCCTTGACGCAGGCCTGCGCGCCAAAACCGCCGCAATAGCTGCCATGCAGATCGAACCGGATGGTGCGCGCGGCGCCGCGCTTCACCGGCGATGCCACGATCTTGTAGCTGCGGACATAGCCGTCGAACACGGGGCGCACGCTGCCGTCCGGCAGCGTCACCAGGATGTTCATGACGCAGCCGCCGGTTCCGCAATAGGTGGTCTCGCGCTCCCCGCATTTGGTGTCGCGGAAATCGACGATGTAGTCGTCGCGGCCGTCGCCGGTCAGGTCGATCCTGCGCACCGTGTCCGGTGCAAAGGTTACCGCGCCACCGTCCTGGCTGTCGCATTCCTCATTGGCGTGGCGCAGCGCCTTCTGCACACCGGCTGGATAGTCGGCCGGGTTGAACGATTTTGCGTCGTCGGCGCGCGCAGCGGTGACGAGCAGAGCGAGCAGGAGGATGAAACAGCGCATGCACATTTGTCGCCGACGCAGCCGCGACCGTTCAGGGAATTTTAAACATGATCGGCGCAACCTCAGCCAGTTCTCGCGTACAGAGTGCCGCATCATGGTCAAAGCGCCCGCCTTCCTCCTGCTATCGCTGGCGCTTGCCGGATGTGCCGTGGCGCCGCAGGCGCATCTCGCTTCCGATCCCGCCTTCAAGCCTGCGCGCTATGCCTGGGATGGTGCCGGCGAGGATCCCAACCAGCCGCGATCCGTCTCGGGATCATCGCGCGTAACGCGATCCGCCGCAGCATCCGAGCGCGACAGATCGCAAGCAGGCCTTCAGCCCTATTCGAAGGAATGGTGGCAGGCGCAGGACGGCATCGAGGCCGAGCAGGACGCCAGGGTCAACCGCTCCCTCGTCATCTGCCAGGGCTGCCTCCGCCAGCAGCCGCAGCCCGAGGACGCGCGGCTGGCCAAAGCGACCGATTGAACCGAACGGCCGCTCCATCAGTCTACAGCGATACGCGCTGACGCCGGCCGCTCAGGCCTGTCGTCGCGCGCCATCACCTCAGGGACATTTCATGCTCACCCGCCGGACCTTCGTCGTCGCCTCTCTGCTTGCCACTACCTCCCCGGCATTCGCCGTGACGCCCGCCCCCAGCGATCCCGTCGCCATCCTGACCGCGATCTACTCGCGCGCGGCCAAGGGCAAGGGCGATGGCGGTGGTGCCTTCGTCATCGAGAACAAGGCGGCCAAGGCAAAATATCTCTCGAAGGCGCTGGCTGCGCTGTGGGCCAAGGCGGATGCGCATACGCCCAAGGGCGACGTCGGACCGGTCGATTTCGATCCCGTCACCAACTCGCAGGAACCGGACGTGAAGTCGTTCAAGGTTGACGCCGAGAAGATGGAGGCCGACAAGGCGACACTTGCGGTGACCATCACCGGCCACCGCAACGACCGCAAACCCGCCGACCTGATCGTGCGTTACGACTTCGTGCGCGAGGCTGGTAGCTGGCGGATCGACGACATCAAGGGCTCCTCCGACGGCGAAGCTTGGTCGATCCGCAAGATGCTGACCGACTCGCTGAAGAGCTGACCGGAGACGACATGAGCGACGTCATCAACAACAAGGCCCATCACCGCTATGAACTGGAGGTGGAGGGCCATCTTGCGACCGAACATTACAAGCTCGACGGCAACGTCATCACGTTCGAGCACACGGATGTGCCGAAAGAGCTCGGCGGCAAGGGCGTCGGCTCGAAGCTGGTGCAAGGCGCGCTCGACCAGGTCCGAGCAGCCGGCTTGAAGCTGATCCCGCAATGCCCGTTCGTCAAAGCGTGGATCGAGAAGCACCCGGACTATCGGGACCTCGTGGAAAGATAAGCGAGCGCAGGCCCGCCGATCCCGCGGCGGGCCTGCCAAAATCCGCAGCCTATTGTCCGTGCTTCAGCATATCCTGGTCACTCAGACCCCAGTCCTGCCACAGCTGGAGCACGCCGAGGAGCACCGCTGCCGCTCCGAGACCGGTATGGTAGACCCGGAGAAAACCTTCGCCGGAATAGCCGAGCACGTAGGGCGAGACGATGAGCCACAGCCCGACCAGGATCGTCGCCACCTCCTGCCAGCGCTGCAACGCGACATATTCGAGCTGGCTGAGGCCAAATACGACGAGGCCGATTGCGACCGTGTTCAGGACCATCGTCTCGTGTCCGCCGATCCCCGGGCGATCCTGGATGGGGAACCACGGCGACGCAGCAATCAGCGCACCGAGCAGCATCCCGCACCAGTCTTCCCATGTTCGATGAGTATTCAAGAAACCAAAGTCCGACATCGTACCCTCCTACAGAAGAGGCATACGTCTGCGGCTGGCGATCACGACACTCCGAATGTCTGGCGACCGTGCCGGCCGCATTCGGGCGTATGTCCTCTCAAGGACGTGGGAACCGCCGCGGAACTTGCAAGAGCAGGGTCAGGAAATATTAGGGTCCGGCAACCTCCCTTGAACCTCCCTTGGCCGCGCTTGCCAAGTGCGGGGGCGGGCTCCTAGATCGGCAAGCAATACGCACTTCGGAAGGAGCTTGCATGGCGGCACCGGTACGCGACAACAAGGACAGGAGCCGCTTCGAGCTCGATATCGGCAGCGAGGTCGCCTTCGCCAATTACCGGCTGACCCCGTCGGCGGTGATCATCACCCATACCGAGACGCCACGCGCGCTGCGCGGCCGTGGCATCGCCTCCGAGCTGGTCAAGGGCGCGCTGGATCTGATCCGCCGCGACGGCAGGAAGGTGATCGCTGGCTGCGGCTTCGTGGTCGACTATCTCGACAAGCATCCGGAGGATGCGGACCTCGTTGCCTGAACGCAAGAGGGCCCACGATCCCGCGGGCCCTTGGCTGCGTCCGAGCGATCGATCAGTGCTTGATCTCCGGCGGCAGCTTGCCGCCATTGGCGGCGAGCTTGGACATCACCTGCTTATGCAGCCAGACGTTCATGCTCGCGGAATCGTTGGTGTCGCCGCTGTAGCCGAGCTCCCGGGCGAGATCCTTGCGCGCGGCGAGGCTCGAGTCGATGTCGAGCGCCTTCATCAGGTCGACGATCGAGGTACGCCATTCCAGCTTCTCGCCCTTGTGCGCGGCGACCGCCTTGTCGACGATGGCTGCGACGTCGACCGCTGCCATGGGCGCGGCTGCGCCCGGCGCGGCCCCTGCGGGGGCGCCGCCCGGAGCTGCGCCGCCTG
>NZ_LBKA01000018.1:0-679 GCF_028128955.1 Bradyrhizobium sp. CCBAU 11386
GCATACTTTTGATCCTTCGGCTGCAGATTCTCCCAGCAGACGGGGATTTCCTTAATCTCCCATTTCGATCCGCGAATGACCGTGCCGTACAGCTCCATTTCGGACACTCCCGAAGGAAGCGCAGGCTGAGCATTCGCGCCCCAAGAGATCGAGAGCGCGAGCAGCAGAACGAGTCTGGGCAACCAGAGGCGAACCATTGTCCTACTGCGTCGGGGTTGGGGTCGGCGGGAACACAGGCACCGGCGCCACGATGAATCCATTTGTCCGGGGTCCGCCGCCCGTACGGCGTCCGGCGCCTCCCGGGAATTCCTGCGACTTCTCTCCTCCCGGCGAGGGAGCTGTGTAAATTGGATTGTCCTTTGATCCAAGCGGCGGCGTCTTCGCCGCGTAGCCGGCGGACCCGGATTTGGCTCCGTTGGCAAGCACCGCATTCGGACCGTTGATGTAGATTCCGAGATTACTGAACTGCTGAGCGGAGGCAGACGCCTGAACTGCAGCAGGCGTCCAACGCGACGACGTGAGGGAGTACTTTGCCTCGACGCCGCCGGTAACCTGGATCGAAAACGTGTAAGTCATCTGCGCCGGCTCCGCGCTCTCCGAAGGCATCGCCGGCGTGAGATTGTTAGCGGCGATGAGAATAGCATTGTCCCGCAACCAGGCTGCCAGTGGCTTGGACGCA
>NZ_LBKA01000019.1:0-754 GCF_028128955.1 Bradyrhizobium sp. CCBAU 11386
TCCACGGCGACTTGCACGTTGTATCCGACAACGCCGGACCCGCGGCCGCTGGTTGCCATCGAGCGGCTATCGGGATCAGTCAGGGAGATTTGCTGGTCGGGCGAAGCCAGCATCTGCTTCTCGTAAATAGCAAGCTTGCCCATTTCGTCCTTCAGTTTTGTGAGCTTCTCATTAAGCCTCGTCACCTTCGCGGCCAGCGCTTCGGTCGGCTCGTGTCGGTCAGCCGTATCAAGCTGGCTCAGATACCGCGCGACGCTCTCCTCCAGCTGAGCACGACGCCGTTCCACCTTCGCCCGTGTGAAGTTCCTGTCCCGGTTGTTCACGGCTTTGAATTTGCTGCCATCGATCGCAACGCTCGCCGTTGCCAGTAAACCCATCTCTCGGCAGAGTTCAACGAAGCGCGCACACACCTTGCGGAGTGCCAGGCCGCTGTCCTTGCGGAAGTCGGCAATTGTCTTGTGATCGGGAGCGAGCCGACCCAGCAGCCACATCACCTCAACATTGCGGCCGGCTTCTCGTTCGAGCCGCCGGCTCGATTGCACCCGGTTCAGATAGCCATAAATGTAAAGCTTCAGGAGAACCGAGGGGTGATACGACGGCCGACCCGTTGCGGCCGGCTCCGCTCCCTCGAAGCTTAACTCGGCCAAATCGAGCGCATCGACAAACACGTCGATCACCCGAACAGGGTTGCTCTCGTCAATGAAATCATCGAGGCATTCGGGCAACAACGTCGACTGCCCACGATCCGCCTCCG
>NZ_LBKA01000019.1:916-4850 GCF_028128955.1 Bradyrhizobium sp. CCBAU 11386
AACGCGCCCTACAACTTGTGCATGCCATATGGAGGAATGACTATCCGAGCCTGTCGCGCACGCAAAGGGTGCTCGTTGGAGAGGCCAAATGGGGGTCAACGCGGTGATGGTACGTTCACACATCCGTTTTTCAGCGGTGCTTGCGGTGGCCCTCGCGCTCGCAGGATGCGGCAGAAGCGAGAGCTACCGCTACAAGCTGACATTGGCAGTCAACACCCCTGCCGGCGTCAAGCGCGGTTCAAGTGTGACGGAGGTGGCTTTTTTTGAGGTCTCGATCCCAGCGAGAGGAATTATGCACAAGCTTCGCGGCGAAGCCCTGTATCTGGACCTTGGTCCAGGTGCGCGGCCATTGATCGCCTTAGTCGGGAGGAAATCTAGGCCGTCGTCCGGGCAGTGGAGCCGCGATGGTGGACCTGCAACGACGCAGTTGTCCCGGCTCTACGATATCCCTCCCTCGACTGACGTCATGGATACCCTGGCCAAAATTGCCCGCATGCGCGGCCCACGAACAATTACCGCGAATGAGCTGCCTGATCTTGTTACGTTCGCGAGCGTGAACGACCCGAACACCGTAACCGAGATCGATCCGAACGATCTACAGGCAACGTTGGGGCCGGGCATCAGATGGAATGAAGTCACACTTGAGATCACCGACGAACCGATCACAAAAGGTATCGAACAGAAGCTGCCTTGGATACCATATTACTATTGCACGATGCTCGATGGTGCCCGGTACCACGGCAAGAGGACGCTCGCTAACACACTGAGTACGGCCGACTTTGATGAAACTGGTGAAGCAGGAAAGAGGATAAGGCAAAAGGCGGCCAGCGATCAGGATTTGGAATGCATGAAGCTCCTTAGAGAGTGGCAGCAGCGCTCTCGATAGCGCTCTCGGCAACGACCGCTTCCGGTCAAACGCGTCATTTTGACCGTGCGCCGACTACTTCCGGTCTACCCCGATTAACAGAAGTTCGCGGTGCCGGCCGGCATGTCTCAAAGGGGCCAAAAGCAGAAGTTTACTCCCAACAGTCCGTGCAGCCTGCTACACGCCATCCGTCCACGTGGGCGCAGCGGGCACCTCGCCGTCTTGGCACAACCCGTACAAGGACTGATGCTGACGGAAGCCGCGCAATTCGAAATGGCCGATTTCAAAGACCGGTGCCGCAACCTCGGCGGCAAAAGCACCAGTCATAAGGAGTGGCCGGCCAACATCCTTGCAGAGGAGTTCCAGCCGGCTGAGGATGTTGATGTCGCGCCCGACGGCGGTGAAGTCGAGGCGATTGCCAGAGCCAATATTGCCGTATGCGGCATCACCATAGTGCAGAGCAATATCGATGGAAATATGCTGCTGGACCTCGGGCGGTGACGCCTGGAGCGCAGCCAGCGTTGTCTGCGCTGCAGCCAGGGCGGACTCACAGGCCGGCGCCGGATCATCGCCGGTGACTGGAAAGATCGCAATGACCGCATCACCGATATACTTCAGGATGTCACCTTCGCTGCCAATGACGCCAGGGACGACCAGATCGAAGAAGGCATTTAGGAGTTCAATGATTCTTTGCTCCGGGAGCTCATCTGTCAGTCGGCTGAAACCACGCAAGTCGGCGAGCAGCATTGCCGCCTTGATGTGGTGGACGTTTCCGCGCTGGACGGCACCCGCCATAATCCGCGCGCACGGATCTCGACCTACATAGGTGGCAAGAAGTTCACCATAGATCCGCCGGCCCGCCGTCACTTCGAGAACTGGGGCAAAGGTCGGCACTAGATAGCGAAAGAGTTCAACGTCCGCTTCCCTAAACCCGCTGGGAGCGTCGCTTCCCCACGATATCGCGTTAATGATCCGATTCGAAAAGACAACAGGCGCCATCACGTACTGGGTAATGCCTTGCGTCCGCAGCGTTGCGAGGATCGGGAAGCGCCGATCGGTGGCTTCGCTAAGGACAGTATCAAGCCACTGTCCGGTTTCGATAACGCACTGAAGGGGGCTATTCTGGTAATCCGACGTAGACTCGATACCGTGTCGCGACGTCCGGAACTCGGTACTCTGTCCACGGCGCCAGATACGCGACACTCCCCGGAATTCTGGATGCAGCGTACGGACATGCACTGTGGCGCGGGCTATCGGCGCCCCGAGCACGGTGAGCTTCTCGCAGAGCATCTCAAGAAGCCCACCGGTATCGGGCGCAAAACGTCCCTCCTCGCTTAGCCAGCGCAGAAGCTCGGCCTTGCGATCAGCAAGTGAGAAATCGAGAGCCTTGGCCACTTTTCACCCGAAGTTTCCCAGGGCACATTCGCAACGATAAGTTCCTGTAGCGCGCTCGCAGCTCGGCTGGAAATTTCGTGCTGGCAGTGTCATGCCGGGCCGTCGCTTCATCGAGCCACCTTTCAGCCCGAGGAGAGCAACTTAGCACGGCCTGATGGCAGAGTGGCGGCCTCGCGTAGACAGCAAATGGGGTGCTCGACTTCCGACTTGGGTCACGAGCGTCGCGCTCTGCAATACTCGGCTGTCCGTCAACTTCCGCTATGCCCCGTTAGCGACCGTTGTCTTGTGGCGGTGCAACACGTCGCTCAGGGCCATCAGCCGACTTGGCAGCGTGAATTTGTGATGTCCGCTATTCCGGCTGTCGCGACCACAGCGGTATTTAGCTGTCGGTTGACGAGTGAACGCCCCAACACCGATTGCAATGGCGCTCGCGGCCTCTTAGCCTTGTCGAGAAAACAACCGGGGAGGATAGACCATGGAAATCCAGGCCTTCGGCTATCTCGGCGTCGGCGCGTCGAACCTCGATGATTGGGCCGCGTTCGCCACATCAAACGTTGGCATGCAGGCCGTGGACCGCGCCAGCTCGATGCGTGCCTTCCGTATGGACGACCGCAAACAGCGCCTGTTCATCGACCGGGCCATTGAGCCGGGCGCTCAGGTCTTCGGCTGGGAAGTCGCCAATGCCGCGGCTCTCGACTCGCTCGCTGCCCGCCTCGAAGCCGCCGGCGTTGCCTTGAAGCGCGAACCCGCAGCGCTGGCCGACCAGCGCTGTGTGACGGACCTGATCTCCTTTGCTGATCCCGCCGGCAATCGTTTGGAAGCCTTCCACGGCGCCCAGGTAGCTGACACGGTCTTTAAGCCTGGCCGCGACGTCTCCGGCTTCCGTACCGGCCCACAAGGCATGGGCCACACCCTTCTGACATTCCCCGACATCGATGCCGCCCTGGCCTTCTACAAGGACCTGCTGGGGTTTCGCATCAGCGACTTCATGGTTGCCCCGCTGAAGGCCTACTTCATGCATGTCAACGCACGCCACCACAGCGTGGCTCTCGTGGCAGCGCCAGTGCGCAGCATGCATCACCTGCTCGTCGAGTACTATCAGCTCGACGATGTCGGCCAGGGCTACGATCTGCTGCAGAGCACCCCGGAGCAAATCGTCGCCACACTCGGCCGCCACCCCAACGATCTTATGACGTCGTATTACATGCGCACCCCGTCGGATATCTACGTGGAATGCGGCTGGGGCGGCAGGGAGGTCGACGACGTAACGCCGCCCGTGGAGATGACCAACCTCGGCAGCTTCTGGGGCCACAAGGGCCTGTTCGAGGACATCGGCGCGCCCACCCCACATGCTGAGACGCGCCGCGCCCCTGTTCAGGTGATGGAAGGCAACTACGAACGCATGGCTGGCACCTGTCCGTGGTGGGATGCGATGCGCGGCAAGACCCGCTAACGCTGTGTTCGGCGCTGAAAGCATTGCCGGACCTCGATGTCTCAGTCGGGTCACAAGCTGCCTTTGGCAGACTGCTTCACCTTGGTCGGCTCATCTCCCAGAAGCAGACATTTCGGCTATCCGAGCGAAGGTCCGCAACGGGCCCAGGCTGTGTGAAAAGGCTCTGTTTGCTGTGATTCGCGCGATAAGATTCCCCGCGATTTGCGGGGCATCCGATGAAG
>NZ_LBKA01000002.1:0-215251 GCF_028128955.1 Bradyrhizobium sp. CCBAU 11386
CCGATGCCCGGCCGCGATCCGCGCCGCGCGCCGCCGAAGCCCAAGCTCGAGCCAAAGGCCGCGCCAACGCCGAAGGCGCCGCAGGCCGCTCCCGCAGCGCCAAGCCCGCCGCTCGCAAGCCAGCAGGTCGCGCCCTTGCCGCCGCCGATCGAGGTGAGGCCGGCGCCGGGCCCTGCGCCCGCAAAGCCCAAGCCGAAGCCGCCGCTGGTGCTGACGCCGTCGAACCCGTGAATGACGGCGCTCGCTGTAGAGCTCGGTGTTCACCTCTCCCCAGCGGGGAGAGGTCGGATTGCGCAGCAATCCGGGTGAGGGGCCGCGGCTCATATTGAGACTGTAACCCCTCACCCGGATCGCATCTTCCGATGCGATCCGACCTCTCCCTACGGGAGAGGTGAAGCACCCTGCCCGCCGGTAAACACATTCCCCCGCATTTTAATGAATTCTCGTCGGCAAAACTGATCTGCCGACTTTACCGGATTCTCGCGTTTGTTCCCTAGTGTCGGTTGCCAGAGGAATTCGGCGTCGCGCCAACACAGGCGGGATGGCTCGCCAAAGAACGACCAAGAACTGGGGTGATCGACATGAACGGGGCGAAATCGCTTCTACAGGATTTGGACGACGCGATCGCGCGTGGCACCGACGAAAGCCGGGCACGCGCGCTGTGGCATGCGACCGACATCCTGATCACCGGCCGCTACAGCGACGACGAGATCAGCATGTTCGGCGAGGTCATCGGCCGGCTCGCCGACGAGATCGAGGTTGCCGCGCGGACGCAGCTGTCCGAATTGATGGCGGCCTGCGATCACGCCCCGCTCAACGTCATCGAAAAGCTCGCTCTCGACGACGAGATCGCGGTCGCCGGCCCCGTGCTGCGCGACTCCACCCGGATCGACGAGAAGATGCTGGTCGAGAGCGCCCTGACCAAGAGCCAGTCACATCTGCTCGCGATTGCCCAGCGCAAGTCGATCGGCGAGGCCGTGACCGACGTGCTGGTCAAGCGCGGCGACCAGGAGGTCGTGACGTCGGTCGCCAAGAACGAGGGCGCGCGCTTCTCCGGCTCGGGCCTGCTGCACATGGTCCGCCGCGCCGAGGGCGACTCGATTCTTGCCGAGCAGCTTGGCCTGCGCAAGGACGTGCCGCGCCACATCTTCCAGCAGCTGATCTCGAAAGCGTCGGAAGACGTCCGCCGCCGGCTCGAGAGCGAGCGCCCCGAGATGATGGCGCAGATCCAGAGCTCGGTGACCGAGGTCACCGGCGACCTGCAATCCAAGTTCGGCCCGTCCTCGCGCAGCTATTTCGTCGCCAAGCGCGTGGTGACGACGCAGTACCGCCAGGGCAACCTCAACCAGGATTCGATCTCGAACTATGCGCGCCAGCACCGCTTCGACGAGGTGCAGATCGGCCTGTCGCTGCTGTCGGCGCTGCCGGTCGACGTGATCGAGCGCGCGCTGATGGACCGCAACCGCGAGATGATCCTGGTGCTGTGCAAGGCGCTCAATTTCTCCTGGGACACGACGATGTCGCTGCTGTTCCTCGGCGCCAAGGATCATCTGATCACCGCGCGCGAGCTCCAGGACAACGAGCGCGAGTTCGGCCGGCTCAAGAGCGAGACATCGCGCAGCATCCTGAAGTTCTACCAGTCGCGCAAGACCGGCGCGGGTGCCGATGCGGGCCGTCAGCCCGAACTCCAGGTTCACTAAGCAAGTCCACTGAGCAGGTTCACTGAGCATCATCCCGGAATTGGCAGGGGAGTATTTGCAAATGTTGCCTCAATTCGGCACCGCCGTTCGTAAGAAGAACCTCAACAACGCCTTCGCCCCCGATGTCGGCGGCGGAGCTCCGGACAAGGCCTCGGTCGACGCCGCCTGGCTCGTGCTGGAAGCCGCCAACGATCTCGGCGATCACGCCGCGATCGAAGCCTGCCGCCGCGTCATCGACGCCGAGCTGAACGGCACGGTCGCCGGCAGCTCGGATATCGATCTCGTGCTGGGGTATTTCAGGTAAGATTCCATCCGCGCTACACGACGGCTTCCACCGTCATTGCGAGGAGCTCGCGACAAGATTGCGGAGCAATCTTGCGCTGATGCGACGAAGCGATCCAGGATCTTTCCGCGGAGACAATCTGGATCGCTTCCGCCCTCGCTAAAGCTTCGGCGGGCAAGTCGCTGCGCGCGCAATGACGGAGTAGGGCGTGCCTCGTTGCTTTTCAGCCGCGATATTGTTCGTCGCTGACTTTTTCCAGCCAATCGACGGTCTTGCCGTCCTGCTGCTCCTGAATGGCGGTGTGCGTCATCGCCGTGGTGGCGCTCGCACCGTGCCAGTGCTTCTCGCCCGGCGAAAACCAGACCACATCGCCGGGCCGTAGTTCCTCGACGGGGCCGCCCCATGTCTGTGCGCGACCCGCGCCCGCCGTCACGATCAGCGTCTGGCCCAGCGGATGGGTGTGCCACGCGGTCCGGGCGCCCGGTTCGAACGTGACGCTGGCGGCGTTCGCGTGCGCCGGCGCGACGGCTGTGTGCAGCGGGTCGATGCGCACTTGTCCGGTGAACCACGCTTCCGGGCCTTTTTGCGACGGCTGATCTCCACTACGCTTGATCTGCATCGACTGACTCCCTTGCTTCGACACGCCGGTTTCGCTCAATGTTGCCGATCGGGACGTGGAGACGACGGCGAAGGAGCCTGCTCCTGCGATCACGCGGCGCCGCGAGATCATGCATTCGCCCTCAGACGGTGATCATCGTCTTGATCGCGCGCCGATCGTCCATGGCGCGGTAGCCCTCGGCCACGTCGGACAGCGGCAGCGTGAGATCGAAGACCTTTCCGGGCTTGATCTTGCCGGCGAGAACGCGGTCGATCAGGTCCGGCAGGAAGCGCCGGACGGGGGCCGGTCCGCCGAGCATGCGTCGCTGCGCGAAGAACATCGCCTGGCCGTCGAAGGTCACGCCGTGGGGCACGCCGACATAACCGATCGAGCCGCCGGGCCGCGTGCACTCGATGGCCTGCGTCATCGACTCCTGCATGCCGACACACTCCAGAACGGAATCGGCGCCGACGCCGCGCGTCAGCTCCTTGATGCGGGCAATGCCAGCTTCGCCGCGCTCCGCCACGATGTCGGTTGCCCCGAACTCGATGGCGAGCCGTTGCCGGGTCTCGTGGCGGCTCATGGCGATGATCCGCTCCGCCCCCATCGCTTTGGCCGACAGCACACCCATCAGCCCGACGGCGCCGTCGCCGACCACAACGACGGTCGTTCCCTCACGGACGTTTGCGGCGTCGGCGGCGTACCATCCCGTGCCGAGCACGTCGGAGGTCGCGAGCAGATCGGGGATGAGATCGGGCGACGGATGCTCCGCGGTCGCAACCAGCGTGCCGTCGGCGAGCGGCACGCGCGCGTACGGCGCCTGCGCGCCGGACATGAACTCGCGCTGGACGCATGAGGAATGGAAGCCAAACCGGCAATGCGGGCAGGTGTTGTCCGAGATGCAGAACGAGCCGACCACGAACTGTCCGGGCCGCACCGTCGTCACCTCGCGCCCGACCTCCATGACGACGCCGCAATATTCGTGACCCATATGGGCGCGGCCGTCGATCGGCTGCAGACCCCGGTAGGGCCAGAGATCCGAGCCGCAGATGCAGGTGGCCGACAGCTTGATGATGGCATCGGTGGGTTTGAGGATTTTGGGGTCGTCGACCTGTTCGCACCGGACATCGCCGGGACCGTACATGAGTGTTGCCAGCATTGCAGGACGCTCCGGGTTTGGATGTCAGAAGAGCTCGGGGCCGGACAGCCCGGAGGCTGCGGCCAGCAGGAGATAGCGGCCCGCTCCCAACCTGATTAGATGGAATAGTCCGCTTGCATTGATCGATCAGGCACATAAATGGAGGCTTTCAACGGCGGAGGGCGATGCCCAGGTACGACTTCAACGATCTCTTGTGGTTCCTCATCGTCGCCAAGGAGCGCAGTTTCACGAAGGCGGCCGCCAAGCTCGGCATCGCGCAGTCGACCCTGAGCCACACCATCAAGCGGCTCGAAGACCGGATGGGTATCCGGCTCCTGATGCGTACCACCCGCAGCGTCGGTCTCACCGAAGCCGGCGAGCGGTTGAGGCTGTCGATGGCTCCGCGCATTGCCGAGATCGAGGCCGAGATTGCCGATCTGATGGCGTTCCGCGACAAACCCTCGGGGCGGATCCGGATGACGGTTTCGGAGCATGCGCTCCAGAGCGTGGTGTGGCCCAAGCTGCAGCCGATCTTGAAGGACTATCCGGACATCAAGCTCGAGATCAGTCTCGACAACGGGTTTCGCAACATCGTCGAGGAGGGATTCGACGCCGGCGTCCGCCTCGGAGAAAGCGTCGAAAAGGACATGGTCGCCGTGCGGATCGGACCGGATTGGCGGCTGGTGGCCGTGGGCTCACCCGGCTACTTCGCCGAACGCGGCGCGCCGGAGCACCCCCACGACCTCGTGCGGCACAATTGCATCAACCTGCGGCTGGAAAGGGCAGGCGGGCTCTACGCGTGGGAGTTCGCGAAGGACGGCCAGGAGCTTCGCGTCCGGGTCGACGGGCAATTGACGTTCAACACCTCCTACGCCCAGGTCGATGCCGCGCTGAAAGGATACGGCATCGCCTATGTACCGGAGAATGTCGTGCAGCGGCACATCGTGTCGGGGGACCTCGCGCTGGTCCTGGACAACTGGTCGCCGGTGTTCGACGGATACCACATCTACTATCCGAGCCGGCGCCAGAACTCGCCCGCCTTCAAGGTCATCGTCGACGCGCTGCGCCATCGCGGCGCGTGATGGCGGGCGGGCGCACTGCCTGTTCACGCTCGGTTGTCGGCCGATGACGCGCAGCCAAGGCAGCCATGGCGGCGTGGCCGAGCGAGGGTTAGAAGTAGTGAAGTTTACGACGCGACTCTCGACGAGACAGGTGCCCAATGAGTGAACGTACCGACGGTCGGGCAAGCGCTCAACAAGCCGGGTTTGCCGGTGTCACGCGCAAGGTTCTCGAACGTCTTCCATTGCCGGGCAATCACCAGGAACTCATGGTCGTCGAGGTCACCTATCCGCCGGGTGGCACAGCCCCGCTTCACCGGCACCCCGTTGCGGGCGCGGTCTACATCGTCGAAGGTGTCGCCGAGTCCGCCTATGGCAGCGACGAACCGCGCCTTCGTACGGCTCTTGCGAACTTTCTTCGCAAGCGGATGGATGTGCAAGCAGGGGAGAAGTGCTCGCATGAAGAGCGTGCCGGCTGCGTGAGCCTGCCGTCGAAACGCCAGCCTCAATCGATGATGAATCCGACACCTTCGGTCTGCCGTTGCGGTTTCGGGCGGCTTGCGGTGGTGCCATAGAGGCGATTGATGGTGCCGAGGAGATTGGCCTCCGGATCACTCACATTGGCGAAACCGTCGTCCGGCCTGGACAGGTCTTTCGGGTTTGTCGCGCGAACGATATAGGGCGTCACAAGGACGACCAGCTCGCTCTGATTGTTCACGAAGTCCTGGCTCCGGAACAGAGCGCCGAGAACCGGCAATTGCATCAGGCCGGGTAATCCGTTCACGGCCCGCTTGGTCTGGTCCTGGATCAGGCCCGCGATCACCATGGATCCTCCGGAGGGAATCTCGAGCGTGCTTTCCGCTCGCCGTGTCTTGATGGAGGGCACAGTCAGCGAGTTGGTCGTCGTGTCGCTGACGGCTTGAGACAGGGTAATCGAGTGTTCGTTGGACAGCTCCGAGACTTCGGTCATCAGGTGCAGGCTGATGCGCCCTTCGGAGAGAACGACGGGGCTGAAATTGAGAGCCAGCCCGAACTTCTTGAAGCTGATCTGTGTCGTGCAGACATGGGTGGTTGGGTCGCAGGAATAGCCCGCCGGAACGGGGAACTCGCCGCCGGAGACAAAGGTGGCCGACTCTCCTGAAACCGATGTCAGCGTTGGTTCGGCCAGGGTGCGCATGACGCCGGCGGTTTCCATCGCCCGCAGCGTTGCCGTCGTTCCGCCGGCCGACAGCGTCAAATTGTTTCCTGACACCAGGTTTTGGCCGTAGGCGGTGAACGGATTCGAGTTGGTCAGGCTGACGGCAGTGGTGCCCGAGCTGAGGCTGGTACTGAGATCGATGCCGAGCTGCTTGACGATCGAGCGCGATACTTCCGCAACCGTCACCTTCAGCATGACCTGGTCACGGGCCTGCACGACGAGGGAGTTGACGACCTTGTCTGTGGATCCCACGAGGCGCGCCGCCACGTCATTGGCCTGTTGCGCTTCGACCGGGGTCGCGACCGTACCCGTGAGCATCACGCCATCGCCGATGCCCTCGATCCGGATATTTGAACGCGGAAACATCTGCCGCAACGTGGCGCGTGCACCGTTGAGATCCCGTTTGACGGCGACGTCATAGGCAACCATCTGCTGGCCCGCGGAATCGAAGAAGACGATGCTGGTCTGGCCGACGGCCGCGCCGATGATATAGGCCCGCTGCGCGGAGCGGACCACGGCATTGGCGATCTTGGGATCGGCGACCAGGATATCCCTGGCGTCCCGCGGCAGGTCGACCACAATCGATTTGCCGATGCCGAGTGAAAGGAATTGATAGTTCGACTGCGACGCTGCGGTTTCCGGTTGAAGACGATGCGTCTCGCCGGCGAAAGCCGCGACCGGCCCCCAGCCCAGAAGGGCCGCGAGCACCGGGACAGTCGAGCGCCACTGGCGCCGAGCTCGTGGCGATTGCCTGTTGATGCTGCTCACGCAAATTCGTTGATGCACTCTGACCGCTCCAGACTCGGATTCGCCCCCCAGCGCCGCCTGCTTGAACGGTCGGGGGTGTGACGTCAGGCGCCCGCGGGAATGACCGAAACAAATCTGCGGCCGGCGATACGTTCGGAATGTCGGGAAACAGAACGCTGGACGCCGTTACGCAAGCGCCACGATGTCGCCGCCTGCAATTGCGCGAAGAGACAGCAGCATCTTGGCTGGCGCCATTGCCCTTGCGGCCATCACCGTCGGGCGCGGTAAATCACGACGTCTTCGCCGTGATGGAGCGTGCTGCGCTCGAGGAGATAGTTCGATTTCTCCAGCACGCGGCGGGAGGCAGCGTTCCCGACGAACACCAGGCCGATGAGCGAGGGCAGCGCGAGTTGCGACAGCCCGATATGCGTCAGCGCCGCCGCGGTCTCGCTCGCAAGTCCCTGGCCCCAGAGACTGCGCTTGAAGGTGTAGGCAATCTCGATCTCGTCGATGCCGTCCACGAGAATGTGCCTGATGCCCGTCCGTCCGGCGAACTGCCCGTCTCTCGTTCGCAGCACCCAGAGCCCGAAGCCGTGCTGGTCCCAATGGGCCATGTTGACGGCGAGATAAGTCTTCGTTGTCTCGGCCGAGCGCGCGCCGCCGAGATAGCGCGACACCTCGGGATCGAGGTGGAGCGCGACTAGGTCTGCGAGGTGACTTTCGTTCAGCCTCTCGGCGGTGAGGCTGGCGGTGGTGAAGTGGTCCATCAAACCAGAAAGCCGATTCCGAGGTCGGTCGTCGCTCGCTGCGCCGATGCGGGCCGATGATGCCATCGTGCTCCTGTTTTGCCCGACGGGTCAACCCGCTTGCAGTCCGCAGCCCGGGAGCGACTTGTCCTCCGTAGTTCGAAGAGCGAAGGCGGAAGCGCAATCCGGGTTCGGCGACGCGTTACGCAAGAATCCCGGATTTGCTGCGCTCCATCGGGGCTACGGTCGGATGATTCTCGCGCACACGTAAGCCATTGATTTCACAACCCCCGTCTACTGTGCATGGGGTTGTTTTCGCAGTTTTGGTTTTTGAGGGTCCGCTATCCCGCCCCTAACGCCACCGCGACGTTGTAGGTCACGAGGCTCGCGGCATAGGCCAGCACCAGCATGTAGGTGAAGGTCACCGCCATCCATCGCCAGCTTCCGGTCTCGCGCCGGATCACGGCCAGCGTCGAGGCGCATTGCGGGGCGAAGATGTACCAGGCCAGCATCGACAGTGCGGTCGCGAGCGACCATTTCGTCGCCAGCACCTGGCCGATCTGCTCGGCCGCTTCCTTGCCGCGCTCGATCGCATAGACGGTGCCGAGCGCTGCGACCGCGACCTCGCGCGCCGCCATGCCCGGGATCAGGGCGACCGCGATCTGCCAGTTGAAGCCAACCGGGGCAAGCAGCGGCTCGAGCGCCTTGCCGATGATCGCCGCCAGGCTGAAGTTGATGGCGGGGTCGGTAGCGCCTTCAGGCGGCTGCGGGAACGAGGCCAGGAACCAGATCAGTACCATCATCGAGAAGATCGTGGTGCCGGCGCGGTGCAAAAACATCTTCGCGCGCGTGTAGACGCCGATCGCGATCGATTTCAAGCGCGGCATCTTGTAGTCCGGCAGCTCCAGCATGAATGGCGCCGGCGCGTAGTCGCGCAGCATGAAGAACTTGATCAGGAACGAGACGGCAAGCGCGCTGGTGATGCCGGCGACGTAGAGGCCGAACATCACGAGGCCCTGGAGGTTGATGAAGCCCCAGACGTCCCTGGCCGGAATGAAGGCGGAGATGATCAGCGTGTAGACCGGGATGCGCGCCGAGCAGGTCATCAGCGGTGCGATGAGGATCGTGGTCAGCCGGTCGCGCTTATTGTCGATCACGCGCGTCGCCATGATGCCGGGAATGGCGCAGGCAAAGCTCGACAACAGCGGAATGAAGGCGCGGCCGTGCAGGCCGGCGCCGCCCATGATGCGGTCCATCAGGAAGGCGGCGCGCGCCATGTAGCCGAAATCTTCCAGCAGCAGGATGAACAGGAAGATGAGGATGATCTGCGGCAGGAACACGATGACGCTGCCGACGCCGGAGATTACGCCGTTCTGCAGAAAACTCTGCAGCAGGCCGGCGGGCAGGGTGTCGTGCACGAGTTCGCCGAGCACGTCGAAGCCTGATTTGAGCAGCTCCATCAGCGGCTGCGCCCAGGCGAACACCGCCTGGAACATCACGAACAGGATCAGCGCAAGCACCACGAGCCCGCCGACGGGATGCAGCACCACCGCGTCGATCCGCGCGGTCCAGGTGTCGGGCCGGCTCGGCAGGCTGACGCAATCGGCGATGATGCGGTCGGCCTCGCGCTGGGTGGAGCGCAATTCGCCGACGCTGAGCGCGCGCCAGTTGTTCTCGGCCGGCTCGGCGGCGAGCCTGGCCGAGATCTCGTCGGTCAGCGTCAGGAGGTCGGCCGTGCCGCCCTTGCGCACCGCGATCGAGGTGACCACGGGCACGCCGAGCTCCTTGGCGAGCCGCTCGACGTCGACAGTGATGCCGCGGCGCGTGGCGATGTCGAACATGTTGAGCACGAGGATCATCGGCCGGCCGGTGCGCTTGAGCTCCAGCAGCAGGCGGATGGTCAGGCGCAGATTGGTGGAATCGGCCACGCACAGCACGAGGTCGGGCACCGTCTCGCCGGAGGCCTTGCCGAGCACGAAATCGCGGGTGATCTCCTCGTCCGGGCTGCGGCCGCGCAGCGAATAGGTGCCGGGCAGGTCGACCACCGAGACCTGGCGTCCCTGGGGTGTGACGAAGAAGCCTTCCTTGCGCTCGACGGTGACGCCCGGATAGTTCGCGACCTTCTGCCGGCTGCCGGTCAGGGCATTGAACAGCGAAGTCTTGCCGCTGTTTGGCGTGCCGACCAGGGCGAGATGCAGCTGGGGTAATTCCATGGGATTACTGGTCCGGGATGCGGCGTCCGGTCGCTATCTAGGCGACGATGATGGCCATGGCTTCGCGCCGGCGGACCGCGATCGTGATGCTGTCGACCCGCACGGCGATGGGGTCGCGCCCGACCAGCCCCTCGTGCAGGACCTCGACCCGGGCCCCCTCGACGAAGCCGAGCTCGATCAGCCGGCTCTCGAGCTCGATGTCCGAGAGCGCCGAACCGGTGTCCCGGGCGGACAGGTGCTGGATGACGCCGGTGTAGCCGCGCAGGGCCAGACCCAGCGGCATGTGAGGGCGCGTATCATTGGTGTCGGTCATGCCCTGTATTTTCAACGCAGGGCATTGAGGTCAAGCGCGCCGGTCGGCGGAAGCTGCACCTTAGAGTGATTTTAAAGTGCGGCCGCCCGGGCGGGTCGAAAAGACGCCTCGTCGGCTACTGGGCCGGGACCTTGTCCGGCTGGGCGGCCATGGCGCGGCTCTTGAAGTAGTCCAGCACGAACAGGCGGATCGCCGAGGACAGATTGCCCTGCTGGCGATTGCCGTCGATCTCGCCGACGAGCTCGGACAGCGTCATGTTGCGCAGGCCCGAAATCTCCTTCATGCCGTTCCAGAACGCCTCTTCCAGGCTGACGCTGGTCTTGTGACCGGCGACGACGATCGACCGTTTCACGACGGGCGATTTCATGGCTGCTCCTCGCGATCGATCTGATGCTGATCCAGGTGCTCCTTCGCCCTGTCCGCGCGCGTCTCCTCCGCCGACCGCTCCGCCTTCGTGCGGCCGAACTTCGCCCGATTGGCGTCCGCCTGCTTCGCCGAGGCTGCCCGCTCGGCGCGCTTCCGGAAACGATTCAGGTTGATGACGTTCCCCATGCCGCGTCTCCATCATCCGATCCTCTTCAGGCAGGATGAAACTTTCAGAAACAGGGTGCCGCATCGCACCCGACAAGACTTGATCGCCATTCGCTTGCCCTCGTCAATCGGCCCCTCGGGCCATCAAACAATGAATTTCGCCCTGTCTAGGGCAGAAGGGTTGCGTAACACGGCGTTCCGCCGCAACATTGACGGTAATCAAATCCCGTCCCCAAAACCGCATAATTCTGCCGGTCGAGCGTCCGTATCACTACGGATGACTATCGGAATTCGGAATCCTATCCCGGGCTGGTCATCTTCTCCGGGCGCACCAGGCGGTCGAATTCGTCGGCCGAGACGAAGCCGAGCCGCAGCGCCTCCTCCTTCAGCGTGGTGCCGTTGGCATGAGCCGTCTTGGCCACCTTGGCGGCGTTGTCGTAGCCGATTTTCGGGGCAAGCGCGGTCACCAGCATCAGCGAGCGCTGCATCAGCTCACTTATGCGCTTTTCGTCGGCGCGGATGCCGCTGACGCAATGTTCGGTGAAGGAGCGTGCGGCGTCGGCCATCAGGCGGATCGAGTGGAGCATGTTGTAGGCCAGCACGGGCTTGTAGACGTTGAGCTCGAAATGGCCCTGGCTGCCGGCGACCGTGATCGCGGTGTGATTGCCGAACACCTGGCAGCACACCATGGTCATCGCCTCGCATTGCGTCGGATTGACCTTGCCCGGCATGATCGAGGAGCCGGGCTCATTCTCCGGCAGGATCAGCTCGCCGAGGCCCGAGCGCGGGCCCGATCCGAGCAGGCGGATGTCGTTGGCGATCTTGAACAGCCCTGTCGCGACCGAATTGATGGCGCCGTGCGCCAGCACATAGGCGTCATTGGAGGCCAGCGCCTCGAATTTGTTGGCGGCGCTGGTGAAGGGCAGTTTGGTGATCCCGGCAACGTGCCTTGCGAACAGTCTTGCAAAGCGCGGCTTCGAGTTGAGGCCCGTGCCGACGGCGGTGCCGCCCTGCGCCAGCGGATAGAGCTCCTTCACCGCGACCTTGAGCCGGGCGATGCCGCTTTCGACCTGCGCGGCATAGCCGGAAAACTCCTGACCGAGCGTCAGGGGCGTGGCGTCCTGGGTGTGGGTGCGGCCGATCTTGACGATCTTGGAAAACTCCTTCTCCTTCTTGCGCAGCGCGCGGAGCAGCTCGCCAAGGGCAGGAACGAGATCGGCGGTGATGCGGCTTGCGGCCGCGATATGCATCGCGGTCGGGAACGAGTCGTTCGACGACTGGCTCATGTTGACGTGATCGTTGGGATGCACCGGCTTCTTGGCGCCGAGCTCGCCGCCGAGCAGCTCGTTGGCGCGGTTGGCGATCACCTCGTTGAGGTTCATGTTGGTCTGCGTGCCCGAGCCGGTCTGCCACACGACGAGTGGAAAATGTTCGTCGAGGCTGCCGTCGATCACCTCGCGCGCGGCGCGGATGATGGCATTGGCCCGGCGCTGGTCGAGCAGGCCGAGCTCGCGGTTGGACTGCGCCGCGGCGAGCTTGACGATGCCGAGCGCATGCACGAGCGAGATCGGCATGCGGTCCGTGCCGATGCGGAAATTCTGCCGCGAGCGCTCGGTCTGCGCCCCCCAATAGCGATCGGAGGGGACCTCGATGGGACCGAAACTGTCGGTCTCGATGCGAGTTGCGGGGCGGGCGGTGTTCGAGCGGGCAGCTTTGGCCATGAGCACATCCATTCCGCCGCGCGAAATGCCGCGCGGCCTCTTCATGTGCTCTTCTATATAGGCAGTCGGGCCGGGCGCGAGGTCTCGCGCGGTAGCCTAGATCATTTCTTGCGGAAACGATCGAGCCGCACGACTTCGGCGCCGCCCTGGCTCGGCGGGGTCGGCTCTTCCGTGGTCTCCGCCTTTTCCATGACGGGCGTAGGCACCGACACGGCCGAAGGGGCAGGGGCCGCGGGCAACGTCTCCGGCGCGACCTCGGCGACATCGGAGGTGTCGAACTGGAGACCGAATTTCACGGACGGATCGAGGAAGCTCTTGATGGCGCTGAACGGCACCACCAGCCGCTCCGGAATGCCGCCGAACGACAGGCCGACCTCGAAGCGGTCCTCGAGCACGGTCAGATCCCAGAATTGATGTTGGAGGATGATCGTCATCTCTTCCGGATATTGCGCCAGGAGCCGCGACGACAGCTTCACGCCCTCGGCCTTCGACACGAAGGTGATGAAGAAATGATGCTCGCCCGGCAGTCCATGGGACGCGGCGTCGGTCAGCACCTTCCGCAGCACGCCGCGCAGCGCGTCGCGGGCCAGCACATCGTATCGGATATGATCGGTCGCCATGGTGGTCCTGTTGCATTCCAGGAGTTGGGCCCTGCCGGCCCGACTCGCTAAGCCGCAATAGTACCGCGCCTGACGGGTCAGCAGGAGTCCCCGCCGGGGAGGAAATCAAAGGTAAGTGGAGGCTTCTGTTGCCAGGTGCCTCCGAACCCCGCCTAACGGAGCTTAACCCGTTAGGACTTTAAGATGGTCTTTCAAACTGCGTTACGCAGCCTGAGCAACCGGAGCAAAGTTGTCGTTGGCAACTATTGCAGTAGCCCGATAACGGCGGAACAATACCGGGAAAAAGCACGCCCTTTACGCCCTCGTCGATCCTATTTCGCCCCCGCCAAAACCCGCTTCTAGGGCTCGCCCGCTGGTGGGCTTTGGTGGAGGCGCCGGGTACCGCCCCCGGGTCCGAATGGTTTATTACGACGACCGTTTATTTCCATAGCCGGCGAACCGGCACCCCCAATATAGGGGGCAAAGGTTTAGAAAGACAGGGGTTTGGGGCGGTCGTAGCACGGTTCCCTTTGGATAGGTTCCGGACAGCCACAGGTCCGATCTTGGCCTCGCGGCGGCCCGCGTTCTAAGCTCCTGACATGTCCACGGATTCAGCACCGGCCGCCCAAGAGCCGGATCGTGCCGCGACCAGCGGCCCTCCGCCCAGCCTGGCCGCGCTGTTCGTGGCCTTCGCCCAGATGTCCCTGGCCGGTTTCGGCGGGGTTCTGGTGTTTGCCCGGCGGGCGATCGTCGAGCAGCGCCGCTGGATGACGGCGGACGAATTCAACGAAACCTTCGCGCTCTGCCATTTCCTGCCCGGGCCCAACATCGTCAATCTGTCGATGGTCTTCGGCGCGCGGTTGCGCGGAATTGCGGGCGGAGTCGCCGCCTTTGCCGGGCTGCTGCTGCCGCCGACGCTGATCATGACCGTGCTTGCGATCACCTACGCCCGCTTCGGCGATGTGGAGGTGCTGCGCCGCATCCTCGCGGGCATCTCCTGCGCGGCGGTCGGCCTCCTGATCGCGGGGTCTTCCGCATGATGACGCCGCTGCTCAAGCGGATGGACGCGGTTGCGCTCATCATGATGCTCGGCGTGTTCCTCGCCATCGGCGTGCTTCGCCTGCCGCTGCAGGCGGTGCTGCTGGTCGCGATCCCCGTGAGCGTCGGCACCACCTTCCTCCTGCGGCGGAAGGTAGCAGCGTGAACGCCGAGAACCCGATCTGGGCGCTGATCTCCACCTTTGCTCTGATGTCGCTGTTCGCGGTCGGCGGCGCCGCGGCGGCGGTGCCCGAGATGCACCGCATCGCGGTCGACGTGCATCACTGGATGACCGACAAGCAGTTCACTGATGCCTATGCGATCGCGCAGCTCTCGCCAGGTCCGAACGTGCTTATCGTGTCGTTAATCGGCTATGCGGTCGCCGGCATCCCCGGCGCGCTGGCGGCGACGCTGGCCATGTGCCTGCCGACCGCGCTGGTTGCCTATTATGTCAGCCGGCTCTTGAACCGGCCGAGCCAATCGCGCTGGCCCGGCCTGATCCAGGCTGCATTGGTTCCGCTCTCGATCGGATTGATGGCGGCGAGTGCCCTGATCCTGGCCCAGGCGACCGATCGCACCATTGCTGCGGTGCTACTGACCGCAATGGTTGCGGTGCTCGCATCGGTCTCGCGCATCAATCCACTGTGGCTCCTGCTCGCCGGGGGCTTGTTGGGTTTTGCTGGCATTGTGTAATGAAAATCGCTAGGCAGTGATCCGGGCGGGGGATCCATTTCCAGCCGATTAGAACAACAGTGCTCGTGACTTACGGGTCGCGGAGGAGACAGGCATGGCCGATACGATGGGCCACTCAGCGACGGCCACCCGAAACACCTCGGTGGCGCTCGGCTTTTGTCTGCTGGCCGTTGCGCCGCAGATCTTCGAATTCATCTGGTCGATCGGGACGATTTTTGGCTGGGGCGCAGGACGCGGCCCGGCCACCGTCCTGATCAGCCACGCCACCGCGCTGGTCGCGGGCGCTCCCGCGGCACTGATCGGATCGGTCGGCGGTGAGACCAAGAAGGCGTCATCCGACGTGCTGCTGGCGCTGATCTATTCCTATCCGATCTTTGCGGTGGCGATCGTCACGCTGTTCATGGCCATCCGGTCGGCCCAGGATTATGTCGGCGGCGTCATTCTGATGGCGCTCGCGCTGTTCGCGCTGTGGGCTTCGAGCGATTTGCAGGGCATGCGCGGCTTCTCCTTCGGTGCGGGCACCGCGCCGCGCATGTTCGGCGGGCTGCTGGTCGCCTTGTCCGCGGGCATCGCCTTGACCGGCCTTCTGACCGATGGGCCGGCGATGGCCCATTATTCCTGGCGCGGGCCGCTGTTCGTGATGGCCTCGATCGTGTTTTTCGCCCTCGCGATCCGGCCGCTCGGCCTCGTGGTCTCGGCCTTCGCGAGCTTCATGATCGCGGCGATGGGTTCGCACGAGACGCGCTGGCTCGAGGCCGCCATCGTCGGCGCCTGCCTGACGCTCGGCTGCGCGCTGCTCTTCCCCTACGTGCTCGGGCTACCGATGCCGATGTTTCCGCGTTTCCTGATCCAATGAGGGCGTGATGGATATCTTTGCCAACCTCGCCCACGGCTTCGCCGTCGCGCTTTCTCCGATCAACCTCCTGATGTGCCTGATCGGCGCCCTCGTCGGCACGCTGGTCGGCGTTCTCCCTGGTATCGGCACCATCGCAACCGTGGCGATGCTGCTGCCGATCACCTTCGGACTGCCGCCGGTCGGCGCGCTGATCATGCTCGCCGGCATCTATTACGGCGCGCAATATGGCGGCTCGACCACGTCGATCCTGGTCAATATTCCAGGTGAGGCGACATCGGTCGTCACTGCCATCGACGGTCACCAGATGGCCAAGCAGGGCCGTGCCGGCCCGGCGCTGGCGATCGCGGCGATCGGCTCGTTCTTCGCCGGCTGCGTCGCGACCGTGCTCATCGCCGTGCTCGGCGCGCCGCTGACCAAGCTCGCGCTGGCGTTCGGCCCGGCCGAGTATTTCTCGCTGATGGTGCTCGGCCTGATCTTCGCGGTCGTGCTGGCCAAGGGCTCAGTGCTGAAGGCGATCGCGATGATCGTGCTCGGCCTGCTCATGTCGATGGTCGGCTCGGACATCGAGACCGGCGCCTCGCGCATGGCCTTCAACATTCCGGAGCTCGCCGACGGTCTCGGCTTTGCGACGGTGGCGATGGGCGTGTTCGGCTTTGCCGAGATCATCCGCAACCTCGACGCCGGCGCCGAGATGAACCGCGACCTCGTGCAGCAGAAGATCACCGGCCTGATGCCGACCAGGAAGGATCTGCGCGACTCCGCACCCGCGATCCTGCGCGGCACGGTGCTCGGCTCGATCCTCGGCATCCTGCCGGGCGGCGGCGCCGTGATCGCGTCCTTTGCGGCCTATACGCTCGAGAAGAAGATCGCCAAGAATCCGTCGCGGTTCGGCCGTGGCGCGATCGAGGGCGTGGCGGCGCCGGAGAGCGCCAACAACGCGGCGGCGCAGACCTCATTCATCCCGCTGCTCACCCTCGGCATCCCGCCGAACGCGGTGATGGCGCTGATGGTGGGTGCGATGACCATCCATGGCATCGTGCCGGGTCCGCAGGTGATGCAGAAGCAGCCGGACCTCGTCTGGGGCATGATCGCCTCGATGTGGATCGGCAACCTGATGCTGATCATCATCAACCTGCCGCTGGTCGGAATCTGGGTCCGCCTGCTGCGCGTGCCTTACCGGCTGATGTTCCCCTCGATCGTGATCTTCTGCGCGATCGGCATCTACTCGGTGAACAACGCACCGGTCGACGTCATCCTCGCCGGCGTGTTCGGCCTCGTCGGCTATTGGCTGATCAAGCACGATTTCGAGCCGGCGCCGCTGCTGCTCGGCATGGTGCTCGGACCGCTGATGGAAGAGAACTTGCGCCGCGCACTGCTGATCTCGCGCGGTGACTGGAGTGTGTTCCTGACGCGTCCGCTGTCGGCAGTGCTGCTGGCGATCGCGGCGAGCCTGTTGATCCTCACGGTGCTGCCCGCGCTGCGCGCCAAGCGCGACGAGGTGTTCACCGAATCCGAGAACTGATCGCGTCGCGCCTGCGTCGTCACGGCGCCCTGCGTCCGCGCGCCGCGTTCGGAAGTCGAATCGACTAGTGTGATGTCTTCGTGACATGAAAATGCCGGCCCTTGTGGCCGGCATTTTTGTTTGCCTCTCAAGGAACCGACATGGGACCGACAGGGGAATCGACATGACCCTTATTCGCGTGCTCGCGGGCGCATGTGCCGCTGCGTTCCAGGCTCAGGCCTGGAACGCGATGTTCGCTCTGAAGGGAACTTCGCCGGCAATCGTGGCGAGCCTGAACGCCGCCGCCGTCAAGGCGCTCGACGACGAGACCGTGCGCAAGCGGCTGCTCGAGCTCGGCAGCGTCATCCCCGGTCCTGCGGACCGGACGCCGGAGGTGCTGGCCACCCTCGTCAAGAACGAGATCGCGAAGTGGACCCCGGTGCTCAAGCCGGCAAGTTAGGCAGCACAATCAAGCCGATAGAGGAGGGGCGGGACGCGAGTTCCGCCCCTTGCCGTTTGCACCGGAAACGCTCACTTTTTCCGGGTATAATTGGTGGAGGCAGCGAATCGCCGCTGTCGCAGCGCGGGGGTGGCCGCTAAGTTCGCCGCCTCCCCAAAGGCTCTATGGCACATGCACCAGTATCAGGACCTGCTCGAGCGGATTCTTTCAGACGGCGCCGAGAAGACCGACCGGACCGGCACCGGCACGCTCTCGGTGTTCGGCCATCAGATGCGCTTCAATCTGTCGGCCGGCTTCCCGATGCTGACCACCAAGCGGCTGCCGCTGAAGGCGATCGTGCATGAGTTGTTGTGGTTCCTGAAGGGCGACACCAACATCAAATATCTGCGCGACAACGGCGTCACCATCTGGGACGAGTGGGCCGATGCCAATGGCGATCTCGGCCCGGTCTACGGTCATCAGTGGCGCTCGTGGCCCGCGCCGGACGGACGCAGCATTGACCAGATCGCCAACGTCGTCGACATGATCAAGCGCAATCCTGATTCACGGCGCCTGATCGTCTCGGCCTGGAATCCGGCCGAGGTTGACAAGATGGCGCTGCCGCCGTGCCACTGCCTGTTCCAGTTCTATGTCGCCAACGGCAAGCTGTCGTGCCAGCTCTATCAGCGCTCGGCCGACGTGTTCCTGGGCGTGCCCTTCAACATCGCCTCCTACGCGCTGCTGACCATGATGGTGGCGCAGGTCACCGGCCTGAAGCCCGGCGACTTCGTGCATTCGTTCGGCGACACCCATCTCTATTCCAACCATCTGGAGCAGGCGAAGCTCCAGCTCACGCGCGCGCCGCGTGCGCTGCCGGTGATGCGGATCAACCCCGACGTGAAGGACATCTTCTCCTTCTGCTTTGAGGATTTCGAGCTCGTCGGTTACGATCCGCATCCACACATCAAGGCGGAAGTCGCGGTCTAGCGCAGATGTCGCTCAACATCCGCCGCGTGCGTCCTGACGAAGCCGGGCTGGTTCTGTCCTTCATCCGCGAGCTCGCCGAATACGAAAAGCTCTCGCACGAGGTCGAGGCGACCGAGACGATGATCGCGGACGCTCTGTTCGGCGAGAGACCGCAGCTCTATTGCGCGGTCGCCGAGTGGAACGGCGAGGCGGTCGGCTTTGCGGTGTGGTTCGCCAACTTCTCCACCTTCAGCGGCCGTCACGGCATCTATCTCGAGGATCTGTATGTGCGGCCGTCGCATCGGGGCAAAGGCCTCGGCAAGGCGCTGCTGGTCTATCTCGCGAAGGAATGCGTCGAGAACGGCTGGTCGCGCCTGCAATGGGCGGTGCTCGACTGGAACGCGCCGTCGATCGCGTTCTACAAGTCGCTTGGCGCCGTCATGATGGACGACTGGACGCTGTGCCGCGTCACCGGTCCTGCGCTGACGCGACTTGCGGGGAGCAAGACCTGATGGAGATCGTCTTCGTCGTGGCGACCGCCGAGAATGGCGTCATCGGCGCGGGTAACGCGATTCCGTGGCGGCTGAAATCCGACATGGCGCGCTTCAAGGCGCTGACGATCGGCAAGCCCGTGATCATGGGCCGCAGGACCTTCGAATCCCTGCGCCGGCCGCTTCCGGGCCGCACCAACATCGTGATCACGCGCGATGCGGCCTATCGCGCCGCCGGTGCCGTCGTCACGACATCGGCCGCGGATGCGGAGGCGATTGCGCGCGGCGATGCCCTGCGGCGTTCGGTCACCGAGATCGCGGTGATCGGCGGCGCCGAGATCTATCGGCAATGGCTGGATCGTGCCGATCGCCTCGAAATCACCGAAGTGCATGCGCGCCCCGAAGGCGACACGCATTTCGGCATCGACACGGCAGAATGGGAGGAGACGGCGCGCATCCGTCATCCTGCCGGACCGGACGACAGCGCCGATTTCTCCTATGTGACATATCGTCGGCGGCCGCGCCATTAACCGCATTCGCCAATGTTAACATTGACTTTTCTGCCCCCGGGCTTAGCTCCAAGGACAGCCCGGGCTGCGTTGTAAGGGACCTGCCTGTCCCCTATAAAGCCGGACCGGACAAAGCTGGCGGGGGCAATTTTACCCTGCCGAGGAGAGCGTCGAATGCCGTGGAAGAATCAGGGCGGTGGCCCATGGGGCTCGGGTCCAAAGGGACCGTGGGGCTCGGGCCCGCAACCGGTCGGGCCGAGGCCGCCGGATCTGGAAGACCTTCTGCGGCGCGGCCAGGACCGCCTCCAGCAGATCATGCCGGGTGGCTATTTCTCCGGCGTCGGCATCACGCTGATCATCCTGATCATCATCGCGTTCTGGCTGCTGTCGGGCTTCTTCCGCGTGCAGTCCGAAGAACGCGGCGTCGTGCTGCGCTTCGGCAAGCATGTCCGCACCGTGGATCCAGGCCTGAATTATCATCTGCCCTATCCGATCGAGACAGTGCTGCTGCCCAAGGCGCTGCGCGTCTCGACCATCTCCATCGGTATGACGCTGATCGACGATCCGGCGCGGCGCGGCCGCTCCATTCGCGACGTGCCGGAAGAGAGCCTGATGCTCACCGGTGACGAGAACATCGTCGACGTCGACTTCACCGTGCTGTGGCGCATCAAGCCCGACACCGCTGGCGTCGGCGACTTCCTCTTCAACATCCAGAACCCCGAAGGCACCGTGAAGGCGGTCGCCGAGAGCGCGATGCGCGAGGTGATCGGCCGCTCGCAGATCCAGCCGATCCTCACCGGTGCGCGCAACGTCACCGAACAGGGCGTGCAGGAACTGATCCAGAAGACTCTGGACAGCTACGGCGCCGGCATTCAGATCAGCCAGGTGCAGATGCAGAAGGTCGATCCGCCGGCGCAGGTGATCGACGCCTTCCGCGATGTGCAGGCGGCGCGCGCCAATCTCGAGCAGCTGCAGAACGAAGCGCAGACCTACGCCAACCAGGTGGTGCCGCAGGCGCGCGGACGTGCGGCGCAGATCATGCAGGCCGCCGAAGGCTACAAGGAGCAGGCGGTTGCCGAGGCCAAGGGCCAGAGCTCGCGCTTCCTGAAGGTTTACGAGGAATACAAGAAGGCGCCCGACGTGACGCGTGAACGGATCTACCTGGAGACGATGGAGCGCGTGCTCGGCGGCGCGGACAAGCTCGTCTATGACGGCGGCCCCTCGGGCCAGGGCGTCGTGCCCTATCTGCCGCTGGGTGAATTGACGACGAAGCGGCCTCCCGCCGCCGGTCAGCAATCGGGCGGAGGCAGCCGATGAGGTCTCCGGTCACAGGTATCGTCACCCTCCTCGGGTTCCTGCTCGTCGTGATCGTCGGCTACATGTCGATGTTCACGGTGCAGCAGACCGAGCAGACCATCGTGCTTCAGTTCGGCAAGCCCGTCGACGTCGTCACCGATCCCGGCCTGCACTTCAAGGCGCCGTGGAATTCGGTGATCAACATCGACAAGCGGATCCTCGATCTGGAGAACCCGTCGCAGGAAGCGATCGCGTCCGACCAGAAGCGGCTCGTGGTCGACGCCTTCGCGCGCTACCGCATCAAGGATGCGCTGCGCTTCTATCAGAGCGTCGGTTCGATCCAGGCCGCCAACATCCAGCTCACCACGCTCCTGAACGCGGCGCTGCGCCGCGTGCTCGGCGAGGTCACCTTCATCAACGTGGTGCGCGACGACCGCGAGAAGCTGATGCTGCGTATCCGCGACCAGCTCGATCGCGAGGCCGACGGTTACGGTATCCAGGTCGTCGACGTCCGGATCCGGCGCGCCGACCTGCCGGAGCAGAACAGCCAGGCGGTCTACCAGCGCATGAAGACGGAACGCGAGCGGGAAGCCGCCGAGTTCCGGGCGCAGGGCGGCCAGAAGGCACAGGAGATCCGCTCCAAGGCCGACCGCGAGGCGACCGTGATCGAGGCGGAAGCCAGGTCGCTGGCCGAGCAGACCCGCGGCGTCGGCGACGCCGAGCGCAACCGCCTGTTCGCGGAAGCCTACGGCAAGGATGCCGACTTCTTCGCCTTCTACCGGTCGATGACGGCCTACGAGAACGGGTTGCGCGCGAACGACACCCGCTTCCTGCTGCGGCCGGACTCGGATTTCTTCCGGTTCTTTGGTAACCCGTCCGGCAAGGCGGCGACCGCGACGCCGGCAAAGCCGTAAGCCGGGCAAGGGCGGCAGCTCTGGCCGCCCTTCGTCCAGAAGAACAAGCACAACGGGAGGTTCCAATCCGATGAGGTCCATTGCGTTCGCCGACTTCCTCATCGGCTTGGGCATCCTGTTCGTGCTGGAAGGCTTGATGTTCGCGGCAAGTCCGAACTGGATGCGCAAGGCCATGAAGAGCGCCATGGCCACGCCGGACAACGTCCTGCGGGTGGTCGGGATCGGTTCGGCCGTGGCCGGCCTGGTCCTGATCTGGGTGATGCGGCGTCCGATTTAGACCTCGCGCCAACGCCAAAGTGAAGGCGAGGGACCGGTTTTCGCCGTATTATGCGGGTCTTGAGGCCCGTGAAGCTCCGCGCTTGCGCCGTGCCCCCGTTCGAGCGCAGTCTTGACGCCGAATCCCTTTCTCTGGAGATCACAATGACCGCTGCCATCATTGCCCCGTCCCGCTTGCGCCATCGTGCGCGACTTGGCGTGAGAATTGGGCTGGCCGCGCTCGCCGTCAGTGCTTTCGGCGCGTTCGGCACGCCGGCGCATGCGCGCGGGCCGGAGGGCATCGCCGACGTCGCCGAGAAGGTGATCGACGCGGTCGTCAATATCTCGACCTCGCAGACCGTCGAAGCCAAGGGCGGCGGCAGCAACACCATGCCGCAATTGCCACCCGGCTCGCCCTTCGAGGAATTCTTCGACGACTTCTTCAAGAACCGCCGCGGCCCCGGTGGCCCCGGCGGCAAGGGCGGCGACAACGGCCCGCCACGCAAGACCAACTCGCTCGGCTCCGGCTTCATCATCGACACGTCAGGCGTCGTCGTCACCAACAATCACGTCATTGCGGACGCCGACGAGATCAACGTCATCCTCAACGACGGTACCAAGATCAAGGCCGAGCTGGTCGGCGTCGACAAGAAGACCGACCTGGCCGTACTGAAGTTCAAGCCGACGAAGCCGCTGGTTGCGGTCAAGTTCGGCGACTCCGACAAGCTGCGCCTCGGCGACTGGGTGGTCGCGATCGGTAACCCCTTCAGCTTGGGGGGCACGGTGACGGCCGGTATCGTCTCGGCCAAGAACCGCGACATCTCCTCGGGTCCCTATGACAGCTACATCCAGACCGACGCGGCCATCAACCGCGGCAATTCCGGCGGTCCGCTGTTCAATCTCGATGGCGACGTCATCGGCGTCAACACGCTGATCATCTCGCCCTCCGGCGGCTCGATCGGCATCGGCTTTGCCGTGCCGTCGAAGACGGTCGTGGGCGTCGTCGACCAGCTCCGCCAGTTCGGCGAACTGCGCCGCGGCTGGCTGGGGGTGCGCATCCAGAGCGTCACCGACGAGATCGCCGAGAGCCTCAACATCAAGCCGCCGCGCGGCGCGCTGGTTGCAGGCGTCGACGACAAGGGCCCGGCCAAGCCCGCCGGCATCGAGCCCGGCGACGTCGTCGTCAAGTTCGACGGCAAGGACGTCAAGGATCCGAAGGATCTCTCCCGCGTCGTCGCCGACACGGCGGTGGGCAAGGAGGTCGACGTCATCATCATCCGCAAGGGCCAGGAGGAGACCAAGAAGGTCACGCTCGGACGCCTCCAGGATCCCGAGAAGGTGCAGGCCGCGGTGAAGACCGACGAGCCCGCGCCCGAGAAGCTGGTGACGCAGAAGGCGCTCGGCCTAGATCTCGCCACGCTGAACAAGGACCTGCGCACGCGCTACAAGATCAAGGACAGCGTCAAGGGCGTGGTCGTCACCAATGTCGACGCCAATTCCGATGCTGCCGAGAAGCGCCTGTCCGCCGGCGACGTCATCGTCGAGGTGGCGCAGGAGGCCGTCTCCAGCGGCGCCGACATCCAGAAGCGGGTCGACCAGCTCAAGAAGGACGGCAAGAAGTCGGTGCTGCTGCTGGTCTCCAACGCCGACGGCGAGCTGCGGTTCGTGGCGCTGAGCGTGCAGTAAGGGGCGGTCGCTCTCGACCGCGCACTCAACTGTCATGCCCCGCGAAAGCGGGGCATCCAGTACGCCGCGGCTTCTCCGTATACGTCGCTGTCTCTGGAATACTGGATCACCCGCCTTCGCGGGTGATGACGGCGGAGGGGAGGCTAAGCCTCCACAAACTCCTCGCGCCGATACCCCTGTGCATACAGCAGCGCGGTGAGATCGCCATGATCGATCCGCGCCGCCGCGGCAGCCGCCACGGCCGGCTTGGCGTGATAGGCCACGCCCAGTCCCGCCGCCTGGATCATGGCGAGATCATTGGCGCCGTCGCCGACCACGACCGAGTCGATGTCGTCGAGATCGAACGACTCCATCAGATCCACCAGCGTCGCGAGCTTGGCCGCGCGGCCCAAGATCGGCTCCTTCACCTCGCCGGTGAATTTGCCGTCGCGCACGATCAGTTCGTTGGCGCGGTTCTCCTGGAAGCCGATCCGGGCGGCGACCGCGCTCGTGAACAGCGTGAAGCCGCCGGAGACGAGGCAGGTATAGGCGCCGTGCGCCCGCATGGTCGCGACCAGTGCGCGGCCGCCCGGGGTCAGCGTGATGCGCTTGGCCAGCACCTCGTCGACGACACTGGCGGGAAGCTCCTTCAAGAGCGCGACGCGCTCGCGCAGCGCCGGCTCGAACTCGATCTCGCCGCGCATCGCGCGCTCGGTGATGGCGGCGACATGGGCCTTCATCCCGACGAGATCGGCGAGCTCGTCGATGCATTCCTGGCCGATCATGGTGGAATCCATGTCGGCGAGAAAAAGCTTCTTGCGCCGGGCGCCGGCAGGCTGCACGACGATGTCGATCGGCAGGTCGCCGCGAAGCTCGCGCAACCGCTGTTCGATGGCGTGGCGGTCGCCTTCGAGGTTACCGTCGGCGCCGAAGGGAATGTCGACCGCAACCCCGTCGAACAGCCAGTGCGCAGGCGCCGCCTGAGGCAGCACGGCGCGGGCGCCGTCGACGATGGTGCTGTCGAGCGCGGGACTATCGGGATTGCAGATCAGCGTGGCGACGAGGGACATTTGAGGTTTTCGTGAGCGAGAGGCAAGTCAGCAGAAGCCATGTTGGCAAGGCCGTGCTTATCGCAGGCCCGACCGCCAGCGGCAAGTCGGCGCTGGCGCTCGAGCTGGCGCTCGCCACCGGCGGCGTCGTCATCAATGCCGATTCCATGCAGGTCTACCGCGATCTCCGCATCATCACGGCACGGCCGACAGGGGCAGATGAGGCGCTCGTGCCGCATCGTCTCTACGGCCACGTCGATGCCGCCGTGAATTTCTCGGCCGGCGCCTGGGTGAACGATGCGGCGAAGGCGCTCGAAACGGCGACGGCCGAAGGTCGCCTGCCGATCTTCATCGGCGGCACCGGACTTTATTTCAAGGCGCTGACCGCGGGCCTCTCCGTGGTGCCGCCGATTCCTGCCGAGGTGCGCGAAGACGTGCGCGCGCGGCTGGAGCGGAACGGCGTCGAGGCGCTGCATGCGGAACTCGCGGCCCGCGATCCGCGTGCGGCCGAGCGATTGAACCTGCGCGACCGCACCCGCATCGCGCGCGCGCTCGAAGTGGTCGAGGCGACCGGGCGCTCGCTGCTCGACTGGCACCAGGAGGGGCAGCCGCCGCTGTTGCCGCAGGACAGTTTTCGCGCGCTGTTTCTCGCCCCCGAGCGCGACGAGCTCTATGCCCGCATCGATGCCCGCTTCGACGCCATGCTCGGCGCCGGCGCCTTGAGGGAGGTCGAGCGCCTCGCCGCCAGAAAGCTCGATCCGCTGCTGCCGGCGATGAAGGCCCATGGCGTGCCGGCCCTGATCCGGCATTTGCGCGGTGAGCTCAGCCTGGACGAGGCGGCCACGATCGGCCGCGCCGATACCCGCCATTACGCCAAGCGCCAGTTCACCTGGTTCCGGCACCAATTGCCGGAGTTCGAATGGGTGAAGCCGGAGGAGGCGAGGGGCTGGCTGGCGGCGACCGTGAACGCGGCGCAGTACCCCGACTGACGTGCTTTTGTGCCGGGTTCCCGAATTTACCTCTCGCGGAACCCCGGGAACACCGCTACACTGCCAAAATCGCGCGGGAACGGCCGCATTGCCTTGACATCCAGGCTTTGGCCGCTATGTTTCGCGCAACCTTTGGGAAGCCGGGCGCCTGCCATGCGTAACATTATTACCAAACTCCTTATCGCCGTCGTACCCAGGCACACCGCCGGGGATGGCTAGCTGCCATCCACATGACAGGCGGTGTGCATGGGCCCTCTTCGGGGCCTTTTTTATTTCCTGAACCCGACACGAACGAAGCCGCTGGCAACAGCGCATCCGGAGCAAGCCAATGACCGACAAGAGCCACGATCCGAACCAGATGACCGGCGCCGCGATGATCGTCCGCGCGCTCATCGATCACGGCGTGACCGACATTTTCGGCTATCCCGGCGGCGCGGTGCTTCCGATCTATGACGAGATCTTCCAGCAGAGCGAGGTCCAGCACATCCTGGTCCGGCACGAGCAGGGCGCGGGCCACGCCGCCGAGGGCTATGCGCGCTCGACCGGCAAGCCGGGCGTTGCGCTGGTGACCTCCGGTCCCGGCGCCACCAACATGGTGACGCCGCTGACCGACGCGCTGATGGATTCGATCCCGCTGGTCTGTATCTCCGGCCAGGTGCCGACGCATCTGATCGGCAACGACGCGTTCCAGGAATGCGACACGGTCGGCATCACGCGTCCCTGCACCAAGCACAACTGGCTAGTGCGCGACGTCAATGATCTCGCAAAGGTCCTGCACGAGGCGTTCTACGTTGCGACCACGGGCCGTCCGGGCCCGGTGCTGGTCGACGTGCCCAAGGACGTGCAGTTCGCGACCGGCACCTATCATCCGCCGCGCAAGTCCGACGTGCACCGCTCCTACGCGCCGCGCGTGAAGGGCGACGCGACGCAGATCCGCAAGGCCGTCTCGCTGCTCGCGAACGCCAAGCGTCCCGTGATCTACAGCGGCGGCGGCGTGATCAATTCCGGTCCTGAAGCCACCAAGCTGCTGCGCGAGCTGGTCGAGGTCACCGGCTTTCCGATCACCTCCACGCTGATGGGCCTCGGCGCGTACCCGGCGTCGGGCAAGAACTGGCTCGGCATGCTCGGCATGCACGGCACCTATGAGGCCAACATGACGATGCACGATTGCGACGTCATGCTGTGCGTCGGCGCGCGCTTCGACGACCGCATCACCGGCCGTGTCGATGCGTTCTCGCCGGGCTCGAAGAAGATCCACATCGACATCGATCCGTCCTCGATCAACAAGAACATCCGTGTCGACGTGCCGATCATCGGCGATTGCGGCAACATCCTCGGCGACATCCTCCAGGTGTTCAAGGCGGAGTCGAAGAAGCCCGACATCAAGGCGTGGTGGCAGCAGATCGCGCAGTGGCGCGCCCGCAACTCGCTCTATTACAGGAAGAGCAACGACGTCATCCTGCCGCAGCACGCGATCCAGAGCCTGTTCGAGGCGACGCGCGGCAAGGATACCTACATCACGACCGAGGTCGGCCAGCACCAGATGTGGGCGGCGCAGTTCTACGGCTTCGAGGAGCCGCATCGCTGGATGACATCAGGCGGGCTCGGCACCATGGGCTACGGCCTGCCTGCCGCGGTCGGCGTGCAGGTGGCGCACCCGGACAGCCTCGTCATCGACATCGCAGGCGATGCCTCGGTGCAGATGACGATCCAGGAGATGTCGACGGCGGTCCAGTACGAATTGCCGATCAAGATCTTCATCCTCAACAACCAGTACATGGGCATGGTGCGGCAGTGGCAGCAGCTGCTGCATGGCAACCGCCTGTCGCATTCCTACTCGGAGGCGCTGCCGGATTTCGTCAAGCTCGCGGAAGCCTATGGCGGCGTCGGCATCCAGGTGCACAAGCCTTCCGATCTCGACGGCGCCATCCAGGAGATGATCTCGGTCAAGCGTCCGGTGCTGTTCGACTGCCGCGTCGCGGCGCTCGAAAACTGCTTCCCGATGATCCCCTCCGGCAAGGCGCACAACGAGATGCTGTTGCCGGAGCAGGCGAACGACGAGGCGACGGCCAAGGCGTTCGCGGGCGGCAAGGCGCTGGTGTGACGTCATGTTCGACCTGACGGAACTCGAGCGCGCACACGACATCGTGCGGCAGGCGGTGCCTGCCACGCCGGCGCATGCCTGGCCGCTGCTCGCTGAACGCCTCGGCACCGGGGTTGTCGTCAAGCACGAAAACCACACGCCGATCGGGGCCTTCAAGGTGCGCGGCGGCCTCGTCTATCTCGACAGGCTCAAGCGTGAGCGGCCGAAGACGCCGGGCATCATCTCAGCGACGCGCGGCAATCACGGCCAGAGCCTGGCATTTGCCGCGAGCCGCCACGGCGTGCCGGCGGTGATTTACGTGCCCCGCGGCAACTCGGTCGAGAAGAACCGCGCGATGAAGGCCTTCGGCGCCGAGCTGGTCGAGCATGGCGAGGACTTTCAGGCGGCCGCGGAAGAGGCTCAACGGCGCGCCCAATTTACCGGCCTGCACATGGTGCCGTCGTTCCATCCGGATCTCGTGCTCGGCGTCGCCACCTATGCGCTCGAACTGTTCCGGACGGCGCCAGATCTGGATGTTCTCTACGTGCCGATCGGGCAGGGCTCTGGAATCTCCGGCTGCATCATGGCACGCGACCTCCTGGGCCTGAAGACCGAGATCGTCGGCGTGCAGTCGACCGAAGCGCCGTCCTATGCGCTGTCGTTCGCGGCCGGCAAGATCGTGACCACCGAGACCAGCAACACGCTTGCCGACGGCATGGCGACGCGCATTCCCGACGCGGATGCGCTGGCCCTGATCCGCAAGGGCGCCTCCCGCATCGTGCAGGTGACCGACGACGAGGTCGCCGCGGCGATCCGCGCCTACTGGACCGACACGCACAATCTCGCCGAAGGCGCCGGTGCCGCCCCGCTCGCTGCGGCGCTTCAGGAAAAGACAAGACTGTCAGGCAAACGCGTCGGTCTCGTGCTGTCCGGCGGCAATATCGATTTCGATCTGTTCAAGCGATGGGTGGTCGCATGATTGCGCGAGCGCTCGCCAATTGCACCACCGTCATCGTCCGGCTTGACCGGACGGTCCAGTACGCCGCGGCAGATGTGAGACTCACTATGCCGGTGGTTACTGGATGCCCCGCCTTCGCGGGGCATGACAAGAAAGAATAGAGGGGACGACAATGAATCAGCCCGCATCCGCCTACTTCATCGAGGATCGCCACGATCCCAACGAGACGCATACGCTTTCGGTGCTCGTGCAGAACGAGCCCGGCGTGCTCGCGCGCGTCATCGGACTGTTCTCCGGGCGCGGCTACAATATCGAGAGCCTCACGGTCTCGGAGACCGAGGCGCAGAAGCATCTGTCACGCATCACCATCGTCACCACCGGAACGCCGATGGTGATCGAGCAGATCAAGCACCAGCTCGACCGCATGATCCCGGTCTACCGCGTCGTCGACATGACCCAGACCAAGCGTTCGATCGAGCGCGAGCTTGCGATGGTGAAGGTGCGCGGGCAGGGCGAGCACCGGGTCGAGGCGCTCAGGCTGGCGGATGCGTTCCGCGCCCGCGTGATCGACGCCACCACCGAGAGCTTTGTGTTCGAGATCACAGGCAATACGGACAAGATCAATCAATATATCGATCTGATGCGCCCGCTCGGCCTTGTCGAGGTGTCGCGCACGGGCGTTGCCGCGATCGGCCGCGGGCCTGAAGGGATGTGAACCATGCTGGCGCGCGACTGGTACTATAACGAGCGGAACCGGATGGGCATTGAGCCCGCGGTGGCGTCGATCTACGACAGCCACGACGATGCCGATCTGCGGGCGCGCGCCGCCCTGAAAATGCTCGGTGTCCAGCGCGGCTGGCGCATCGCCGACATCGGCTGCGGCAACGGCGTGCTCGCCACCGAAGCGGCGCTGATGGGGGCCGAGGTCGACGCCATCGACATCTCGCCGGCGATGCTGGCGCTCGCCGAGATCTATGCGCGCGACCGCAAGGCGCCCGTGCGCACGCAATCGGCCGGCCTGCTCAGCTTCGCCTACCGGCCGGAATCCTACGATCTGATCGTCAGCGAGTTCACGCTGCATCATCTGCCGGATTTCTGGAAAGTGGTGGCGATGTCGCGGATCTTTCGCGCGCTGAGGCCGGGGGCGAGCTTCTATCTGCGCGACATCGTCTATGCCTCGATGCCCGACGCGGTCGAGCGCGACGTCGAGCAGTGGGCCGACTTCCAGATCAAGAACCACGATTTCTCCCGCGAGGGCGTGGTGACGCACATGCGCGATGAATATTCCACCTTCGGCTGGGTGATGGAGCGGATGCTGACCGACGTCGGCTTCACGCTGGTCTCGGCCGACTATCACGCACCGATGCACGGCACTTATCTGCTGCGGAAACCGAAAGCCGGCGAGCAAGGCTAGACCAGAACAAGAAACAGGGCTGCACGACAGGGCAGAACCGGGAACAACAATGAAGCCGGCCGACATCCTCATCGCCCTCCTGGTGGCGATCATCTGGGGGCTTGCCTTCGTGGCGAGCCGGATCGCGCTCGACGAGTTTTCGCCGGAGTTGATGACGGCGATGCGCTTCACCATTGCCGCGGTGCCGTGCCTGTTCATCGGCAAGCCCAAGATCGCCTGGTCGCTGCTGATCGCGATCAGCTTCACGCTGTTTCTCGGCCAGTTCCTGAGCCAGGCCTATGGCATCGCCCATGGCGTGCCGGTGGGCTTGACCTCCGTCGTCGTGCAGAGCCAGGCGCTGTTCACGATCGGCTTTGCCGCGATCGCCTTCGGCGAGCGGCCGACGCCGATGCAGACCCTCGGCATCGTGATCGCCGCAGCGGGCCTGCTGATGATCTGCGGCACCGTCGGCTATGATTTCAGCGTCGGTGCCTTCGCGGTGCTGATGATCGCGCCGGTCAGCTTCGCCATCGGCAACATTCTGCTGCGTGGCGCGCGCGGCGTGCCGATGTTCGACCTATTCGCCTGGCTTTGCCTTGCCACTGCGGTTCCCTTGTTCGCACTCTCGCTCGTCGTCAACGGGCCGGTGCCGACCTTCCAGTCCCTGATCCACATGTCGCTGACCGGTCTCGTCTGCCTGCTGATGATCGGCGCCATCTCCACCAGCATCGCCTATTGGCTATGGGGCCGGCTGCTGCGTGACTATCCCGCAGCCCAAGTGGTGCCGTTCGCGCTGCTGGTGCCGTTCGTCGGCTCGGCCGCCTCCAGCATCGTGTTCGGCGAACGCTTCGGACCCCTAAGGCTCGCCGGCATGCTGACTGTGATCGGCGGTATCGCGGTGATGGTGCTGGCGAAGCGCCCGCAAGTCCTGCCGAAGATCGCGTGAGGTGAATATGGCTTACTCGCTCTTCTATGCCTTCCTCGCCTTCATGGTGGTGATGTACTTCACCCCCGGGCCGAACAACATCATGCTGCTGGCGTCGGGCCTGACCTATGGCTTCCGCCGCACCATCCCCCACATCGCCGGCATCGTCATCGGCTTTGCCTTCATGGTCGCCGCGGTGGGCCTCGGGCTAGGGACCGTGTTCCTGGCCTATCCGATCCTCCAGACCATCCTGAAATATGCCGGTGCGGTCTACCTGATCTATCTTGCTGCCGTGATCGCCATGTCCGGCCCGACCACGCCGGACGGCGAGAGCGGCCGCGGCCCGATGACCTTCTGGGGCGCGGCCATGTTCCAGTGGATCAACGCCAAGGGCTGGGTGATCGTGATCGGCACCATCACCGCCTATGCGGCGATTGCCCAGTTTCCCGTCAACATCGCGATCCAGACCCTGATCAGCCTGCTCGTCGGCACGGCCTCGACCGTGGTCTGGGCCCTGTTCGGCACTGCGCTGCGGCCGGTCCTGACCTCCGAGCGGCTGGTCCGGGCCTTCAACATCGTGATGGCAATCCTGCTGCTCGCCTCCCTCTACCCCGTTTTCATGGATGCATGATGTCGCGGATTTCCATGCAGAAACGGGTTTCCCTAGGGGCTGAAAATGCTCTAGACAGCCCCCGAAATCCGCAAATTTCACCCTTCGGACACTGAGCTTTGGCCGATTCTGGCCCTGAATGAGGAAACGACTATGCGTGTTTATTACGATCGCGACGCCGACCTGAACCTGATCAAGGGCAAGAAGGTTGTCATCGTTGGCTATGGCAGCCAGGGCCACGCCCACGCGCTGAACCTGAAGGATTCCGGCGTCAAGGAAGTCGCCATTGCGCTGCGCAAGGGCTCGGCCTCGGCCAAGAAGGCGGAAGCCGCCGGCTTCAAGGTGATGGAAGTCGCCGAAGCCGCCAAATGGGCCGACCTCGTCATGATGCTGACCCCGGACGAGCTCCAGGGCGACATCTACCGCGAGCACCTGCACGACAACATGAAGAAGGGCGCCGCCCTCGTCTTCGCGCACGGCCTCAACGTCCACTTCAACCTGCTCGACCCGCGCGCCGACCTCGACGTGCTGATGATCGCGCCGAAGGGCCCCGGCCACACCGTGCGCTCGGAGTATCAGCGCGGCGGCGGCGTGCCCTGCCTGATCGCGATCGCCAAGGACGTCTCGGGCAACGCCCATGACCTCGGCCTGTCCTACGCCTCCGCCATCGGCGGCGGCCGCGCCGGTATCATCGAGACCACCTTCAAGGAAGAGTGCGAGACCGACCTGTTCGGCGAGCAGGTCGTGCTCTGTGGCGGCCTGGTCGAGCTGATCAAGGGCGGCTACGAGACGCTGGTCGAAGCCGGCTACGCCCCGGAGATGGCCTATTTCGAGTGTCTGCACGAAGTGAAGCTGATCGTCGACCTGATCTATGAAGGCGGCATCGCCAACATGAACTACTCGATCTCCAACACCGCCGAGTATGGCGAATACGTCACCGGTCCGCGCATCGTCACCGCTGAGACCAAGGCCGAGATGAAGCGCGTTCTCGCCGACATCCAGGGCGGCAAGTTCGCCCGCGACTGGATGCTCGAGAACAAGGTCAACCAGACCTCGTTCAAGGCGACCCGCGCCAAGCTCGCCCAGCACCCGATCGAGGAAGTCGGCGCGAAACTCCGCGACATGATGCCCTGGATCAAGAAGGGCGCGCTGGTCGACAAGAGCAAGAACTAAGGTCTCGTCCGCCTTTTTGATTCATCGAGATCGCGCGCGCGATCTCGATGATCAAGAAGGATGCTCTCGTCGACGAGAGCGGGAACTGAGATCACAGATCGCGGGGTGGGCAGGGCGTCTTGCGCCTTGCCCACCCACGCTGCATGCGCATCTTTGCATGCCCCTACGCCACTGGCCCAGAACCGTGCCGCATCGCACTCACGGTGCCCCTATGGTCGTATTGCCGTGGCCCCAGCGCATCATCGACCGCCACACCGATCCGGTATGGCCTGCGCTGTAGATGGTTAACGCCGCTTTACCATCGGCCTGCAAGATTACGGCTGCCCGGCCGGACCGAGCCCTCATGGGTTCCCGTGCGACTACGGGCTACCAAATGAACGAAGTCTTAGCGTTAGGTGGACGACTGTGGGGCCGTCGAATGTGACGCGGATCTGCAATGCTCAGAGCTTGGCGAAGGCTAGCCCGGTCGCCAGGATCGTCGCTGACGGTCCTGGGCGTCCTGCTTTCGCTGGCAATCGTCGTCCTGTTTCTCACCGATCTGGCAGTCCGTTATCGGGACGCGATCGCGACGGCAAAGACCGATGCCCAGAGCTTTGCAAAAATTCTTGCCGATCATGCCGCGTTGACGTTCGAGGATGTCGATCGCGTTCTGCGTGAAGCCGCAACCATCCGCAGAGACAGCCTGTCGGGAAAATACGCCGATCCAGGTGCAGCCAATGCCGCGCTTCGCCAATTGCAAGCGAGCTCATCCGTCATCATCAGCGTTGGGTGGACCGGTGCGTCGGGGGAAGTCGTCGCTTATTCCACCGACCGCGCGCCGAATCGCGGCACGATGTCCGCCGCGCCGCAATTCGTCGCCCAGCGCGACAGCACCGAAGATCGGCTGCGCATCGCGCCACCGTTTCGTTCGGTGGCAGGCGACAAATGGCTTACCGCGGCATCACGGCGATTGAGCAACACCGACGGCAGTTTCGCCGGCATTATCGGCGCATCGCTCGACCAATCGTATTTTCTCAAGATCTATCGCTCGATCGATCTCGGTCATGGCGGATCCGTGGTGTTGATGCACCGTGAGGGACGGATCATGGCGCGGCGTCCCGAGGACCCGGCTATCTTGGGGAGGTCCTTCGCGAATGGCCTGCTCTTTACCAAATATCTGCCGGAGTCGGAGGGAGGCTCTTACCAGCTGGTGAGCCCCGTTGACGGCGTAGCTCGCGTTGCCGGCTACCAGGCCGTATCCGGATTGCCACTGATCCTGATCGTGACCTACGCCTGCAGCGACGTGCTGCAGCCGTGGTATCGGCATCTCTACACCTTCGGCCCGCTGGCTGCTGCGATCATTGTCTTCATCCTGGTCGGCACATGGCTGTTGCGGCGGCAGACCAATGAGTTCGCAGCGACAAGTGCGCGTTTCGACGCCGCATTGAGCAACATGCCGCATGGGCTGAGCATGTTCGATGCGGACGAGAGGCTCCTGGTCGCCAATAGCCGCTACCGCGAGATGTACGAATTGTCGGAAGCGCAGCTGAAGCGGGGCACGCCACTCGGCGACATTGTTCGCGACTACAAGGTGGCCGGAGGCGATCTCGATCTTGATGAGTTTCTTGAGGGAGCAAAGCAGCGCGTCCCGCGCATTCTCACGCTTGCCGACGGCCGGATCATCTCGATCCTGCGCACGCCCATGGCCGACGGTGGCTGGGTCGCGACCCATCAGGACATCACCGAGAAGCGGCGAGACGAGATCCTGCTGGCGGAAAATGCCGCCGAGCTGAAGCTCATCAATACGCGGTTCGATGTGGCAATCAGCAACATGAATCAGGGACTGTGCCTGTTTGACGCCGACAAGAACCTGGTCGTCTCCAACAGCCGCTACCAGCAGATGTACGATCTGCCGGACGAACTGGTGCGGCCAGGCACGCCGCTGCAACGGATATTGCAACACTATGCGGATCGCGGCGAAACGAGCTCCCTGACGGTCGACCAGCATGTCCAGCTCATGCCGACCCAGCGGCAGCAGGAATACGCATTGAAAGACCACCGCCAGATTCTGATCCAGCGCAAGCCGCTGCCGGACGGCGGCTGGGTCGCGACGCACGAAGACGTCACTGAGCAAAAACGCGGCGAGCAGATGCTGGCCCAGAAGGCAGCGGAGCTGGAGGCGATCAACACGCGCTTCGATGCTGCCCTCAACAACATGTCCCAGGGGCTCTGCATGTTCGATGCGGACCAGAGAGTCGTGGTCTCGAACGCGCGCTATGCCGAAATTTATCATCTGAGCGGCGATCAGATAGGGCCAGGTACTTCGCTGGCGCAGATTCTCGAATATCGCCGCGAAAAAGGGACGCATTTTGTCGACGTCGCGCCGGACGTCTATCTCAGACAGAATGTGAAGCAGCTGAGCGAGACCCGGGAACTCGCCGACGGCAGGGTGGTCGCGATTGCGCGCCACATGATGCAGGATGGCGGCTGGCTGACGACCCACGAGGATATTACCGATCGAGCGAGAAACGAGAAGCGTATCGCCTATCTGGCGCAACACGATCTGCTCACGGGTCTTGCGAACCGCGCCGTATTCTCCGAAAAGCTCGGCGATGCCGCCAAGCGGTCGCAGCGTCATGGCACGACGTTCACCGTGCTGATGCTGGATCTCGACAGGTTCAAGGCCGTCAACGATACGCTCGGCCACGCCGCGGGCGACCAGTTGCTGGTTGAGGTGGCGCGGCGGCTGAGTTCATCGTTGCGGGATACCGATGTGCTGGCGCGGCTCGGCGGTGACGAATTCGCGATCATCCAGGAGAACGAAGAAAATCAGAGCGAGGGCGCGATTGCTCTCGCTCTGAGGATCATCGGCCTGATCGAGCAACCCTTCGATCTTGACGGCCATCGCGTCAGTGTCGGCACCAGCGTCGGTATTGCCTTCGCGCCGGAGCACGGCACCGACGCCGAGACGTTGCTGCAGAAGGCGGATGTCGCGCTCTACGTGACGAAATCTGCGGGCCGAAACGATTTCCGCATCTTCCAGCCCGAAATGACCCAAGCTGCCGACACACAGAAGTCGATGGAAGGCGAACTGCGGGAAGCGATGGCCCGCAACGAGTTCGAGCTGTACTACCAGCCGGTGATCGACGCCAGAACGCGCACGATGACGGGCCTGGAATGTTTCGTGCGCTGGCATCACCCGTCGAAGGGCGTGCTGGCGCCTTTGCAGTTCCTTGGTGTCGCCGAGCAGGCCGGACTGATGGTGCCGCTCGGTGAATGGATATTGCGACAGGCCTGCCTGGACGCGGCTGCCTGGCCAGCGCACATCAGGGTCGCCGTCAACATGAGCGCCGCCCAGTTCCACGGGAGCAACGTGCTCGACGTCGTCCTGTGCGCGCTGGTCGAGTCGGGATTGGCGCCCAAGCGCCTCGAACTCGAAATACCGGACGCTGCGCTCCTGGATGGGAATCTTGCGGCCCACCTGCTGACGGTCCGGCAACTGAAGAACCTCGGCGTCGGCGTCGTCCTCGACAATTGCGGTGTAGGCTATTCCGCGGCGAGCTACCTCCAGAGCTTCCCTTTCGACAAGTTCAAGATCGACCGCGCGATCGTGAAGGACTGCACGACGCGAAGGGATTGCGCCGCGGTCGTCGCCTCCGCCGTCGCATTGGCGCGCGGTCTCGATGTCGCCACGGTCGCCAAGGGGGTCGAGACCCCTGCGCAATTCGAGGCCCTTCAAGCGGCGGGAGTGGACTTCGTCCAGGGATATCTGTTCGGGCGACCCGTGCCGAACTCTGAAGTCAGTTTCGATTTGCCGTTGCCGGCACAAAACGTCGCGTGATCTCATGACCTCCGTCGGAACGCAGGCAACTCAACCCCCAGGTCACGAGAGATGAATTTGGAGAACGGCCTGATCGATCAACTCGAGATCGCGCTGACGAGCCCGGAGCTGTCGAAGCGCGCCGAACTCCTGCATCAGGTCGCCGATCTCTTCGTGCTCGGCTCGGGCAAGTTCACCGACGAGCAGATCGACCTGTTCGATGAGGTGATGAGCACGCTCCTCAAGAGTATCGAATGCGCCGCCCGGGCGGCCTTCGGGAGCCGGCTTTCCAGTTTGCCTGACGCGCCGCGCCGGACGATCCGCTTGCTGGCGTTTGACGACGCGCCAGAGGTGGCGGCGCCGGTCCTGGAGCACTCGCCACAGCTCGACGAGGCGAGCTTGACGGAGAATGCGCGCACCAAGAGCCAGGATCACCTGCTGGCCATCGCCGGCCGCAGCCGGTTGACGGAACCCGTCACCGACGTCCTGGTCGAGCGCGGCAACAGCGACGTTGCGGTGCGGACAGCCGGTAACGGTGGGGCCAGGTTCTCGGTCCAGGGAATGTCCAGGCTCACCAGCCGGGCCCGGGACAACGGCGCGCTCGCCATGTGCATCTGGGCTCGCCCCGATGTCCCGCGCGCGAGCTTGCTGAAATTGTTCGTCCATGCTTCCGAGATGGTGAGGCGCAAGCTGGAGGCGGCCGATCCGCGCCAGGCGGCGCTGATCCGGAGTGCCATTGCGGAGAGCTCCGATGAGCTTCAGGCGATGGCGCGGGCAGGCTCGAGCGAGCATGCGCGGGCGTTGGCCGAGGTGAGCTCCCTGCATTCGGGTGGGCAACTCGACGAGGCACGTGTGCTCGGCTTCGTCGGCGAGCGAAGCTTCGACAAGACCGCCGTCGCGCTGTCGCTCATGAGCGATCTGCCGATCGGAGCGATCGAGCGCGCGCTGGTCCGCTCCGAGCCCGAGCAGATTCTCATTCTCGCGAAGGCCATCGGTCTGTCCTGGGACACGACGAAGGCGATCTTGACGTTTCAGCCCGGTTCGGCCCACGAGGCGAAGGAACGATTGGACCAGTGCTTTGCGAGCTTCCTCCGGTTGAAGCCAAGTACCGCGAAGGCTGCGCTCCAATTCTACCGGCTCCGCGAGCGGGCCGGCCAGGGGCCTGCCCACTAGCGAAGGCGAACCTAAACCACATTCCTGGTCTCGCGCCGTTTTTCAGAACTTTTTCAGAACTTCGCGATCGCCAAAAGCCCAGCGCCTTCAGAGTCAGGGATTCGGCTCTTCACCCGCCTTTTCAAGGTGCAAACAATCTCATCTCCCGACGTTCGCGCGCTGCTTCATCCTAAGAACCGACACCTGCCGCGCCTGCTTGAGAGTTGGGCGCCATTGCGCACCGGCGCCTTCCTCCTGCATGATCGCGGGAACTCTCGGGGGGAAAGACCATGCGATCTGTCGTCGTCACCGGCACGTCCACGGGCATCGGCTGGGCCATTGCGAAATTCCTGGTCGGGCGCGGCTATCGCGTCTTCGGCAGCGTTCGCAAGCAGGCCGATGCCGACCGGCTCACGGGTGAGTTCGGCGCGAACTTCACGCCGCTTTTGTTCGACGTCACCGACGAGGCAGCGGTCCTCGCTGCTGCGCGAAAAGTCCGCGAGGCACTGGGCGGCGAGACGCTGGCCGGCCTCGTCAACAATGCCGGTGTCGCCGTGGCCGGTCCCGTCCTTGAATTGTCGGCCGACGATTTCCGCCGCCAGATGGACATTAACGTCATCGGCCCTGTGATCGCGACACAGGCTTTCGGGCCGCTGCTCGGCGCAGACCCGTCGCTGAAGGGGCCGAAGGGACGGATCGTGATGATCAGCTCGGTGGCCGGCAAGAACGGCAACCCGCTGTCGGCGCCTTACTGCACCTCCAAGCACGCCATCGAGGGACTGTCGGAAAGCCTGCGCCGCGAACTGATGCTGTTCGGCATCGACGTCATCATCGTCGCCCCCGGCGCGGTGAAGACGCCGATCTGGAGCAAGGCCGAAGAGATCGATCTCTCCGTCTACAAGAACTCGCCCTATCTGCCGGCGCTGAACAAGGTCATGGCGTTCATGATGGCGCTCGGCGCGAACGGCCTGCCCGCCGAGCGCATCGCCGAAATCGTGTTCGAGGCGCTGACCGCGGCAAGCCCCAAGGTCCGCTACCAGATCACGCCCAACCCGATGCGGCATCTGATGGGGGCCGTGCTGCCGAAGCGGACGCTCGATCGGATCATCGCCAAGCAACTCGGGCTGTTGCCGCAGGGGTGACGCCCCGCTTCAGCGCGCCGCGACGGTCCGTCCGCGCGGATGGGCGGCCATCGCGATCAGTCGCAGCGCCATCACGGCGAGCAGGGGGACGAGGAACGCGGCATAAAGCGGCATCGCCGGCACGCGCTTGCCGAACGACACCATGAACTGGAACCAGAGGTAATAGCCGCCTGTGAGGTGCAGCACGCGCCAGGCGCGCGGCCCGATCAGCGCGGCGGTGAGGTCGAACGAGGTCGCGCTCATCGCGATGATGAAGGCATAGCCGATGCTGCCGAAGATGTAGGAGGCGGCCGAGGTCGCCTCCGCAAAGCCGGCCGGATCCATGTTGGCGAACGCGACGATCGCAACCGCGTGGATCGCGTGGGAGGCCGCGAAGCTCAAGCCCAGATAGCGGCGGTTGCGACGCTGCCAGCGCGTCCAGGCATTGGGCCACAGCCGGGCGAGAGCCGCGGCGCTGAAGGCGAGGCAGAACAGCGTGAGCGAGCTGCGCGCCGTGAAGCGGATCACCATCCGCACGCCCTCGGCTTCGAATTGCCGCATCGAGGCGATCCACAGGCTGAGGACGACCAGGCTGAGGGTGAGGGCGGCCAGCAGCCGCCAGCCTTCGAGCCAGCTTTGACGTTGTGACATGGTGGTCTCCTGTATTATGTAATCATTGATTACATTTGGGCTGAGCATGTCCGTCAATGGTGTAATCGCTGCTTACATTCACGTTCGGGTGATGCTAGAAGGCCCGATGCCCGCCCGTCAGACCTCCAAGCCGCGCGCCCGCCGCCAAACGCCCCAAACCCGGCCGTACCACCACGGCGACCTTCGCCGCGTGCTGATCGATGCTGCGCTGCAACTGGCGGCTGAAGGGGCCGAGGTCTCCGTGCGCGAGGCCGCGCGCCGGGCGGCGGTATCGCCGGGGGCACCGTTCCGGCACTTCCCCAACCGCGATGCCCTGATGGCGGCGGTGGCCGAGGAGGCGCAGCGGCGCTTTCGCGCAGAGATCGAGGGGGCGCTGGGCGAGGCTTCTGTCGCCGATCCGCTCGGCCGCTTCCGCGCCTTCGGCCTCGCCTATCTGCGCTGGGCGAGGCGCAATCCCGCGCATTTCGAGATCATCTCGACGGGGCGCTATTTCGCCCATGGCAGCTCCGCGGAGCTGACGCGCGACAATGCCGAGCTGATCGCCCTGACGGAGCGAATACTGGCCGAGGCGGCGGAGCAGGGCCTGCTGCGGCCGGCCGACCTCAAGCGCATCCAGATCGCCGGCCGCGCCCTGGTCTACGGCTTTGCCCGGATGAATCTCGATGGCCACTTTCCGCGCTGGGGCGTGGAGGAGGGTGAGATCGAGCGGATGGCGGAAGGGGTCATCGACCTGTTCATCGCGGGGATCGCCAAGCCCTAGGGTTGCTTGCCGTGCGGCACTTTCGCCCGCCGCCAAGATTAAGAAGGTTGGATCGCGGCGCGCGTTGCCTGTCCTTGACTGTTCCGTTACAGTTTTATGACACGGTGCAGGCTTCCGGCTGCGCCGGATGCCCTAGCCGCCTTCGGGCCGGCCAGACGGCTAGGATCATCGCGCCGGACCAGCAGTTGCGTGTGTCGATGGCGTCCGCGCCCAATCCAGGTCCTTCCGCCACGACCGCCGTGCTGGCGAGCGTCGCCGCGCTCGGCATCTGGCGGCTGCTCGCGGTCGCCGCGCCGCATCTCGCGGCGCTCGCGCTGATGTACGAGACCGAGACCGATTTCGGCTCGCGCCTCTCCTTCGCGCTCGCCTGGGGCATCCTCAATTTCTTCTGGATCACGCTGCTGCGCCGGCCGGCGCTCTCAGGCGCGCTGTCGCTGACCATGGTCGTCGTGCTGGTGCTGCTGTCGCGGCTGAAGCACGACGTCGTGCAGATGACGGTGAACTTCATCGACCTGATGATGATCGACCGCGACACCGTCGCGTTCCTGTTCACGATCTTCCCGAATTTGCGCTGGTCGGTGATCCTGGCCGGCCTCGTCACGCTGCCGCTGATGTACGCGCTGTGGTGGCTCGATCCGTTCCGCATCCGCCGCCTGCCGGCGCTCGCCTGCAAGCTCGCCTGTCTTGCCGCGCTGGTCGGCTATTCGCTCTATCATCCGGATGAGGCGTGGCGCGGCTATTACGACGACGGCTATCTATCGAAGTTCTTCCGCTCCGGCGTCAGCGCGGTGTCCGACTTCGCGCAGTACGGCTTCATGGAATCGGCCGCCTCGACCAACGAGCGGCTCAACATGCCGCTGGTGGACGCCTGCCATCCCACGGGCCGCCGGCCGAACATCATCATGATCCATGATGAATCGAGCTTCGACATCCGCGCCGCCCAGGGCATCAAGGTGCCACAGGGCTATGGCAACCACTTCAAGTCGTGGGACGGCAAGCAGCGCACGTTTATGGCCGAGAGCAATGGCGGGCCGAGCTGGTTCACCGAATACAACGTGCTCGCCGGCCTCTCCTCGCGCTCGTTCGGCCGCTTCGCGTATTTCGTGACGCGCATCGCAACGGGCCGCGTCGAGCGCGGCCTGCCGCTGGCGCTGCGCCGCTGCGGCTACGACACCCTGTCGCTCTATCCCGCCTATGGCGGCTTCATGGGCGCGCGCAGCTTCCAGATGACGACCGGCGTCGAACGCTTCCTCGATTCCAAGGACCTCGGCGCCAAGGACGTCGAGCCGGACTCGTTCTTCTACGACAAGGCGCTCCGGCTGATGGGCGAGCGGACGCCGAACAAGCCGCTGTTCACCTTCATCTATCTCGGCGCCAATCATTTCCCCTGGGAGACGCGCTTCCGTCCCGATTTGCTGCCGAACTGGCGTGCGCCGGGCAATGTGGCTTCCATCGACGAATATCTGCGCCGGCAGGCGATGAGCGCCGAGCAGTACAAGGCTTTCGTCGCCGGCCTCAAGAAGACCTTTCCCGGCGAGCCCTTCCTGATCGTGCGCTATGGCGATCACCAGCCCGAGTTTGCGCCGAACCTCCTCGAGCCCGGGCTCGACGAGGGCGCTCTCGGCAAGAAGCTCGACGCCTACGATCCGCGTCTCTACGCGACCTACTACGCGATCGACGCCGTCAATTTCGAGCCGGTGAAGAGCGAGGCCGTGATGGACACGATCGACGGCGCTTATCTGCCGCTGGTGATCCAGGAAGCCGCCGGCATCCCGCTCGACCCGTCCTTCGCCGAGCAGAAAGACATCATGCTCCGCTGCAAGGGCATCTTCTACGGCTGCAAGGACGGTGCCGAAGCGCGGCGGCTGAACCGGCTGCTGATCAATGCGGGGATGATCCGGGGGCTGTAGGCTTCTGACGCGTTGTGCGAGGACGGTGCTTTAGAGCGCCGATGCCTCCCCAGTGTCGTCCTGGCGAAGGCCAGGGGACCCATACCGCGTGATCCATCAATTCAAGCGCGGGGCCAGTACCGCCCACATATCGCCTCCTGTGGTAATGGGTCCCGGCCTTCGCCGGGACGACACCGAGTAAATGGCGGGACCTACCGCCCGCCCACCTTCCCCCACAGCCACTTCGCCACCACATCCGGCGACGAGGTCGCGTCGTTGCCGGCGGCGCGCAAATTCGCTTCCCGCATCGTGGCGATGTCGATCTTGCCGAGCAGCGGGTTCAGCGCCGTCTTGAGCCGCTCGTCGCCGGCGCGCTTGGGTGCGAGCAGCAAAATCGCATCGTAGGGCGGGATCGCGTGCCTGGGATCGTCGAGCACAACGAGGTCGTATTTCGCGATCAGCCCGTCGCTGGTGTAGCCGGCGATGACGTCGACCTCGCCGCTGGCGACAGCTGCATACATGAAGTCCGGCTGCATCTGGCGCTGGGCGCGGAATTGAAGGCCGTAGGCCTTTTGTAGCGCCGCCCATTCGGGCCGCGAGAAGAACTCGTAGTCGCCGGCAATCGACAGCGTCGATGCGTGCGCGGCGAGATCGGCGATGGTGCGGATGCCAAGCGCCTCGGCGCGCTTTTTCGGGATCACCAGCGCATAGGCATTCTCGAAGCCGAGCTCGCCGAGCAGGGTGATGTTCTCCTTCGCGAGTGCTGTCTTCAGCTCCGCGATCAGCTCGGCGCGCGGCTTGATGTCGGTGCGATGCAGCTGGTTGGCCCAGAGCGTGCCGGAATAGTCGATGTAGAGATCGATGTCGCCGGCCTTCAGCGCCCCGAAGATCACGCTCGAGCCGAGGCCCGAGCGCGCCGTGGCCGACAGGCCGGCCGTCTGGAGGCGATCCCTGAGCAGCGCCGACAGCACATACTGCTCGGCGAAGGTCTTGGCGCCGACGACGTAGCCCTGCGACGGGCGGCCCATCGTCGGCACCAGCGTTGCGGCGACCAGTGCCGCGATCCCGACTGCTCCGAGCCCGGTGCGCAGGCGGCTGCGGCGGCGCAGGCCGCCCTCGATCAGGCCGAGCAGCTGATCGACGGCGAGCGCCAGCAGGGCGGAGGCAAGGCAGCCGAACAGCACGAACACCCAGTTCTGGGTCTGGAGCCCGGCAAAGATGTAGTTGCCGAGGCTGGTCTGCCCGATCGGAGTCGAGAGCGTCGCGGTGCCGATCACCCACACTGCGGCGGTGCGGATGCCCGCCATCATCACCGGCAGCGCCAGCGGCAGCTCGACCAGGACCAGCGACTGCCGCGCGGTCATGCCGACGCCCTCAGCAGCTTCGATCAGCGCCGGGTCGATGCCGTTCAGCCCGGTGATGCCGTTGCGCAGCACCGGCAGCATCGAATACAGCGCCAGCGCCAGCATCGCCGGCAGGAAGCCGAACGCCGAGAAGGAGATTCCGAACCAGGCGAGCGTCAGGGACGCCGCCGCCAGCAACAACGGATAGAACAGCGCGAGCAGCGCCAGTCCGGGCACGGTCTGCACGATGCTGGCGAGCGCGAGCAGGATGCCGCGCGGCGCCGGGCGGTTGCGTGTCAGGATCGCCAGCGGCAGGCTGACGGCGAGGCCGAGCGCCAGCGCGGCCAGGCTCACCCGCACATGGTTGCCGAGATAGTCGGGAAGATGCGACAGCGCGTCGCTCCAGCGCGGATCGGTGAAGAGGCTCATGCCGCACCGCCCTGTGACAGCAGCGCGTTCAGCCGTTCGACCTGGCGCCGCGGTGTGCGCAGCAGCTCCAGCACATAGGCGTCGGTGCTGTTCGAGAGCTCCGCGGGCGTGCCCTGCGCGAGCAGCTTGCCGCCCTGCATCACCGCGATGCGGTCGGCGAGCAAAATCGCTTCCGTCATGTCATGCGTGATCATGACCGTGGTCAGGCCGAGCTTGCGATGCAGCGAACGATAGTCGTCGCCGAGCGCATCGCGGGTGAGGGGATCGAGCGCGCCGAACGGCTCGTCCATCAGCACGGTGCGGGGTTTTGCCGCGAGCGCCCGCGCCACGCCGACGCGCTGGCGCTGGCCGCCGGAGAGCGCCTCGGGCAACCGGTCGCGATGCGCGGCGCGGTCGAGCTGCACGAGCTCCAGCAGCTCGTCGACGCGTGCCGCGATTGCCGCTCCCGGCTCGCCCAGCAGCTTTGGCGTGATCCCGATATTGTCGGCGACGCTCAAGTGCGGGAACAGCCCGCCGCTCTGGAAGACGTAGCCGATCCGGCGCCGCAGCGCGACCGGATCGACGTTTTGTACGTCCTGGCCCTCGACCGTGATGGTGCCGCCATCCGCCTCGATCAGCCGGTTGGCGAGCCGCAGCAGCGTGGTCTTGCCCGAGCCCGAGCCGCCGACGATGGCCACAAACTCGCCTTCGGCGATGTCGAGCGACACATCGTCCACGGCCCTGAGGGAGCCGAAGTTCTTGGTGACCTTTTGGTAGCTGATCGCCGGCTTGCTAGCCATTGGACGCGGCTCACTCTTCCTTACCCTCTCCCGGAGGGGGAGGGTCGCTCGCGCAAGGCGCGGGCGGGGTGGGGTGATCTCTCAACACGGGCAGTGAGGGACGTGGAGAGACCGTCACCCCACCCCGTCTCACATTTCGCTTCGCTTCATGCGCACCGACCCTCCCCCTCCAAGGGAGGGTAAGGGTACGGCGAGACCCATGCGTAGCACGCTTGGCGGGTTGATTGAACTTGGCCGCGCGAGCGGTTAAGGCATCGGACCAAATTCGGAGGGAACACATGACAACGCCCACGGCAGTGGCGCTGGAAGATGCCAAGGTCGCGTTCCGGCTGGGGGACGGACGGGTCTATACGGCGGTGGAGAAGGCGCATCTTTCGGTCGCGCAGGGCGAGTTCGTCGCCATCGTCGGCCCGACCGGCTGCGGGAAATCGACGCTGCTCAACGTCGCGGCCGGGCTGCTGAAGCCGGCGGCCGGGAGCGTCAAGATCTTCGACCGGCCGCTCGCGGGGCTGAACCGGGATGCGGGCTATCTGTTCCAGGCCGATGCGCTGTTCCCCTGGAAGACCGCGCTCGACAACGTCGCGATCGGGCTCGAGATCAAGGGCACGCCGCGGGCCGAGGCGCTGCCGCGGGCGCAGAAATGGCTGACCTCGGTCGGCCTCGGCGCCTTCGCCAACCGCTATCCGCACATGCTCTCGGGCGGCCAGCGCAAGCGCGTGGCGCTGGCGCAGGTCCTGATCCGCGATCCCAAGATCCTGCTGATGGACGAGCCGTTCGGGCCGCTCGATGCCCAGACCCGCCAGGTGATGGGCAATCTGCTGCTCGATCTCTGGAATGCCGACCGCAAGGCCGTGCTGTTCGTGACCCATGATCTCGAAGAGGCGATCGCGCTCGCCGACCGCGTCGTGATCATGTCGGCGGGGCCGTCCTCGCGCATCATCGGCGACTGGCGGGTGAGCTTGCCGCGCCCGCGCGACATCTTCGAGGTGCGGCTGGACAAGGAGTTCCATGCGCTCCACCGCGAGATCTGGAGCGTGCTCAAGGACGAGGTGATGAAGGGCTACGCGCAGTCCACTCACGCGGCGGAGGCGGTCTGATGTCGCGCCCGACGCTGCTTGCGCTGCAAGTCCTGGTCGCAGTCGTCTGCATTGTGCTGTGGCAGGTGCTGTCGACCGTCCCTGTGTTCGGCAAGATCCTGCTGCCACCTTTCTTCTTCTCCAACCCGTTCGACGTGTTCAGCCAGATCGTGAAGTGGTTTGCCTCCGGCGTGATCTGGAAGCACCTCGGCATCACGCTCGTGGAATCGATCCTCGCCTTCGTGATCGGATCGGCCGGCGGGGTGCTGATCGGCTTCTGGTTCGCGCGCCAGCCGCTGGTCGCCGCGGTGTTCGACCCTTACGTGAAAATGGTCAACGCCCTGCCGCGCGTGGTGCTGGCGCCGATCTTCGCGCTGTGGCTCGGCCTCGGCATCTGGTCCAAGGTCGCGCTCGGCGTGACGCTGGTGTTCTTCATCGTGTTCTTCAACGTCTATCAGGGCGTCAAGGAGGTTAGCCGCACCGTGCTCGACAATGGCCGCATGCTCGGCATGAGCGAGCGGCAATTGATGCAGCACGTCTATTGGCCGTCGGCGCTGTCCTGGATGTTCTCCTCGCTCCACACCTCGGTCGGCTTCGCCGTGGTCGGCGCCGTCGTCGGTGAATATCTGGGATCGGCGGCAGGGCTCGGCTATCTGATCCAGCAGGCCGAAGGCGTGTTCGACGTCGCCGGCGTGTTCGCCGGCATGTTCGTGCTGTCGGCCTTCGTCATCCTGATCGATTTTGGGGTGACGCTGGTCGAGCGGCGGCTGTTGGTCTGGCGGCCGACCGTGGACGGACGCGGCTAGCCGCACAAAGGGGGCCCGCGCATCGTGCGAGCCCCCGATAGTGTGAAAGCCTAATCCAGAAGCTTGGTGTCGTCAGGCGCCTGCGGCGGCGTCTTGATCGCGATCGCCTTGACCTGGCCGCTGATCGGCTTGGTGCCGCCATGCGGCGTGCCCTTGGGGATGATGACGAGGTCGCCCGGCTTCACCGTGATCTCCTTGTCGCCGAGCCAGATCGTCCCGGTCCCGTCCAGGATGTACTGGATTTCGTTGGTGTTGGGATGCATGTGCTTGGGCACATTGCCGACCTGGATCGAGATGGTGGCGCCGTCGGCGCTTGCGAACATTTTGGAGCGATAGCCGACATTGTTGGCGGGCCCGAGCGCGTCGCCTTCCATCTCGCCGGTGTGGATGATCTGCGCGGTGATGTTCTCGGCGGCCAGCGCCGGCCGGAGCAACTGGTTCGCGCCGCATCCGGCGGCAAAGGCGGCAGCGATCGACAGTCCGGCAGCAAGGCGATTCATGGATGATCCTCCCCCGTCAGGAATTGTTCTTGTCCGGGCATGCTATTGCGCCCAAAGGCCGATGGCGAGTCGCACTTAGGCGGTGCTTCTCAAGCCAGTCCCGCTGCTCTATGGTGCCGCCAGCCGAACGGAGGAAACCAATGAAGAACACGATTGCCAGGCTCGCCGGCGCGCTGCTCGCGCTGACGCTCACCACCGGTCTTGCCGCGGCGCAAAGCAAGGTGACCATCGCGGTCGGCGGCGGCTCCTGCCTGTGCTATCTGCCGACGGTGCTGGCCAAGCAGCTCGGCGAATACGACAAGGCCGGCCTCAATGTCGAACTGGTCGACCTCAAGGGCGGCTCGGACGCGCTCAAGGCCGTGCTCGGCGGCAGCGCCGACGTCGTCTCCGGCTATTTCGACCATTGCGTCAACCTGGCGGCCAAGAAGCAGGAGCTTCAGGCCTTCGTGGTCTATGACCGCTATCCCGGCCTCGTGCTGGTGGTTTCGCCCGCGCACACGAACGAAATCAAGTCGATCAAGGATCTCGCCGGCAAGAAGGTCGGCGTCAGCGCGCCCGGTTCCTCCACCGACTTCTTCCTCAAATACATGCTCAAGAAGAATGGCCTCGATCCCGCCGGCACCGCCGTGATCGGCGTCGGCCTCGGCGCGACCGCCGTCGCCGCGATGGAGCAGGGGCAGATCGATGCGGCCGTGATGCTCGATCCCTCCGTCACCGTGCTCCAGGGCAGCCACAAGGACCTGCGCATCCTCAGCGACACCCGCACCCAGAAGGACACGCTCGAGACATTCGGCGGCGAATATCCGGGCGGCGCGCTGTATTCGACCGCGGCCTGGGTCAACGGTCACGAGAAGGAGACGCAGGCGCTCACCAATGCGATCCTCGCCACGCTGGCCTGGATTCACTCGCACTCGCCCGAGGAAATCATGGCGAAGATGCCGGAAGAGACGGTCGGCAAGAACAAGGACCTCTATCTCGCCGCGCTGAAGAACACGATCCCGATGTTCTCCGAGACCGGCAAGATGGACCCGAAGGGCGCGGACGCCGTGCTCGCCGTGTTCAGCGTCGGCTCGCCGGAGGTCGCCAACGCCAAGATCGACGTCAGCAAGACCTTTACCAACAAGTACGTCGAGCAGGCCAAGAAGACCACGGGGAGCGCCAAATAACTGACGCGAAGGCGTGGTAACCGACCCGTCATGACATCCCCGGTCATTCATCGCGTCACGACGCTAGAACTCGCCGTGCGGCCGATCATCTGGCCGTTCGCCGAGGAACGGCGCGCCGAGATCGCGGCGCATTTCGCCGAGAAGCAGCGCGAGCGGCCGAAGATCTGGAACGGCCGCGTCCTGCTCGGGCGCGATGCCGTGTTCACGGACGGCCATCTCGCCGCGACCTATTTCGAGACCGATTTCGCGAGCTTCCTCGCCTGGCGCGACTGGGGCTTCCCTGACACCGCCGTGTTCAACGGTTTCGGCATGGGCGCGCTGCGCGCCTCCGACGGTGCCTTCGTGATGGGCGAGATGGCGCAGCATACCGCCAATGCCGGCCGCATCTATTTCCCCTCCGGCACGCCCGATCTCGACGATGTCAGGGACGGCGCGCTCGACATTCCCGGCAGCGTCGTCCGCGAGCTCGCCGAGGAGACCGGCCTGACCGCGGCCGACTACGCCGCGGAAGCGGTCTGGCACTGCGTGGTCAGCGGTCATGCGATTGCAATGATTCAGGTTATCAACCTGGACATGCCGGGCGAGGCGATCCGGGCCCGGATCGAAGCCAATCTCGCGCGCGAGAGTGAACCTGAATTGTCGGCCATTCATCTCGTGCGCGGGACGGATGATCTCACGCCGACCATGCCGCGATATGTCACGGCCTTCGTCGCGCAGCAGTTCGCCTCGCGCTGACGCGCAAGGCTTGACATCGCTGCGCGCAGCCCATGTGATGGGCAAAAAAGCAAAAGCAAGAAGAATGCAATGCACAATAGTCAGGGAGGTTTTGATGCGCCTGCGCATGGCTGCCCGCTTGGTACGGGGGCTGTTGGTCGCGATATCAGCGACGGGCTTGGCGGTCTCCGCCCAGGCTCAGGAGAAGAAGATCAAGATCGGCGTCGTTTTCGACCTGACGGGGCCCCTTGCGGGCGGCGGCTCCGAGCTCAACTATGTCGGCGCAAAGATCGTCCTCGACCATTTCGCCAAGACCGGCGTCGAAGGCTACAATATCGAAGCGGTCTACGCCGACGCGCAGAGCAAGCCCGACATCGCCATCAACGAATCCGTCCGCCTGCTCGAGCAGGAGAAGGTCGACATGGTGCTCGGCTTCTTCTCATCGGCGCAATGCGTGCCCGTGGCCGCGCGTGTCGAGCAGCTCAAGAAGTTCATGTGGATGACGACCTGCATCTCGTCGGCCGTGTTCAACGAGAAGGGCTACAAATACGTGTTCCGTCCGCAGGCGAGCGGCGACCAGTTCGGGATGATGACGATGGATTTCATCGCCCAGAACGCCAAGGCGAAGTTCGACAAGGAGCCGAAGGATCTGCGCGTCGCCATCATCCACGAGGACGGCGCCTATGGTGTCGACGTTTCCAGGGGTAACGAGGCGGGCGCGAAGAAGGCCGGCTTCAACGTCGTGATGAAGGAAGGCTATTCGGCGACCGCGCCGGATCTCTCCGCGCTCGTGACCAAGCTGAAGCGCGCCAAGCCGGACGTGATCTTCCACACCGGCTACAACCCCGACATCACGCTGTTGCTGCGGCAGGCCCGCGAGCAGGGGCTGAAGTTCGGCGCGCTGATGGGGCATGGCGCCGGCTACGGCGTCTATGAGAAGCTGAAGGAGGGCATGGGCGCGGACGCCACCTACATCTTCAACGCCGACCCGATTTCGATCTGGCTCGCCAACCAGAAGACCATGGATCCGAAGCTTCCGCCCGTGATCAAGATGGTCGGTGAGGAGTTCGACAAGATCAGGCCCGGCGTCGCCATCCGCTCCGCCCATGTCGGCATCGGTGCATCCAACACCTACGTGTTCATGAGCGACGTGCTGCCGCGCGCGATCAAGAAGTATGGTGGGGTCGATCCCGACGCGCTGCGCAAGGCGGCGCTCGACACCGACATCCCCGAAGGCGGCACCATGCTCGGCTTCGGCGTCAAGTTCTACGGCGAGGGCACGCCCATGTCTGGCCAGAACGAGCGCTCGTTCCCCGTCGTGATCCAGTATATCGACGACAAGTCCTCTGTGGTGTGGCCGAAGAGCCAGGCGCAGCGGGAGGCCGTGCTGCCACTGCCGAAGGGCACCACCTACAGCAACCAGTAGCGCAACACGCGAGGAAACGGAGAGCTTTGGTGTTGGAAGTCAGCGGGCTGGTGAAGCGGTTTGGCGGCTTCACCGCCGTGAACAACGTGTCGTTTCGGGTCGATCAGGGCGAGATCCTTGGCCTGATCGGTCCCAACGGCTCGGGCAAGAGCACGATCTTCAACATGCTCTCCGGCACGCTGGCGCCGACCTCCGGATCGATCCTGTTCGCCGGGCATGAGATCGCGGGCCTCGCGCCGCACCGGATCATCAACCGCGGCATCGGCCGCACCTTCCAGATTCCGCGCCCCTTCCGCCGCCTGTCCATGTTCGAGAACGTCGCGCTCGCCGGCTTCTACGGCCAAGGCGGCCACAGCCGCATCAAGGCCGAGGAAGCGGCCGAGCGGTCGCTGGCCATGGTCGGCCTGCCGACCGACCGCCATGCCAGCGTCGATGGTCTCGGCGCGGCCGGCCTGAAGAAGCTCGAACTCGCCAAGGCACTCGCCACCGCGCCGAAACTGCTGCTCGCCGACGAAAGCCTCGGCGGACTTGACGAGACCGAGATGGACCAGGCCGCCGACATGCTGCGCAACATCCGCGACGAGCTCGGCATCACCATCATCTGGGTCGAGCACATCATGGGCGTGCTGATGCGGGTGGTCGATCGCGTCATGGTGCTCGACCACGGCGAGAAGATCTCGGAAGGGCTGCCGAGCGCGGTCGCAGGCGATCCCCGCGTCATCGAGGTCTATCTCGGCACCGATGCCGAGACCACGCAAGCTGCGGCCGCCGAAGCGCGCCGCCGCGCGGGAGGCTAGCCGATGCTGGAGCTGCGATCCGTCAACGCCGGCTACGGCACGTTCCAGGCGCTGTTCGACGTCGATCTCGACGTGAAGGCGGGCGAGGCCGTCGGCGTCATCGGCCCGAACGGCGCCGGCAAGACCACCCTGATGCGCGTCATCTCCGGCCTGATCCGTCCCTCGCGCGGGTCGATCAGGATGGAAGGCGTCGACGTCGTGGCGACGCCGCCGCACAAGATCGTCAGCCTCGGCATTGCCCATGTGCCGGAGAACCGGCGGCTATTTCCACAGCTCACGGTCGACGACAATCTGAAGATGGGCGCCTTCATGAAGGAGGCGCGCGGCCACTATGCCGAGCGGCTGGAGGTGGTGTTCGACCTGTTTCCGCGCCTGAAGGAGCGCCGCCACCAGATGGCCGGCACCATGTCCGGCGGCGAGCAGCAGATGTGCGCGATCGGGCGCGCGCTGATGTCCAGTCCAAAGCTCCTGCTGCTCGATGAACCCTCCGCGGGACTTGCGCCGGTCGTGGTGCAGCAGGTGTTCGAGCTGGTGAAGCGAATCCGCGCCCGCGGGCTGACGGTGCTGATCGTCGAGCAGAACGTGCAGCAGGTGCTGCGGGTGGTCGACCGTGCCTATCTGATCGAGGCCGGCACGATCCGGGCGTCAGGCACCTCGGCCGAGATGCTCGCGAGCGACACGGTCAAGGAAGCGTATCTCGGGGTGTGAGGGGCGGGCAGGGGCATGCAGGCAATCCTGGATATTTTCGACGTCTACCTGCTGGAGGCGGTGATCAACGGCATCCTGCTCGGCGGCGTGCTGGCGCTGCTCGCCCTCGGACTCAATCTGATCTTCGGCGTCATCGACGTGACCTGGATCTGCTATGCCGAGCTCGTGATGATCGGCATGTACGCCATGTATTTCATGGTGCAGTATTACGGCGTCAGCTATTTCATCGCGGCGCCGTTCACCATTCTTCTGGTCGCGCTGCTCGGCGCCGCTTTGCACTACCTCGTGATCGCGCCGCTGCTCACCGCGCCGCCGATCAACCAGCTGCTCGCAACCGGCGGCGTGCTGTTCGTGCTCCAGAGCTTTGCCACGGTCGCCTTCGGCATCGACTTCCGCAATCTCGGCATCCGTCTGCCGGTGCTCGCCTTCGGCGACATGAACTTCAGTTACGCACGACTCCTGTCGTTTCTCGCTGCGCTGGTCGGCATGGTCGCCGTCTATCTGTTCATGACCCGCACCTTCACGGGCACCGCGATCCGCGCCATTTCGCAGGACCGTCAGATCATGGTGCTGATGGGCGTCGATACGAAGAAGATCTATCTCATCACCTCGGCGCTCGGCGGCGCGCTCGCAGGCCTCGCCGCCTGCCTGCTGGTGCTGCAATACGACGTGCATCCCTTCGTCGGTCTTTCCTTCGGCCCGATCACCTTCCTGATCTGCGTGCTCGGGGGCCTAGGCAATTTCATCGGCGGCTTCATTGCCGCCTTCGTGTTCGCCGAGATCATCTCGCTCGGCGGGCTGTTCTCCGACCTTGAATGGGGCTATGTGCTCGCCTTCGCCTTCTTCATCGTCATGATGTTCATCCGGCCTGCGGGCCTGCTTGCGAGGCGCCGATGACGGGGCAGGGGCGGCTTGCAGCATGGGCGGTGGGACTGGCGGCGCTGGTCGCGCTGCCCTTCGTCTATCGCGATCCCTATCATCTGCACATCCTGGTGCTGATCCTGATCTGGTCGTTCGCCTACACGTCCTGGTCGATGATGGGGCGGTTCGGCCTGGTCTCGCTCGGCCATGGCGGCTTCATGGGCATCGGCGCCTATGTCACCGCGCTGCTGTGGAATCATCTGGGCTGGTCGCCCTGGATCGGCATTCCCATCAGCATGGTTGCAGCGGGTGCGCTGGCGCTGATCGTCGGCTATCCCTGCTTCCGCTTCCGTATCACCGGCCACTATTTCGTGCTGGTGACGCTGGCGCTGTCAGGAATCGTGCTCCAGGTCATCACCGCGACACGTGACTATACCGGGGGCTCGCTCGGCTATACGCCGAACCGGGCCGCGGGCAACAAGCTGCTGGCGCTGCAATTCGACGACAAGACGACCTGGTATTTGATCGCGCTCGGGGTCTGGCTTTTCGGCATCGTGGTCTGGCACTGGGTCGACCGCAGCATGAGCCGCTACGCGCTGGAGGCGATCTCGGAGGACGAGGACGCCGCGGCCGCCGCCGGCGTCGACGTCACTGCGGAGAAGCTGAAGATCACGCTGCTGAGCGCGCTGATGACGGCGCTCGCGGGCGCCATCTACTGCCAGTACCAGATGTTCATCACGCCCGACACGGTCAGCGGCATCGCGGTGTCGCTCCAGATGGTGTTTGCCGCCATCGTCGGCGGCCTGTTCGTCTCGCTCGGTCCGACCTTCGGTGCCGTCATCACGATCCTGCTGGCGGAAACCTTGCGCATCGGCTTCGGCACCAAGGCGGTCGGCTGGGACAATCTCGTCTACGGCGTGCTGCTGGTGCTCTTCATCATATTCCTTCCCAAGGGCATCCTTGGTAGCGTGCTCGACCGACTGAAGCCGCAACGCAAGGTATCCCGCGCTCATGAACAAGAAGCCGTCCAGATCGCTCGCCCAGGAGCTTGACCGCTACATCACGCCATTCCGCTACGATGGCTCGGGCAAGTTTCACCTCAAGGCGCACAAGACCAACGAGAAGGGCGATCTCGACAAGGAGAAGGCGCAGGAAATTCTCGACGCCAACAAGAAGCGGCTGATCGAGTTCCAGGAGAAGCTCTACGCCCAGGACCGCTGGTCCCTGCTGATCGTGTTCCAGGCCATGGACGCGGCTGGCAAGGATTCCGCGATCAAGGCGATCTTCGAGGGCATCAATCCGCAGGGCTGCGATGTCCACGCCTTCAAGGCGCCGAGCAGCAAGGAGCTCGATCACGATTTCCTCTGGCGCCACGTCATCGCGCTGCCCGAGCGCGGCCATATCGGCATCTTCAACCGCTCGCATTACGAGGAGTGCCTGGTGACGCGCGTGCATCCGGAGATCCTCGCCAAGGAGAAGCTGCCGCAAAATCTCGTCACCAAGAACATCTGGAAGGAGCGGTTCGAGGACATTTCCGCCTTCGAGCGCTACCTCTCCCGCAACGGCACCGTGGTGCTGAAGTTCTTTCTCAACCTGTCCAAGGACGAGCAGCGTCAGCGCTTTCTCGACCGGCTGGAGCAGCCCGCCAAGCAGTGGAAATTCTCGATGGACGACATCAAGGAGCGCGCGCTGTGGCCGCGCTACCAGGCCGTCTATCAGGACATCGTCCGCCACACGGCAACGTCTCATGCGCCGTGGTATATCGTGCCCGCCGATCACAAATGGTTCGCGCGCGTCGTGATCGGCTCGGTGATCAATGCAGCGCTCGAAAAGCTCGACTTGCGCTTTCCCCGGGCCGACAAGGCCTCGCTGGAAGAGTTCAAGGAGGTGCGCAAGGCACTGGAGAAAGAGGGGACAGGAGGCAAGAAGCAAGCAAAGTGACAGCCAACCGGACCGCGGACCGCAAGACCGTCAACTTCGCGCTCCAGGGCGGCGGCGCGCACGGCGCCTTCGTCTGGGGCGTGCTCGACCAGGTGCTCGAAGACGGCAGGCTCGCGATCGAGGCGATCAGCGCTACCAGTGCCGGTGCCATGAATGCGGTGGCGATGGCCTCCGGCATGGCGAACGGAGGCGCGGAGGCCGCGCGGGAGAGCCTGCACGCATTCTGGTACGAAGTGTCGCGCATGGACATGGCGTACGATTTGATGTCGCCGCTGAACCAGTGGATCCAGGCCTTGAGGCTGCCGCCGGAATATCATCCGGTCCACGCCTTCATCCACACGCTGACGCACACGCTGCCGCCGAACCTGCTCAATCCCTTTCATTTCAATCCGCTCCGCGCGCTGCTTCAGCGCGTGGTCGATTTCGACCGGCTCAATTCCTCGCCGGGGGCGCCGCAGCTGTTTCTCAACGCCACCAACGTTCGCACCGGCAAGATCAAGGTGTTCCAGAGCCCGCTTCTCACGGCGGAAACCGTGCTCGCCTCGGCCTGCCTGCCGCCCTATTTCCAGGCCGTCGAGATCGACGGCGAGCATTATTGGGATGGCGGCTATCTCGGCAATCCCGCGATCTATCCGTTGATCTACCGCAAGGGCAGTCACGACGTCATCATCGTGCAAGTCACGGCGATCCGGCGCGACGAGCTGCCGACCAGTGCAGCCGATGTCCTCCACCGCATCAACGAGATCAGCTTCAATTCGTCCCTGATGCGCGAGATGCGCGCGATCGCCTTCGCGACGCGGCTGATCGACAACGGCGAGCTCGACAGCGACAGGCATAGCCGCATGTACATGCATTGGATTGGCAACGACCAGTTGATGTCGCAGCTCGGCACGGCCACGCAGTTCCACCCCGAATGGAGCCTGTTGTGTCGCCTGCGCGATGAGGGCCGCGAGGCGGCGCGAAGCTGGCTGGCGCGAAACTTCGACCAGATCGGCAAGTCCTCGACGGTCGACCTGGCAGACATGTTTCTCTAGGCGGCTGAGCCGGCCGTGGACAAAAAATGCGAAAACAACCCCATGCACAGTAGCCGGTGCCAGCGGAATCAATGGCTTGGCGATGGGTCCTGCGCCGTGCGGATTTTACGAAACGCGTTTGACTCGTCGGGCAAAACAGGGGCATGATGCCACCATCGCCGTGGACCGAGTCGGGTGGGCAAAAGCGAGGTGGCCGCCGTAGTTCGTAGCCGCGATCTCTGATCTCGTAGGGTGGGCAAAGCGAAGCGTGCCCACCGATCTTCGACTGGATAGAGGTGGTAGGCACGGCGCAGACGCGCCTTTGCGCACCCTGCGATCTCAGCGCGAGCGAAGCTCGTCGCGTCTGTGTACGCCGTCCCTTAGTACCCGCGTCCCCACCAGTAGCAGAAGCGCTCGACATTGGCGGGAAGGGCGGTCTCGTAATTCGCCCACTTCTCGTATTTCGGCAGCTTGACCTCCTTCATCGCGGTGTCGAAGCATTTGCCGGCGTCCGCCGCCTTCTTCACCTCGGCGGAGAGGTCCTCCATGTAGGCGATGTCGTCCTCGATGTCCTTCTTGGTGCCGAAGCGTCCACCGGCATTGGGATGGCCGGGGATCATGCGCTCCCAGTCGAGCGAAGCGAGCTTCTTCAGCGAGGCAATGTACTCCAGCGGCGAGGCATTGTCGGGAATGACTCGATCGGTGCGAAGTCGACGACGAACACGATCTTCTCCTTCGGCAGCCGCATCGCCAGCGAATTGTCGGAATGGTTGCGGCCGACATAGTTCAGCTCCAGCGTGGTGCCGCCGAGCGTGATGCTCTTCTTGTCGTCCACCACCTGATCCGGCATCACGACGTCGGCGAGCAGCGAATTCTGCTTCTTCAGCTCGAGTAGACGCTCCTTGGTCCGCCGGTGGGCGATGAAGGTGGCGCCGAGCTCCTTGAACGGCTGGCCGCCGGCGATGTGGTCGTAGTGATGATGGCTGTAGACGACGTATTTGATCGGCTTGTCGGTGACCGCCTTGATCGCGTCGATATAGGGCTTCGCGGGTCGCAAGTAGGAGATCGGGTCGGTTGCGATCACGCCCTTCGGCGTTACCACGAACATGGACTGATGGCCGCCATAGCGGAAGATGTAGACGTTGTCGGTGCCGTCCACCTTCCTGGTGGAGGTCTGCGGCGGGGTTTGCGCGAACGCTGATCCGGTCGCGAGGGTCGCGAGAACGGCGATGCGAATGAATGCTTTCATCTCTGGCTTTCTGGAAAAGAATGAAGGGAGAGGCGGATATTCTCTTCGACACAAACGCAGCTGTAAGGGATTTATTCCGCCGCCTCATGCGGCCAATCCGTCGCGGGAACAGCCTGGAACACTTCCCCAAATGTGATATCAAAGGCATCGATCCCGCTTGACAGTTTTGTGTCTCGGGAGGAGCATCGCAGTGGTCGCGAATACGCGACGCGCAACGTCCACCTCATGAGCAAGGGGAGGTCTATGACACCACCTCCGCAGATCCAGCCGCGTTAAGTGCGATGGAGCTCGTTCGGACTATCGCATAGCGGCAGAAACCGCGAACGGCACGCCGGGTCAAGGTTTAGTGGGCTCCATCAGTGAGGCAAGGCCCCTACCTGCCCGGCGCTGTGCTTTGAACGCTCTCGCATCCGTCCTGTCGAGGTCGCGCGGAGCGAATGGCATCACGCTTTATTTCTCCTCCTCCTCCTCCTCCTCGCCGTCGTTCCGGAACCATTCCGGAATGACGGGAGAGGTTGTGGTGTGCGCATCGCGCTGTATCGACGCACGCCCGCGAGCCGGTATTTCGCTGTGTCGGAAACGGGGTTCCTGTTTCTTGCATCGCGGCAAATGCCAAGAGAATGTCGCCTCCTTGGCCAACTTCCGACACAGCGCCGGGGCGAATAACAACGATCCGACATGACGCATGTGCTTCGGCGGTGACGGCCCCGTCGCCGCCGGCGCATTCATTTTTTCAAGGAATCCTCGTGTCGCATAAGCTTGCCTCGGCGCTCCTCGCAGCGCTCTTCCTCGCCATCTCGTCTCTCGCCGGCGCCCACGCCGAGCAGCGTGCGCCGGCGACCAATGCTGCGGCGACGCTGTCGCCGGACGAGGCCAGGCGCGCGCTGGAGACGCTGCAGGACGACCAGAAACGCGCGCAGATGATCGACACGCTACGCGCGATCGCGAATGTATCGGGTCAGCCGCAGCCTGCGCCGTCCGCGCCCGAGCAGAAATCGCCGATCCCGCTTTCGGCTGACGGCCTCGGTGCGCAGCTCCTGCTCACGGTATCGGAGGAGATCGGCGAGATATCGGGTGAGATCGCCAGCGTGGCGCGGACGCTCACAAACTTCCCGGCCTTCTATTACTGGATCATGCGGACCGCGAACGATCCCGCGGCCTACAATCTCCTGATCGAGATCGCCTGGAAGCTCGCGCTGGTGCTCGGCTGCGCTCTCTCCGCCGAATGGGTGATCTTTCGTCTGATCCGCCGTCCGGTCGCGTTCCTGGAAGGACGCGTGCCGCAAGCCGCGCATCTGCCGGCGCAGGCGCTGCCCGTTGCCGATCCGCCGTCATCGGTGGCCGATGTCACCCCGGAGCCCGAACTGCACAAGCGACGCCACGGTCTGGTGCGGATCTGGCAAGTCCTGCTGCGGCTGCCCTTCGTGCTGGGGCGCCTGGCGCTCGAACTGCTTCCCGTGTTCATTTTGGTGGGCATCGCCACCGCGCTGCTCGGAACGGAGATCGGCGAGCCCACGACCGTCCGCCTCGTGATCCTGGCGGTCGTCAACGCCTATGCGTTCTCGCGCGGGCTCATCTGCGTGGTCCGCGCGCTGGCGGGGCCGTTCGGCCTGTTTCCGGTTCGGGCCGAGACCGCGGCCTATATCGAGATCTGGGCTCGGCGCATCGTCGGTGTCGGCGTCTCCGGCATCGCCTTTGCCAATGTGGCGCTGCTGCTCGGTCTGCACCGCGCCGGCTACGCCGCGCTGCTGCGCATGGTGATGCTGGTGGTGCATCTCTTCATCGTCGTCATCATCCTGCAATGCCGCCGCCAGGTCGCCGAAGCCATTCGCGCGCCCGCCGAGCGGCCGGGGATTGCGGCGCGCCTGCGCAACCGCATCGCCGGTGGCTGGCATTATCTCGCGATCGCGCTCGATCTGGCGCTGTGGGCCGTGTGGGCGCTCAACATCCGCAACGGCTATGCGTTGCTGCTGCAATATTTCGTCGGCACCATCGTGGTGGCGCTGATCACGCGCGTCGCCATCATGCTGACACTGGGCCTGATCGACCGTGGCTTCCGCATCAAGCCGGAGATCCTCCAGCGCTTTCCGGGGCTGGAAATCCGGGCCAACCGCTATCTGCCGTTGCTGCGCAAGATCGTATCTGGCGTGATCGCCTTTATCGGCTTCGTGGCCGTGCTCGAAGTCTGGGGCGTGGACGCCATCGTCTGGTTCTATGGCGGCCAGATCGGCAGCCGGCTGATCTCGGCCGTGGCGACGATCGGCGTCGCCGTATTCGTCGCTGCGGCGATCTGGGAAATCAGCAACGCGCTGCTGGATCGCCAGATCAATGCGCTGTCCCGCGATGGGCACTACGCCCGCGCCGCGCGCCTGCGGACCTTCCAGCCGATGCTGCGCACGGCGCTGCTCTGCGTGATCGCCGCCGTCGTCGGCCTCACGGCGCTCAGTGAGATCGGCGTCAATGTCGCCCCGCTGCTCGCAGGCGCCGGCATCGTCGGCATCGCCATCGGTTTCGGTTCGCAAAAACTGGTGCAGGATCTCATCACCGGCCTGTTCCTGCTGCTGGAGAACACGGTGCAGGTGGGCGACAATGTCAGCGTGTCGGGGCTCACAGGCATCGTCGAGAACGTCTCGATCCGCACCATCCGCCTGCGCGCGGGCGACGGCGCCGTGCACATCGTGCCGTTCAGCGCGGTCACGACCATCACCAATGCCAGTCGCGGTGCCGGCAACGCCTCTGTCAGCGTCAACGTGGCCTACAGGGAGGACACCGACCGCGCCGGTCAGATCCTCAAGGACATCGTCGACGAGATGCGCCGCGAGGGTGAATTCCGCGCGCTGATCCGCGGCGACCTCGAGCTCTGGGGCGTCGACAAGGTCGATGGCGCGATGGTGTCGATCGTCGGCCAGATCCGCTGCACCGAGGCCGGCCGCTGGCCGGTCCAGCGCGAGTTCAACCGCCGCATGAAGCAGCGCTTCCAGCAGAACGGCATCGAGGTCGCGTCGGCGACCCAGACCATCCTGATGCAGATCGCGCCGCCGGCAGACAACGCGTCCACCCTGACGCCGCGGCGGGCGGCCGGGTAGAGGCTCGACGAACTTCCCCCTTGCCTCGGCGCAGGCGGCAGCGTTCACTCCGGCTTCAGCCCGCTGACAACATGCGGGCGGCAAAAAGGCTGGGGGAGAACGATGCGGGGGCTGTGGGCCGGACTACGCGGTCATCTGATCGTCATTGGCGTGTTGATCGGATGCGCGGCAGGGACTGCGCCGGCAAGCGCCCAGCCCTTTCCATCGCGCCCCATTACGCTCGTGGTGCCGTTCGCGGCGGGCGGGCCGACCGACACGCTGGCGCGAATCCTGTCCGAACGAATCGCTGCCGAACTGCACACGACGGTGGTGGTCGAGAACGTCGCGGGCGCCTCCGGCAGCATCGCCGGCGCCCGCGTCGCGCGCGCAACCCCTGACGGCTCGACGATCACCATCGGCCATTGGGGCACGCATGTGCTCAATGGTGCGATCTTCAAGCTGCCCTACGACGTCATCGCCGATTTCGAACCGGTCGCGACGATTGCGATGGGGACGCAGCTCATCGTCGGCCGGAAGTCGCTCGAGGCGGGCAATCTGAAAGAGATGATCGCGTGGCTGAAGGCCAACCCCGGCAAGGCCACCGCCGGGACGGCCGGCGCCGGCACCGGCGCCCATGTCGCCGGCGTCTTCTTCAAGGCGAAGACCGGGACCGACTTCCAGTTCGTGCCCTATCGCGGCGCGGGGCCCGCCATGATCGATCTCGTGGCCGGCCAGATCGACATCATGTTCGACCAGGCCTCGAACTCGCTGCCGCAATACAAGAACGGTGCGATCAAGGCGTTCGCCGTGACCTCGCCGACAAGGCTTGCATCCGCACCCGATATTCCGACGGTCGACGAGGCGGGGCTGCCCGGCCTCTACATCTCCTACTGGCACGGCATCTGAGCACCGAAGAACACGCCGAAGGACATCGTCACAAAGCTCAACGCGGCCATCGTCGCCGTGCTCGCCGATCCCTCGGTCAAGCAGCGCTTTGGCGAATTGGGGCAGGAGATTCCACCGCCAGATCAGCAGTCGCCTGCGGCACTCGCGGCCTTCCAGAAGGCCGAGACCGAGAAATGGTGGCCGATCGTGAAGGCCGCCGATATCAAGCCCGAATAGCAGCGCGGCGCCACGAGCACTGCTCCTCATCCCGAGGAGGCCGCGGAGCGGCCGTCTCGAAGGATGGCTGCGGGCGAGATCGGGGGCCTTCATGGTTCGCCCGGCGATGCAAAGCATCGTCCGGACACGGCGCTGGCGCGCCTCCTCACCATGAGGAGAGCGAGTTTGCGGCGTTAACCTTTGCCTCGCGCTGATCTGCGATCTGCACTAAAATTCTCGCTGCGGTGCGAGATCATCATCGACACATGAGTCCTATGTCCTTGATCTCCGGGGAGCGCTGGCCGACAATGCTTGCTGTTCAATAAGAAACTCCTTGGGGGAATTCGTGAATAGACCTGCCCGGGTCGCTGCCCAGTCGCCATCGTCCGATCAATCGCACGGCATGACGCTGCTGCGCGATCCCTTGCTCAACAAGGGCACCGCCTTCACGGAGGCGGAGCGCGCCGCGCTCGGCCTGCGCGGTCTCTTGCCGCCTTGCGTGCTGACGATGGAGACGCAGGTCGATCGCGTGCTCACCAACCTGCGCATGCTGCCGACCGATCTCGAAAAATATGTCGCGCTGAATGCGCTGCATGACCGCAACGAGGCGCTGTTCTTCCGCGTCGTGGTCGACAATATCGACGAGATCCAGCCGATCATTTACACGCCGACCGTCGGGCTCGCCTGCCAGAAATACGGCCTGATCTTCCAGCGGCCGCGCGGCATGTTCATCTCCTCGCGCGATCGCGGCCAGATCGCGGAGATCCTGAAGAACTGGCCCTATCCGGCCAGGCTGATCGTGGTGACCGATGGCGAGCGCATCCTGGGCCTCGGCGATCTCGGTGCCAACGGCATGGGTATTCCGGTCGGCAAGCTCTCGCTCTATTCGGCCTGCGCCGGCGTGCATCCCGAGCACTGCCTGCCTGTTGTGCTCGACGTCGGCACCAACAATGAAGAGCTGCTCAACGATCCCTATTATCTCGGCCTGCGCGAGCGCCGGCTCACGGGCGAGGCCTATGACAGCTTCGTCGACGAATTCATGGTCGCCGCGCGAAAGACGTTCCCGGGCGTGCTGATCCAGTTCGAGGATTTTGCCAATCACGCGGCGTTCAAGCTGCTGCACAAATATCGCGATGAAGCCTGCGTCTTCAACGACGACATCCAGGGCACCGCGGCGGTGGCGCTTGCCGGCCTGTTCTCGGGCCTGCGCATCTCCGGCGGCAAGCTGAGGGATCAGAAAATCCTGTTCCTCGGTGCGGGCGAGGCGGCGACCGGTATCGCCGATCTCGTGGTCTCCGCCATGATGGCCGAGGGCGCCACTGAGGCCGAGGCGCTCCGCCGCAACTGGCTGGTGGATTCCCGCGGCCTCGTCGTCAGCGGTCGGGATGGTCTGTCCGGTCACAAGCTCCGCTATGCGCATGCCGACCAGGCGCCGATCACCGACTTCCTCACCGCGATCAAGACGCTGAAGCCGACGGCGATCATCGGCGTCGCCGCGGTCGGCGGCGCCTTCACGCCCGACGTGCTCAAGGCGATGGCCGAACTCAACGAACATCCGATCGTGTTCGCGCTCTCCAATCCGACCTCGAAGGCCGAATGCTCGGCAGAGGATGCCTATCGCTACACCGAGGGCCGCGCGCTGTTCGCCTGCGGCAGCCCGTATGACCCGGTGAAGCTCAACGGCCGCACCTTCGTGCCGCGCCAGGGCAACAACTCCTACATCTTCCCCGGCGTCGGCCTCGGCGTCATCGCCACCCGGTCGCGCCTCGTCACCGACGAGATGTTCATGGCCGCCGCGCATTCGCTCGCCGATTGCGTCGGCAAGGAGGACCTCGCGCAGGGCAGCCTCTATCCGGCACTCCCCCGCATCCGCGAAGTCTCGGTCCGCATTGCCGCCGCAGTGGCAGACGTCGCCTATCAGCGCGGGCTCGCCGACGGCCCCGCGCCCAACGACGTGAAGGCCCTGGTCCAGTCGCAGATGTACGAGCCGAAGTACTGAATGCTTCCACGCCGTCATGGCCGGGCATAGCCGTCCGAAGGACGGCGTCGCTTCCGCTCGCCTATGTCCCGGCCATCCACGTCTTGCCTCGCAGCACGAAGAACGTGGATGCCCGGGACAAGCCCGGGCATGACGACGACATGCCGTTACCGGCCCCCCGGTTAGGTCAGCACGGCGATACCATTTCAGGTGGAATCGCCGTTGCGCGGCGCGGTTGCATATGCGACGCTCTGTAGCGTTACAAGAAGACTCAATCCGTAAGGTCAGATGCCATGGACGATCGTTTGCCCGAACTGGGCGACCTCGAGCACGAGGTCATGCAATTGGTTTGGGCCCATGGTCCTGTTACGGCCGAGGTCGTGCGCGAACGGCTGTCGCGGCGTCTGAAGGAATCCACCGTCCGCACGGTGCTGCGCCGGCTCGAAGAAAAGGGCTATGCCAACCACACCGTGGACGGACGCACCTATGTCTACCGCGCGGCCGAAGAGCGCTCGCGGGTTGCCGCCAAGGCGGTGCAGCGCATCGTCGACTGGTTCTGCAACGGCTCGATGGAAGAGGTCCTCGTCGGCATGGTGGACAATGCGATGCTCGACCAGCAGCAATTGCGCACGCTGGCCGACCAGGTGGCCAAGGCGAAGAAGGCGAGGGGAGTGAAGAAAGAATGATCGCAACTCTGGCTGAGGCGGCGCTGCGCTCCTTTGTGCTGGGAGGCGTCGTCTGGTTCGGTCTCAACCTGTTTCGCGTGCGCAATCCGCACGTTCACATGACGGCGTGGGTCGTCGTGCTGCTGGCCTCGCTCGCGATGCCCTTCGTGATGCATTGGCCGACGCTCACCATCGACCGGCTGCCCCTGTCCGTGCCGGTGCCGGACGAATTCTGGCCAACCGATATTTCGATGCTGGAGACGCCGCAGCCGGCGTTGCCGATTGCGCCCGGTGCGGCCATTGCGCCGCCGGCCAGGAGTGCTGTGTCGATCGATTGGTGGCTGGTGGCCACGATCGTCTATGCCGGCGTCGCCGGCTTCTTGCTGCTGCGGCTCGCCATCGGCCTCTGCCTGACCTGGCGCCTGGCACGGGCGGCGATGCCGATGAGCGCCCCCAACATGATCGATGCCGACGTGCGGATCAGTCGCGACGTCGGCGGCCCCGTCACCTTCGGCTCGACCATTCTGGTGCCGCCGCAATTCTCCGGCTGGGACGCGAAGAAGCGCCTCGCTGTGCTCGCGCATGAGGGCGCGCATGTCGCCAATCGCGACTTCTACGTCCTCTTGCTCGCGTCGCTCAACCGCGCGGTGTTCTGGTTCAGTCCGTTGCCGTGGTGGCAGCTCGCGCGGCTCGCCGAGCTTGCCGAGATCATCAGCGACGCCCAGGCGATCGAGGTGATCGACGACCGGCTGTCCTATGCGGAAATCCTGCTCGATGTCGCAACCGGCGTGAAGCCGCGGCCGATGGAGCTCGCGATGGCGCGGGCCTCGACCGTGCGCGCCCGCATCGAGCGCATCATCGCGGCTGCCGCGATGCCCGTCGCGGTCGGCTGGCGCAAGCGGCTGTGGATCACGGCCGCGATCGTTCCGGTCGTGATCGTGTCCGCCGGCATGATCGCCTATCGCACGCCGGATCCCGCGCCCGTCGCGGCGGATCTCGGTGAAGTGCCGGCCCAACATTACCGCCCCTTCGTCAATTTCTACGCGATGGGCCCGGCCTCGGTTTTCGCCATCTTCCGCGAGGGTGACGAACTCTATGGCCAGCTCACCGGGCAGCGCAAATTGCGCCTGACGGTTGGCAATGACGGCACCGCCTCCTACGCCGCCTCGTCCGGCGAGATCACCATCCCGCTCGATGCGGAGCGCCGCTCCGCCGAGCTGATCCTGCGCATGAACGGCCGCGACATTCGCGCGGTTCGCATCGCCGAGATGCCGACGGCGGCCACCGATTCCGTATCACTCGACCAGTATGTCGGCTGGTACAGGGTCGCGCCGAACCGCGTGCTCACGGTGCGCCGCGACGGGGATCGGCTCCAGGTGCAGGAAACCGTGCAGGGCCGGGCGGCGCTTCTCGCCGAAGGTGCCGACGTCTTCTCGATCCATGGCGACAATCTCCTGATCTTCCTGCGTGACGACCAGGCCAAGGTCTCGCGCGTGCTGGTCCAGAACGCGGTCTTCGGCGCCCGTCTTGCGCCGCGGATCGACGCGGCTGTGGCGCAGGCGATCGAGGCCGACTTCGCGCGCCGCATTGCGGAAGTGCCGGATCGCTTCCGCGAGCAGGTTCCCGTCGCTGGCGGCAAGGAGATGATCCTGCGCGGGATCGAAGACCTGCGCCACGGCACGCCGAATTACGATCGGATGAGCGCACCGCTCGCTGCCAAGGTCCACCGTCAGGTCGACGAATTGCACGCGACGTTCGTCGCTCTCGGCCCGGTGGAGTCGCTGTTCTTCCGCGGCGTCGGGCCTGGCGGCTACGACATCTATGGCGCCAAGTTCGAGAACGGCACGGCGGAATTCCGCTTGCTGCTCGAGCCCGACGGCAAGGCCGGCGACGTCATCTTCCGCGCCGACGGCAATGACGAGCTCGGTGGCATCGTGCCTTGCGCGGAGGAGGCGAATGTGCGCGGTCGCGCCGGCACCTCGCCGATCCGGATCATGGTCTATAACGAGATGGGTGACGACATCCGCGTCTTCAATCTCGATGCCGACGGCAATCGCAAGGCGCAGAGCGTGGTCAGGCCCAACATGTCCTGGGCGTCCACGACCACTGTGAACAGTCCCTGGGTGATTGCCGACAAGTCGGGGCGTTGTCTTGAGGTCTTGATACCGGGCCGGCAGACGCGCTTCCACAACGTCGAAGCTTCGAACATCGGCGCAAAGCCGGGGCGTGCCGCGCGCCGTGCCGTTCCGATCGCCAATGGCGAGGAGATGTTGCGCCGCTACATCGAGGGCGTCGGCAAGGGCCAGCCGGACTACGAGCGCATGACGTCGGAAGTCGCTGACATCACCCGTCAGCAGCTTCCGTTCGACCAGGCGATTTTGGCACGACTCGGGGAGCTGCGTGCGGTTTCCTTCCGCGGCGTCACCGCGCTCGACAGCGACATCTACATCGCCCAGTTCGCCAACGGCTCGGCGGAGTGGCGCATCGGCGTCAGGAACGGCACGATCACCAAGATCGCGCTCGGGCCCAACTTCTAGGATTGTTGCGGCCGCCCGTCCGTCAGACTGGCGGCTCCCGAGTCCTCGATGGCAATGCCTCAATCTCCGCTTGTCGGCCCACGTCGACAATGCTACGTTACGTAGCATTACGGCTCGTAGCCTAGCAAGGCACCGCCGCCGGGCAGGCACGAAAGAATTGGGCGTTCGCCATGAGCAATTCCGCAAAGGCCGATTCCGTGCTGGCGCTTCATCGCTTCGGGATGGGGCCGCGACCGGGATCGATCGCCGCCGTCGGCACCGACCCGCGCGGCGCGCTGATCGCCGAACTCGACAGGCCGCTGGTGCTGACCGCCGCGGCCGCCCTTCCCACCAGCGCAAAGGCGTTCCGCACCGTGGCCGACGCCAATGCGCGGCGCACGGCACGCGCCAAACAGGCGCAGCAGCAGGCCAAGAAGCAGCAGATGGCTGCGGTGCCCGTCATGTCCGAAGATCAGACGCAAGGACAGGCACAGGGCCAGAGTTCCGAGAAGGACGCCGCCGAGATGGCGGCCAAGCAAGCGGCCGAGGCCATTCCCGATCCCGGGCGCCCGATCTATTTGCAGGAAGCCAAGCTGCGCACCGAGGCTGCGCTCGCAGCCGACATCGGCTTCGCCGAGCGGCTGGTCTGGTTCTGGTCCAACCATTTCTGCGTTTCGGCCAACAAGATCCAGAGCATGTCCGGCGCCTATGAGCGCGAAGCCGTTCGCGTCAACACACTCGGCCGCTTCGTTGATCTCCTGCTGGCCGTCGAGGGGCATCCGGCGATGCTGTTCTATCTCGACAATCTCAACTCGATGGGCGCGAACTCGACCGCCGGCATCAACCGCAGCCGCGGCCTCAACGAGAACATTGCGCGCGAGATCTTGGAACTGCATACGCTCGGCGTGCGCACCGGCTACACCCAGGACGACGTGATCAGCTTTGCCAACGTCCTGACCGGCTGGACGCTGCTGCCGCCCGGCGCCGATCCCCAGCATGGCGGCGAGTTCACCTTCAATCCGCGGCTGCACGAACCCGGCGGACAGACGGTGCTCGGCAAGCGCTACGAGCAGGAGGATGCCGAGCAGGGCCGCGCCGTGCTGCGCGATCTCGCCGCGCATCCGGCGACCGCGACCCATGTCGCTTCCAAGCTCGCGCGCCATTTTGTCGCCGACGAGCCGCGGCCGGCGCTGGTCGAGCAGATGGCGAAAACCTTTCGCGACACCGAGGGCGATCTCAAGCAGGTCGCGATCGCCATGGTGTCGTCGGACGAGGCCTGGCGCGGGCCGCCGTCAAAGCTCAAGCGTCCCGGCGAATGGGTGGTCGGCATGGCCCGCGCAACCGGCATCACGAGCGTCGATCCTGTCCGCTATACCGGCGGCCAGGAACTTCTCGGCGAGGCGCTGTGGCGCCCGCCGGCGCCGAAGGGCTATCCGGACGACGAGGCGAGCTGGATCGACGGAGTCGGCCGGCGGCTCGACGTCGCCAATAATTTTGCCGAACGCATCACCGGCATGGCCGATCCGCAAGTCATCATCGAAGACGTCTTCGCATCCAAGATCGCGCCCGAGGTGAAGCAGGCGGTCGGCCGCGCCGAGAGCCGGCAGCAGGCGCTCGCGCTGCTGTTCATGTCGGCGGATTTCCAGAGGAGGTGACCATGGGCTCTGACAATCATTTGCCCACGCGGCGCGAGCTTCTGATCGGCTCCGGTACCCTGTTCGCCTGGAGTCAGATGCCGCGGATCGCGCGCGCCGAAGGGCGCGATCCACGCCTGCTCGTCATCGTCCTGCGCGGCGCACTCGATGGTCTCGGTGCGGTCGCGCCGGTCGGCGATCCCGACTGGATCTCCTTGCGCGGCGATCGCGCGCTGGTGCTGGATGGCAAGCCGCCGGCGCTGCCGCTCGATGCCTTCTTCGCGCTCAATCCGGCGATGCCGAACCTGCACAGGCTCTACAAGAGCGGCAAGGCCTCGATCGTCCACGCCGCGGCCACGCCCTATCGCGAGCGTTCGCATTTCGACGGCCAGGACGTGCTCGAGAGCGGGTTCACCAGACCCGGCGCGACCGCGTCGGGATGGCTCAACCGCGCGCTGGTCGCACTGGAATCCGGCGGGCGCGTCGATCCGCGCGGCAGTCGCGCGCTCGGCATCGGCTCGGTGACGCCGCTGGTGGTGCGCGGCTCCGCGCCGGTCATGACATGGGTGCCGCAGAAACTCTTGCCGGCAAGCCAGGACACGCAGAATCGCCTGCTCGATCTCTACCAGCACACCGATCCGAAGCTTGCGAGCGTGCTTCAGGCGCGCATGAAGCTCGCCTCGCTCGACGGCGCGATCGGGACCGGCGATCCGATGTCGGACGATCCGACGCTGGCGCCTCCCGGCATCGCACGCGTGCGCGCCTATTTCGCCGAAGCGGCCGGCACCGCCGCGCGCTATCTTGCAAAGCCCGACGGCCCGCGCGTCGGCGCCATGGGCTTCGTCGGATGGGACACGCACATCGCCGAAGGCGCGGCCTCGGGCCAGCTCTACAATCTGCTCGGCGCGCTCGACGGCGCCTTCGCCGCGATCGAGACCAACATGGGCGAAGCCTGGCGCGAGACGGTGGTCGTGGTCGTCACCGAGTTCGGCCGCACCGCACGCATCAACGGCACGCAGGGCACCGACCACGGCACGGGCACGGTCGCTTTCCTCATCGGTGGCGGGCTCGCCGGTGGCCGCGTGATCGCGGACTGGCCGGGCCTGAAGCCGGCGCAGCTTTTCGAGGACCGCGATCTCAAGCCGACCACCGACTTGCGCGCCGTGCTGAAGGGTCTGCTCAGGGATCATCTGCGCGTGGAGGAAAAGGTGCTCGCCGAGACGGTCTTCCCCGGCAGCGCCGATGTCAAACCGATGCAAGGCCTCGTCGGCTGACGGCGCCTCTCGAAACCGGATCGGGTTCATGGGCACACTGACACAACGGGAGCTCGACTTTCTCGCCAGCCTGAAAACCGGCTGGCGAAGGCTCTATCGGCGTGAGCTGGCGCGGCTGCTGAAGGGGGACGCCGAGGCGAGCGATGCTCAATCGGAGGCGCGCCCGATCGTCTGGCGCATTGTATCAAGCTGATATTTGGCTGATTTGTCCCGATTCAGGACACGCCAGTGTGGTGGAATCGTCACAGCCGGGTGCGAAAAAAAGCTGGCCTCAGGCCCGCTTTTGTTCCGACAAGGTTCTGCCCTCATTGCCCACCGAAACTTGAGGCCGTTCGGAGGGGCGTATCATGTCTCGCTTTGCACGTGCCGAAAGTGCCCGGATTTCCCCCGCAACCTCGTGCCGGTTGCTGCTCGCCATCATTGGCGCGGCCTCGCTCGCGGCCTGCGCGCAATCTCCGGTCGGCCGCCAGAAGGCCGATCTCGCCGGCACCAGCCGGCAGGCCGCGGCCGAGCGGCCGCATCGCGTGGCGGCGCTGCATCCACGGCCGATCAGCCGGGCGCGTCCGTCCGGTGATGCGGGGAGCAGCACGCGGACAGGCTCGCATGGCGTTGCCAGCTTCTATTCGGATACGGAGACTGCGAGCGGCGAGAGGTTCGACAAGAACGAGCTGACCGCAGCCCATCCCAGCCTGCCGTTCGGCACGAAGCTGCGCGTCACCGATGTTTCCTCCGGCCGCTTCGTGACCGTCAGGGTCAACGATCGCGGGCCCTACGTTCGCGGGCGCGTGGTCGACATCTCGCCTTCCGCGGCCGAGGCGCTCGGCATGGTGGACAAGGGTCTCGCCAATGTCAGGCTCGACGTCGTGCGGTAAGGGGCGATTGGTCGATGCAAGGCGCCGCCGCTTAACCGCCTGTTAGCCGCTTCTCACGCACCATGGATGCCCAACAATTCAGGACTTTTGGGGAGGCGGACGCTTGAATACGATCCAGTATCTCGAAGATCAGGCCGCGCGTGCCGAGCGGCTCGCCAAACGGATCACGGATACGCTGACGATCGAAAAGCTCCTGGCCTTCGCCGACGAACGCCGCCGCGAGATCGAGGTCATCGCCGGCAAGTATCGGCGCGCTTAATCCCCCACGAGGTGTTGCTCTCGACGAAATCGCTGAGATGGTCGGGAAGCGTGATGCGGTCGATGTCACAGCGCGCCAGGATTTCGGCGGCGATCTCGGGCGAGATATCCTTCACCCAGTGCTCGAGCGTGTTGAACGAGATCACCTTGATCGGATCGTTGAAGCAGCCGGCGACGAGCTCATTGATCGCGACTTCGAGATCGTTCCGCTCGATGCGCATTTCAGTCACCTCGTCGCGGCGGTCGATCACCACGAATAGGGTCTGGTCTGCGCCATAGGGCACGACCGGAGATGGCACGCCAGCTCTAAGCATCTTGGACACTCACGCCTTGGCTTCCGATCTCCGTTAACTGGAAAAACCGGAGGAAGGTTCCTGTGCGTGTGGATGAAGCTTGTCATGCACGTGCAGCTTTGGCGTCTGCACGCAATCAGAGAAATTCTCTCAGGCGCGAGAGCTCGATGACGTGCTCGGGCGAGAGGATATCCGTGACCAGCGGCGGCTGCGCCGCCGTGCGGATCTCATAGAGATGCCTGGTCGCTGCCGGCTTCTCCATGAACGCCGAGATGCATTCGTCGAGCGTGCCCTCGCTCACCTGGTAGGACACGCGGTCCGGCCGGCGCTGGTTGGCAAGTGACGGCCATTTATACAGCGCCGCAAGTGCGCCGAAATCGACCTTTGAATCCGTAACCGGTGCGTCACCCATCGTCACCGCCTCACGCAAAAAGAACCCCAGCACGCAAATCTGCGCGCCGGGGCCTACATCCTATCGCTGCATCTCAATGCCACAAGCACCCAACGCGGCAGGCGGGAAGAGGTTCCCGGCTGCCTTATTGTTGTTAACTCGCGGCCGCCGCGATTCTGTGCCCCGGGCTGGTCTGACCGTGGCTGTGCTCGTCGCCGAGGCTGACCTTCGGCGGAAGCCCGGCAAAGCGCCGCAGGGCCTCGGCCATCTGCACCCGGCCTGGCGCGCCGGTGATCACCACGTCCACCATCGCGAAGGACGAGTGGAAATGGCCGCGCGCCTTGAGCTGCTCGACCGGGACGCCGGCAGCGGCCATCGCTTCGGCATAAGCGATGCCCTCGTCACGCAACGGATCGAACTCGCAGGTGACGACGAAGGCGGGCGGCAGGCCCGCGACCTTGCCCCGGAGCGGCGAGACGCGCGGGTCAATACGGTCGGCCGGCGAGCAGTAGAGGTCCCAGAACCAGTACATCAGCGAGCGCGTCAGGAAGTAGCCGGTCGCATTGTCGTTGTAGGAAGGACGATCGAAGTCGCAGTCGGTGACCGGGCACACCAGGAGCTGGCCGGCAATGTCAGGCCCGCCGCGGTCGCGCGCGAGCTGGCAGGTGACGGCGGCGATGTTGCCGCCGGCGCTCCAGCCCGCGACCAGCACCGGGCCCGGCTTGCCGCCGAGCTCGGCGGCGTGCTCGGCGATCCAGCGCGTCGCCGCATAGCCGTCCTCAGCCGCGGACGGGAAGCGATGCTCCGGCGCGTGGCGGTAGCCGACGCTGACGAACATCATCCCGGTCCGTCGCACCATGTCGCGGCAGAACGGATCGTCCGACTGCTCGTCGCCGAGCACCCAGCCGCCGCCGTGGAAATAGACCACGACCGGATGCGGCCCCGGCGTTGCGGGCTTGTAGACACGATAGGGAAGCGGGCCGTCGGTGCCCGGCAGCGTGCCGTCGACGACATCGCCGATCGGTCGTCCCGCCGGACGGCCCTTGTTGAACTCGTTGACGAAGGCGCGGGCGCCGAGCGCACCCATCGACTCGATCGGTGGCAGGTTCAGCGTTGCCAGCAGGTTCAGCACCAGCCGCACATCCGGTTGCAGCCGCACCACCTCGCCGTCATTGCACTGCGCGGCGACATTGGGGCCGGTGAGCCTGAAGCCGAGCATGCCGCGGCTGACGACCTCATCGCAGATGCTGCGATAGGGGCCGACGCCGCCGGTATAGGGCATCAGGCCCTGCACCTTGCCGGGCACGTTCGCGCCCGTGTACCAGGTGTTGGCGAGCCGGTGCAGCGTCAGCGTGGAGCAGTCGGCCATGTGCCGGCCCCAGCCGGCCTGCGCCGCCTCGGTCGGCTCGATCGTGGTGAAGCCGGCATCGCGCAGCGCGGCAAGGCGGTCGACGACCCAGTCGACATGCTGCTCGATCGACACCGCCATGTTCGACAGCACCGAGGGGCTGCCGGGACCGGTGATCATGAAGAAGTTCGGGAAGCCCTCGACCGTGAGCCCGAGATAGGTCTGTGGCCCCTGTGCCCAGACATCCGATAGCGATTTGCCGCCGCGCCCGGTGATCGGATGCACCGCGCGGATCGCGCCGGTCATGGCGTCGAAGCCGGTCGCGAACACGATGACGTCGACGTCGACGCTGCGCCTGGCCGTGGTGATGCCGCTTGCGGTGATCGCCTTGATCGGCTCCTGGCGCAGATTGACCAGCGTGACGTTCGGCCGGTTGTAGGTCGCGTAATAGTTGGTGTCGAGGCAGGGGCGTTTCGCGCCGAAGGGATGATCGTGCGGCATCAGTGCCGCCGCCGTCTCGGGATCCTTCACGACGACGCCGATCTTCTCGCGGATGAGATCGCAGATCAGCTTGTTGCCGTCGACGTCGACGGCCTGGTCGGCCCAGAGCTGGGTGAGGATATAGACGAGATCGCCCTTGCCCCAGGCCTCTTCGAACCGTGCGCGGCGCTCGGCATCGCTCAGTTGCCAGCTCACGGCCGTCTGCTGCGGATAGGGCACGCCGGCCATCGACTGGCGCGCCTGCTCGCGATAGGCCGCGCGGTCGCCTTGCAGCAGGCTCATGCGGTCCGAGGGCGCGGGGCCGTTGTGCGCCGGCAGCGCGAAATTCGGCGTGCGCTGGAACACGGTCAGATGCGCGGCCTGTTCGGTGATCAGCGGGATCGACTGGATGCCCGACGAGCCCGTGCCGATCACGGCGACGCGCTTTCCCGCGAGATTGACGCCGTCATGCGGCCAGCGGCCGGTGAAATAGACCTCGCCTTTGAAATCCTTGACGCCGTCGATCTCCGGCGGCTTGGGCGCGGAGAGGCAGCCCGTCGCCATGATGTAATGGCGGCAGGAGACCGGCGCGCCATTGTCGGTGCTGAGCTGCCAGCGCTCGGTCGCCTCGTCCCATCTGGCTTCGGTGACCTTGGTCCTGAAGCGGATGTCGCGGCGCAGGTCGTAGCGGTCGGCGACGAAGCCGAGATAGCGCAGGATCTCGGGCTGGGTCGCGTATTTCTCCGACCAGGTCCAGGCCGTCTCGAGTTCCGGATCGAATGTGTAGCTGTAGTCGATGGTCTGGATATCGCAGCGCGCGCCGGGGTAGCGGTTCCAGTACCAGGTGCCGCCGACATCGCCGGCTTCTTCGAGGGCGACGGTCGTGAAGCCGGCCTTGCGCAGGCGATGGAGAAGATAAAGGCCGGCAAATCCGGCGCCGACCACGGCAACGTCGACCTGCTTGGGTGTTCCACGCGCCGCGTCAGAGGCACGCGCAGCAACCATTGCGTCAGGCATGCATTCCTCCCGTACTTTTGTTTTGCCGGCAGGCTATCGCCACAGGCCGGGTTTGTCATCAGAACAAGTGCAATCTTCGGTAGCTGTTTGCGGCGCCATCGTGGCCGCGCGAAGGTTGCCTCAATGCACGCGCCGCAATGCACAATCGCCGTGATTTACCGGGCTAATCAGCCACGATCCGTCTGTGTATGCTTGCGGTTACAAGCCACGCGTACCGACCGGGCGTCATGACAGAGTTGAGTGAGCGGACGAAAGCGAACATGGACGTCGTCCTGGAGGAGACGTGCCGCCAATTGCCGCACGGCGGCGATCACGACAGCCGCAGATTCATCGCCGAGCGCCTGATTGAGGCGGCGCAAGCGGGACACTCCACTCTTGGTGAGCTCGGCATCGTCGCGCGCCGCGCGCTGGCGGAGCTCATCGGCAAGGGCGGTTAGGCGCGACGCTCGAGCGCGCAAGCGAGCCCGGCCTCGCATACCAGGCCGGGCTGTAGCATCGTCGACTGTCTGCCGCACCCCTGACGTCCGCCGCCGGATCGGCTGTCTTTACGGTTGTTCCGGACGGCGGGTCATCAAACCGGCGGCGCGGGCATGCGACACGCCGTGCTCGCCCAGCAACTGAGCTGCCGGGCTTCTCGTCTCCGGAAATATGCCCATGAGCATGTCCGCGCCCGTGACCTCGGGCCGGCCGTGCTCCTGCGCATGAAGCTCGGCACGCTGTTCCGCGCGCTGAAAGGCGGCAGTCGGTTTGGCCTCGCCTTCGCCCTGGACGGCGATGTTGTTCAGACCGCGATCGACATAGACCTGCAAGCTCGTTCTCATCGCCTCGAAATCGACATCGCAGGATCGAAGGAGTGCGGCCGCATCATCGTCGTCGAGCAGGGCGAACAGAAGATGTTCAAGCGTCGCGTATTGATGGTTTCGACGGGTCGCGTGCAACAGCGCACGTCGTTTCGTCGCGTGGAGCTGCGCCGAAGCGGGACGGCCGAAGTCCATGAAGGTGTCGACTTGCCTCAGCCGCGCCACGGCATCGAGGGTTGCCAGAAGCTTCTGCTTGTCGGCCATCGGCAGCCGCAAGCGTGTTGCGATGATATCGGCGACGCGTCCGGGATCGCGCGTATGTTCGAGAAGCGGCCAAACGCCCGGGATGCGAATGTCGCGGGCCGCCGCATAGCGCTCGAAGCGCTTGACGGCACGCAGGATCAACTCGGGTGCGTCCGGGATCGGCCCTTCACTGAGCGCGGCGACTTCGGCTTCGAAAGCGCCGTTCTCGCCGACAACGTTCTCGCCGACAAAGCGATGGATGAGTACGCGGCGGTGGACCTGCGTCAGCACCTTCAGCGTGCCGTCGGGTAGCGGTTCGAGCTCGAGCAGCTGGGCAAGCACGCCAATGGCATGAACGTCGTCGCCTCCGGGCTCATCGACGCCGGACTGTTTCTGGATGGCGAGCACGACCTCGCGCTGTCGCTCGAAAGCACGGTCAAGCGCCTGAATGGTCTTCGGGCGTCCGATGAACAGCGGATAGCTCGCGGCAGGGAACGGGACCAGATCGCGCAACGGAACGGCCGGGTAGGTTGCGATGCCGGCGTGCGGTGCTTCTCGCGTCACAGCAGCTGTCGGCTTGCGGTCGTCTCGATCGGTCTGAAGCATCGCCGACAACGTGTTCCAATCGGCGACGCCGAACATCTTGGAGACCAGCTCCAGGCTCTCGCCGTGGCTTATGTTGAAGGCCTTCGTCTTGAGGGAGTCGCGCAGGGTCTGCGCCATAGCCTTTGCATCGCGAAAATCGCGCATCGATGTCATCCTTTGCAATAAGCGAACCAGGCGTGTCAGGTGGTTGCGTTGCTGACCCGGTCGCTCGGGCAAAGGGTGGCCAAAACAGGCTTCGATACGTTCACCGTCCCCCGGCGGGGGTGCAACCGGCAGGTTGTATCAACCTTGCAAAAAACTCGCTCAAAGCGGGCGCCGTGTCAACCGCCTGTCGCGAGCCGATGGGCCCGGCCGGATTGCAGCGCTGCCGACGGAGCACTAAAGCGCGATGCGACGTGGATGAATCGTCATCGTGCTTTAGGTCTTTGTTTGAGCATGATCTTTTCGGAAAACCGTTTCACACTTCTCCGGATCATGCTCTAGGATATTGCCAAACTGCGCACATCGAGGTCTCTCCGATGCGACCGTTCCTGGCGCTCGCTGTGGCTTTCGTAGTCCTTTGCCTCGCCGGTTCGGCCTTGGCTCAGCAGGTCGGACAGTTTCCATTTGCGCTGACGCGCGAAGGCCAGATGCTCGGCGGCGTCGAAGGCGAGGTGGCCTTCTTCAAGGGGCTGGCTTATGCAGCGCCGCCGGTCGGCCCGCTGCGCTGGCGCCCGCCGGAGGCAACGGCCGAGAGTTCTGAGATGCGCACCGCCTATGAGTACGGCGCGCCCTGCCTCCAGCCGTCGCTGCCGAAGGCGAGCGAAGATTGCCTCACGCTCAACGTGTTCCGTCCCTTCGGCGTCGATGGCCCGCTGCCGGTGATGGTGTTCATTCATGGCGGTGCCTTCGTCGGCGGCACTGCGAACGATCCGATGTTCGACGGCGCGAAACTCGCGCAGGCCGGCCTGATCGTGGTGACCGTGAATTTCCGCCTCGGCGCGCTCGGCTGGCTCACGCATCCGGCGCTGTCGGAAGGCGGCTCCGGAAACTACGGACTGATGGACCAGATCGCGGCGCTGCACTGGGTCCACGACAACATTGCGGCGTTCGGCGGCGATCCCGGAAACGTCACCCTGTTCGGCAGTGGCGCGGGCGCGACGTCGATCGCGCTGTTGATGCTGTGCGAGGCGGCGCGCGATCTGTTTCAGAAAGCCATCCTGCAATCGGTGCCCGGCCGGGTACGCCTGCGCTCGCGTCAGGAGGCGGAGGCCTGGGGCCTGCAATTCGTCGCGACGCTCGGCCCGGACGGCAAGGAGACTGCGCGCGCGATCGAGGCGATACGGCTGCTTGCCGCCGAAAAGAGGCTGCTCGCGAAATTCCCGCACGGCTTCGCGCCAACGATCGATGGACGCCTCGTGACGGAAGATATTGCCGCAGGTTTTGCGGCCGGGCATGAAGGGCGCATTCCCCTGATCATCGGCTCCAACGATGACGAGACGGATTTCGACAGCGAACCTGACATCGCAGAGGCGCTTGCATCGTCCGGCACCACCAGCGATGACCTGCCCAAGCTCTATCCCGACCTCGCCGGAGCTTCAGATATTGCGGCAAGGTTTTATACCGACAAGGTCTTCTCCGAGCCGGTGAGACTGCTGGCTCGTCTGCACGCCGCAAGCGGCGCGCTGACCTTCCGCTATCGTTTCGCCTACGTGCCGGAGGCCCGGCGCATCAATCCGGAGGGCGGTCACGGGCGGGAATTGCAGTTCATCTTCGGTGTGGAAGGCGTGCCCGGTGCCGGCATCTTCTCACGGCGCGATCGCGAGGTCGCAAGCCGCATGCGCAGCTACTGGATCAACTTCGCCAGGAGCGGCGATCCCAACGGTCCCGACCTGCCACGCTGGGACGCGGCGGCAGGCGGCGATCGCCTGCTGCTGATCACGAATGATCGCATCGCGAGCGGAGACGACCCCGTCGCGGAGCGTCTCGACCGGCTCGCAAGTGAGAGCAGAAAATGAGTTGGACTTAGGCTGCGAGCTCGACGCGCGGCGCCGGGCTCAGCCGGTCTTCCTCCAGATAGTCCATCGCGCCGTCCTTCTCGACGGCATAGAACTGCTGGCCTTCCCGCGACTTGAAGGCGGCGCGAACGACGCCGCGGCGGCCCTTGTCACTGTTGACGACGTCCCCCAGCGCAAACTTCCTCATCTCACGTCCTCGTCTTCTGGCCGACTCCTTCGGCCATGGCGGGGATTTTGAAAGGCAAATCGTTAACGGCTTGCTAACCATAGGGGTTTGCCTATGCTCGCCGCCGAACGTGCGGGCAGTTCGCACGCGCATGTTGTCAACGAGACGAGCTTTCGCCCATGACGCGATTTCCGACCCTGTTCCTGTCCCATGGCGGCGGCCCCTGGCCGTTCATGGAGGACCGGCGGGTGCAATATGCCAGGACCGCCGAGGAGTTCGGGCGGCTGCCGCAGCTTCTCCCCGAAAGACCAAAGGCCGTGCTCGTCATCACCGGACATTGGGAGGCCGACGCCTTCACCGTGTCGACCTCGGCGCATCCGCCGATGGTGTACGACTATTACGGTTTCCCCGAGCATACCTATCACCTCAAATATCCGGCGCCGGGCAAGCCCGAGCTCGCAGCCAGGGTGAAGGCGCTGCTCGCGCAAGCCGGCCTCGATTGCCGCGAAGATGCCAATCAGGGTTTTGATCACGGCACCTTCGTGCCGCTCGGCCTGATGTATCCGAACGCCGACATGCCGATCGTGCTCTTGTCGCTGAAATCGACCTACGATGCGGCCGAGCACATCAAGGTCGGGCAGGCGATCGCCTCGCTGCGGGACGAAGGCATTCTGATCGTCGGCAGCGGGCTCACCTATCACAACATGCGCGGCTTCAACCGGCCGGAGTCCAAGCCGGTCTCCTACGATTTCGAGGCCTATCTGAACGAGGCGATCAGCGCGCCGGATGCGGCGCGCCGCAACGCGATGCTGGTCGATTGGGAAACCGCGCCGAGCGCGCGCCTGGCCCACCCGCGCGAGGACCACCTGCTGCCGCTGATGGTCGCGGCCGGCGCTGCCGGCAGCGACGTCGGCCACCGCGTCTTCGTCGACGAGGTCGCAAACGTCGCGATGGCGTCGTACATGTTCGGCGGCCAGCCTTGAATCGCGCGTCAGCAAGCCGTCACGGCTCACGCTGACGTCGCGTCGATCCTTCTCGTATAATCCGTTCCCAGCAACTGCTCATAACGAGCTCTGACGGCGGCGTAACATTCGCACGCGCCCTCCTGTAGCCCGTCGGCATCCAGGATCCTGATCTTGCCGCGCGCGTATCGGATCAGACCGGCCGCTTGCAGCGTGCGCGCGACCACGGTCACGCTCGATCGCCGAACGCCCAGCATCTGTCCGAGATATTCCTGCGTGAACTGGAGTTGATCGCTGCCGGACAAATCGCGCGCGCGCAGCAGCCAGCGACAGAGCCGGGCCTGGACGCTATGCGAGGCGAAGCACGCTGCAGATTGCTGGGCCTGGGCGTAGACGGCCTGCCTCATGCCGCATGAGGAGCGCCAACAGCTTGTGATTGTGAAGTGCGGCCGTCTTCAGCGCGTCGATATTGCAGACGACGATGTTTCCGCCCAGTTGAACGATACCGCGGCTGAGAGACATCCGCCCGTCCAGGGCCGCGGCTGCACCAACGACGCCATCGATGCCGACCATCGCAGTTTCGATCATCTCGCCGGTCGAAAGAGCCACGACGAGCGAGACCACTGCGCCGGCAGGAAAGTAGACGGAACGAATCTCCTGGTCAGCTTCGAACAGCAGGGAGTGCTGCTCGAAGGCGACGGTCTTCAAATATGGCTCGAGGATTTCGAGATCGGCTTCGGAAAGCTGCCTCAGCAAGAGGTTCTTCATTCTTCGCTCCTGGGGACAGGCGGGAGCGCAAAGAACTCTCAGCTATCGGTGCCTCATGCGGATATCCGATAATGGAACAACAGTAAGAGCAGTACCGCACATAGCGAGTCTTTTTTTCACTATGTCAGGTTTTGACATAATGATCGTCGGGAAATTCCGGTGCCGTAAAACGTCAGTAAGGCTCGTCCGCATCTGCAGCGAGACAAGCGGCCGATGCGACGGGCTCACATGTCTCGGCGAGCAGCCGAATGCGATACAAGGGCTCTCGTCCGGAGCCCAGAAGCTCGATCCGCCATTCGGCATTTTCCTTGAGCCCGCAGCCTCGGGCCAGATCCCCGAAAACTTTCGTCGTTTCCGTCCACGCTGATTCCACGTCCGCGATCTCGGCCAGATGTTCGATCGTGCCGCCGTCGCAATTGGTAATGCGGAAGTAGTGGTTGGGCATGATGCGCTCCGAGCGGCAGCGAGGGATATCGCTTAGTCCAACCGGGCCCGCCGAATTATGTCCGGTAACGCACATAGAGACCTTGGGCGCGGGCAAGGGCGAAAGCAAGTGAAATCGGCGGAAGGTTGCAGACTGCCTCTCGAGATAGTTGAGTAGCGGCGAACCATCGGTAGAAAAGCGGCTCATGCGCACGCCACAGTGCTTATGCGCATTTATGTCTGTTTCGCTCGATTTCGCTGTCGCGCTATGGTTGTGTCTATTACTTTATGATCTTTCCGAAGAAATTAGATGGCGTCGGCGGACCCATTCCAGAACGCTTTTCTCAAGTCGCTCAGTCCGGCCGACTTCGCGGTCATTCGCCCGCATCTCAAGGTCGTCGAGCTCCTGGAGGGGCTTCGGTGATCGAGCTTGGCCAAACCGTTGCGTGGGCTCATTTTCCGCTCACAGCCGTCGTGTCTCTCGTTGTCGAACTTGAAGCGGGAGAACGGATCGAAGTGGCGTTGGTCGGCCGCGACGGCATTTTGGGTACTTTTGGCGTATTGGGAGAACCCGTCGCACTGGTTCACGCGGTCGTATTGGTGCCGGGTGTGGCTCTGCAGGTCGAAGCTGCTCGCCTTCGCGCTCTCGCACAGCAGAGTGTCGAGTTCCGGGAGGGCCTGACGCGTCACAGTCAGGCCCTGTTCGTTCAGGCCCAGCAATCCGTGGGCTGCAATGCATCCCATACCGTCGAGGCGAGATTGGCGCGATGGCTCTTGCGTGTTCGGGATCTATCCGGCAGCGACCGCTTCAAGCTCACGCAGGAATTGATGGCCGAGATGATCGGGGTTCGCCGGAACAGCGTCTCGTTCGTCGCCCATGCTCTACAGGAAGCGAACGTCATTCGATTCAGCCGCGGTCACATCGAGATCGTCAACGTCGCCGAGCTCAACAAGGCCACCTGCGAATGCTACCGTGCGGTGAAGTTGCAATACAAGCGGCTTCGTTTTTCTGACTGACGAGGAAGCTCAGCCGTATCTCAGCTTCATCACCAGAATGCCGCCGGCGAGCAGCATGGTGATGGCGTTCGAGGCGATCAGCGGGGCGTCGCCGCTGAGCAGGCCGTAGACGAGCCAGAGCGCCAGGCCCAGCACCATGACCAGGAACATGCCGAGCGAGATGTCGCGCGCCGAGCGGGTCTTCCAGACCTTGATGAACTGCGGCGCGTAGGCGACGGTGGTGCAGGTGGCGGCAGCAAAGCCGATCAGCTTGATCGCGAAGGGTTCCATGCCGATTCTATAACATGGATTCGGCGGCGGTCATGCGTCAGGGACGGCGGGATTCCATCAGGCCCCGATACAGCGCGGCATAGTCGCCGGCGCGGTTGCGCCAGGAGACGTCGGTCGCAAGGCCGCTCAGTTGCAGCCGCCGCCAGGTCAGCTTGTCGTGGAAGGCCGTGTTGGCCTTGCGCAGCGTGCCGGCGAGGGCATTCGCCGTCACCGGGCCGAACTTGAAGCCGGTGGCATCGCGGCCGGACGCGTCGGCCTCGCCGATGTCGACGATGGTATCCTCGAGACCGCCGACGCGCGAGACGATCGGCACGGCGCCATAGCGCAGCGCGCAGAGCTGGGTCAGGCCGCACGGCTCGAACCGCGACGGCACGATCAGCGCGTCCGAGCCCGCCTGGATCAGATGAGCGAGGATCTCGTCGTAGCCGATCACGACCCCGATCCGGCCGGGATTGGCGCGTGCCGCCGCCTGATAGCGGTCCTGAAGATCGCGGTCGCCGCTGCCGAGCAGTGCGAGCTGCATGCCTTCACCCAAAATGGTCGGAATGGCCTCGAGCAGGAGATCGAGCCCCTTCTGCCAGGACAGCCGGCTGATGACGCCGAGCAGGGGGGCTTCGTCCGAGGAATCGAGATTGAATTGTTGCTGAAGCACCGCCTTGTTCGCAGCCCGGAATGCGAGGTCTTCCGCACTGAAGCGATAGGCGATGTGCGAATCGGTCTGCGGATTCCACACTGCGATGTCGATGCCGTTGAGGATCCCGCTCAATGCGCCCGCGCGTGCGCGCAAGAGGCCGCCGAGCCCCATGCCGCCCTCGTCGCTCTGGATTTCCCGCGCATAGGTCGGCGATACCGTCGTGATGCGATCGGCGAATTGCAGGCCGGCCTTCAGGAAGCTGATGCCGCCGAAATATTCGAAGCCGTTGACGTCGAAGGAGCTCCACGGCAGGCCGATCGCACCGATCAGCTCGGGAGCGAACTTGCCCTGATAGGCCATGTTGTGGATCGTCATCACGGTGCCGGGCCGCGGCCGATTGTCGTAGTGCAGATAGGCCGGCGCGAGCCCGGCCTGCCAGTCATGGGCGTGCACGATGTCGGGCACGAAGGCCGGCACGAGGCCGTGGCCGATGTCGGCCGCCACGCGCGACAGCGCCGCAAAGCGCACGCCATTGTCCGGCCAGTCGACGCCTTCGGCCGTGACATAAGGGTTGCCCGGCCGCGCATAGAGATGCGGCACGTCGAGGACGAACAGGTCGAGCCCGTCATGCGCGCCGGCGAGCAGCCGGCCCGGCCCGCCGAAATAGTCCGGCCAACGCCGGATTTCCTCTGCGCCGGAAATCTGCCGCATCACGTCGGGATAGCCCGGCATCAGGGTGCGCATCTCGACGGCATGCGCCTTCAGCGCGATCGGCAGCGCACCGGCGACATCCGCAAGGCCGCCGGTCTTGACGATGGGATAGACTTCAGAGGCGACCGCGAGGACGCGAACAGGCGTCATGTATTGAGCCTGTCGATCATCGGCTGGGTGATGAGGGAGATGCCCTGCTCGGTGGTGCGGAAGCGTCTTGCATCGAGTTCGGGATCCTCGCCGATGACGAGTCCCTCGGGGATCTCGACGCCGCGGTCGATCACGACGTTCTTCAGCCGCGCGCCGCGCCCGACATTCACATAGGGCATGATCACGGCGTTCTCGACATTGGCGTAGGAGTTGATGCGCACGCCGGTGAACAGCAGCGAACGGCGCAGCGAGGCGCCGGAGATGATGCAGCCGCCCGAGACCAGCGAGCTGACGGCCTGGCCGCGCCGGCTCTCCTCGTCATGGACGAACTTGGCGGGCGGCGTGATCTCCGAGTAGGACCAGATCGGCCAGGCCCGGTCGAACAGATCGAGCTCCGGCACCACGTCGGTGAGGTCGATATTGGCCGCCCAATAGGCGTCGACCGTGCCGACGTCGCGCCAATAGGCGCGGGGATCGCTGCCGGAACGGACGCAGGAGGTCGAGAACTGGTGCGCGATCGCGCGGCCGTTCTTGACGATGTAGGGAATGATGTCCCTGCCGAAATCGTGGTTGGACTTCGGATCCTCGGCGTCGCGCTTGAGCTGATCGAACAGAAATTTCGCGTCGAACACGTAGATGCCCATGCTGGCGAGCGAGACGTCCGGCTTGCCCGGCATCGGCGGCGGATCTTTCGGCTTTTCCAGGAACTCCTGGATCCAGCCGTTCTCGTCGATATGCATGATGCCGAAGCCCGAGGATTCCGCGCGCGGCATTTCGAGGCAGCCGACGGTGACGTCGGCGCCGCTGTCGACGTGCTGGCGCAGCATCACCTCGTAGTCCATCTTGTAGATGTGGTCGCCGGCGAGCACGACGATGAAGCGGGCGTTGTGCGACTCGATGATGTCGATGTTCTGGTAGATCGCGTCGGCCGTGCCGACATACCACATGTTCTCGGAGACACGCTGGCTCGCGGGCAGGATGTCAAAGCTCTCGTTGCGCTCGGGGCGGAAGAAGTTCCAGCCCATCTGAAGATGCCGGATCAGGCTGTGCGCCTTGTACTGGGTGGCGACCGCGATGCGGCGGATGCCCGAGTTCACCGCGTTCGACAGCGCGAAATCGATGATGCGGGACTTGCCGCCGAAATAGACCGCGGGCTTGGCGCGCCGGTCGGTCAGCTCCAGAAGTCGGCTGCCGCGTCCGCCAGCCAGGACGAACGCCAGCGCCTGACGGGCGAGCGGCTCATTTCCGACGGCACTCATGTCATCCTCCCACTCTTCTCTGGCGCAAGTCGGAGCCCTCGCGAGATGCCTCTCGGCCGCGCACCATTGGAACCGATAGTAACGGTACGAATAGTAAATCGGGAAGGTGGTTGTTGGTTGCGAACGCGCGGGAAGCTTAATGCTTTGCCGTGGTGATCGGCCGTCGGCGTCGTCGCGCCGCGTGCCGGCTCCCGGCGACCCGCTGATCATATTTGAGGCATGCACGGGCTCTTGTGCGCCGCACGCAAAATCGAGGCTTTGACTTGGCGCAAGGATGCCCGATCATGGTGCGTGTTCCTTTTCCAAACGAAACGTCAGACAGGGAGCAAGACGATGAGGATCTGGACAACGGCAATTGCCTGTTCGCTGGCGGGCGTGGTCATCGCCAGCCAAATCGGGCAGGTGGCGGCAGCCCCGCTGCCGACCAACGTCGCGGCCATGAAGGCCGCGGCCGGCGACGACGTCACGCAGGTGCATTGGCGCGGCGGCGGCTGGGGATGGGGTCTCGGCGGCCTCGCGGCCGGCGCGATCATCGGCGGCGCCATCGCCAGCAGCGCGCCTTACGGCTATGGCTATTATGGCGGACCCTACTACGGCGGCTATGGATATCCGGGCTACGGCTATGGCTACGCGCCGGCCTATTACGGCTACGGGCCGGCCTATGCCTATCCGCGATACTATCGGCCCTATCGTCCGTATTACGGCTACCGCTATGGCTACTACCGGCCGTACCGCGCTTACTACCGTCCCTATTACCGCGGATATTGGTGATCGCGGTTAAAGCGAGAGCCACACGATCAGGCTCATGCAGGCGAGATGCGCGAGCACGATCGCGGCGAGATGCAACGGGCCGGCCTTGAGGCGAAGCCTGTGCATCCCGCCGGCTCCGCCTAATTCGATCCAGCGGCCGCGGCGGTGAAGCTGCGGTCGACGGCCTGGTTGACGTCGAGCTTCTTCGGCAGGATGCCGTAGCGCGTCGAGCGGTCGGAGGCTGCCTGGATCTCCTTCACCACGTTCTCGTCGATCACGATCGGGCTGGTACGCTGCGCGGTGTAGGCCGACAGCAGCACGTCCTCCGGCAGCCTGGTCAGCTCGGCCGTGCTCCTGGCGTATTCGGCAACATGATCCAGTGACCACAGCCGCGCCTTGTTCAACCGCTGCACCAGGTCCTGCACCGCCGCGCGCTTGGTGGCGATGGCATTGTCGGAGGCGACGATGAAGGTGATGGTCGGCGTCAGGCCTTCGCCGTCGGCGATCACGCGGGCCTTGTCCTTCAGCGTCGCGAAGGAGACATAGGGCTCCCACACCGCCCAGGCGTCGATCGAGCCGGCGACCAGCGCGATCTTGGCATCAACGGGACCGAGCGGCGCGAAGGTCGCCTCCTCCAGCTTGATCTGCGCCTTCTCCAGTGTCGCGTCGATCAAGAACTGGCCCCAGCCGCCACGTGTGCCGGCGAGGCGCTTGCCCCTGAGGTCGGCCGCCGACTTGATCGGTGAATCCTGGCGCACGAGGATCGCCTGCGTCTTCGCATCCGAGCGTGTGCCGCCGATCGCCTTGATCGGCGCACCCGCCGCATACACCGACAGGAAGGACAGATCGCCGGTGTAGCCGACGTCGAGCGCGCCGGCGTTGAGCGCTTCCAGGATTGGAGCTGCGGCCGGGAATTCCGACCATTCGATCTTGTAGGGCAGGTCCTTCGCGTAGCCGGAGATCTCCAGCAGCGAGCGATTGCCGCCCTTCTGGTCGCCGACGCGCAGCACGACGGTGTCGGCCGCGAGTGATGCGGCTGCCGTCGATAGCGTGATGGCGGCCGCCAGCAGCGAGGCCGCAAGTCGGCGCGTGATCGAATGATCGAGAGAGGAGGAGTTGATGCTCATGTGATCTGTCTTGTTGGTTTGCTAACGGCGCGTGAGCGAACGATGCAGCGGGACGATCAAGTCTATGAGCGCGCGATGCGCAGTCAATGAAATGGCCAACCGTATTGCGCACGCGATGGGCAAGGACGTTTCAACGAACCGCCGCTTTCGGGAAAGCGACGTGCGCCGGCGCAAAGCGGCGCTGCAATGATGCGGATGCCGCAGTCGCGATGGAGATCGCGAGTGGACCAAGCAGCGAAAATCCTTTCATCGTCCCTGCACGCGCCGATGGAGAGAATGACTTCGCTTCGCGCAACATTCGAAATTCCATTTCATTGACGATGCCACGGGTGCACCGCATGATTTGCGCATCGCATCAACGCGGCGCCGGAAGCGCCGACGGAAAAACTTTCTCTCAACGCAGCTCCGCCCGGAACATGCGCAACGGCATTGGTTGCGCAAACGGCGGAGACGTGCCAGCGCAGGAGCCAGGGGCCGATGAACAACGAGAACAAGCGCGCCGGATCGGGTCTCGACCGGCGCCATCTGCTCCAGGCGGGGTTGGCTGCGGCTTTCGCCGCGCCGCTCGGTGCGCTCGGCGCACAGGCCTTCGCGCCGCAGGCGATCGGATCCGGCGTCGATTTCTCGGAGTTCCCGCTGTGCCGGACGGCGGCAGATAGCCCTGCGCTCACCGGCGCGCCGCGTAAGCTGAAACTGTCGTGGAACGCCGGCGCGGTCTGCCTCGCGCCGCTGCCCGTCGCCATCGAGCACGGCTTCTTCCAGAAGCAGAATCTCGACGTCGAGCTCGTCAATTATTCCGGATCGACCGACCAGCTCCTTGAAGCGATCGCGACCGGTAAGAGCGATGCCGGTCTCGGCATGGCGCTACGCTGGCTGAAGCCGCTGGAGCAGGGCTTTGACGTCAAGATCGCCGCGGGCACCCATGGCGGCTGCATGCGCGTGCTGACGCGTACCGATTCCGGCGTCGCCAGGCTCGCCGATCTCAAGGGCAAGATCGTCGCGGTCGGCGATCTCGCCGGTCCCGACAAGAACTTCTTCTCGATCCAGCTGGCAAAACTCGGCATCGATCCGGTCAAGGACGTCGACTGGCGCGCCTATCCCGGCAATCTCCTCAACGTCGCGGTCGAGAAGGGCGAGGTGCAGGCCTTCCTGTCGTCCGATCCGCTCGCCTATCTCTGGCTGAAGGACAGCCACTACAAGGAAGTCGCGTCCAATCTCGACGGCGAGTACCGCGACAAGAGCTGCTGCATCGTCGGCCTGCGCGGCAGCCTGGTGCGCGAGGAGCCGCAGGTCGCGCGCGCCATCACGCAGGCGCTGCTCGATGCCGCGATGTTCACCTCGCAGAACCCGACGGTGGCGGCAAAGTCGTTCCAGCCCTACGCGCCGAAGGCGGCGACGCTCGCCGACATCGAGGGCATGGTGCGCTACCACACCCACCACCATCATCCCGTCGGCGAGGTGCTGAAGCGCGAGCTCAAGGCCTATGCCGACGACCTGAAGAGCGTGCAGGTCTTCAAGCAGAGCACCGATACTGCCAAATTCGCGGAGCGCATCTATGTCGACGTATTCGCTGTCTGACGGCCTCGCCTCCGGCGCGCCGCGCCTCTCGCGCACGCCGCTGCTTGCGAGCTGGGTCCGGGAGTCCGGCGTCGGCGTTCTCGCCAGCGTCGCCTGGATCGCCTTCGGCCTGTCCTGCCTGTGGTGGGACGATGTCGGCGACTGGTCGCGCACGGATTCGCTCGGCATCGCCGCCTTCGTCATCGCCGCCGTCGCGCTGTTCGGCACCGTCGGTGCCGACTATCTCGGCTCGGCGGGCAAGGCGTTGCACCAGCGCGCGCCCTGGCTCGTCGCGCTCGGTGCTTTCCTGACCTTGTGGGAAGTCGCCACCGCAAAATTCGCCTGGCTGCCGCTGCCGTTCTTTCCGCCGCCGCAGTCGATCATCGAGGTCTACACCGACGACCTGCCGAAGCTGCTCGACAGTGTGTTCGCCTCGGTCAAGCTCCAGCTCGGCGGTTATCTGATCGGCGCCACGGTCGGCTTCCTGACCGGCGTCTCGATCGGCTGGTCACGCGCGGTTGGCTATTGGGTGCATCCGGTGCTGCGCTTCATCGGCCCGCTGCCCGCGACCGCCTCGCTGCCGATCGCCTTCTTCACCTTCCCGTCGAGCTGGAGTGCCTCGACCTTCCTGATCGCGCTGGCAACCGGCTTCCCCGTCACCGTGCTGACCTGGTCGGGCGTCGCAAGCGTCAGCAACGCCTATTACGACGTCGCGCGCACGCTGGGCGCAAAGCCGTCCTTCCTGGTGCTGAAGGTCGCGATCCCCGCCGCGCTCCCGCATGTCTTCGTCGGCCTGTTCATGGGGCTCGGTTCGTCCTTCGCCGTGCTGGTCGTAGCCGAGATGATCGGCGTCAAGGCCGGCCTCGGCTGGTACCTGCAATGGGCGCAGGGCTGGGCCGCTTATGCCAACATGTACGCAGCGCTGATCGTGATGTCGCTGCTCTGCTCCGGCGCGATCACGCTGCTGTTCGCGATCCGCGACCGCCTGCTGGTCTGGCAGAAGGGGACCGTGAAATGGTAGCCGCAGCTCTCGCCGAGACGATCACGCAGCCGGCCGCCGGCGCCGCGCTGGACATCGAGCAGGTCAGCCACGCCTTCGACATCGACGGTGCCGAGCTGCCGGTGCTCAGCGACGTCAGCATCTCGGTCGAGCCGGGCGAGTTCGTCGCGCTGCTCGGCCCGTCCGGCTGCGGCAAGTCGACCTTGCTGCGGCTCGTCGCAGGTCTCGACAAGCCCAAGGCGGGGACGCTGCGGGAGGACGAGGCCCGCATCAGAAGTCCGCATCCCTCCCGCGTGGTCGTGTTCCAGGATCCGACCCTGTTTCCGTGGCGCACGGTCTGGGACAACGTCGCCCTGGGCCTCGAGGCCCAGGGCATCCTCAAGAGTCAGCGGCAGCGCGTGGATGACGCGCTCGATCTTGTGGGGCTGTCGTCCTTCCGCAATGCCTATCCGCACCAGCTCTCCGGCGGCATGGCGCAACGTGTCGCCTTGGCGCGTGCGCTGGTCAACGACCCCAAAATCCTCATCCTCGATGAACCGCTCGGCAAGCTCGACTCGCTCACCCGCATCACCATGCAGGCCGAGCTCGTCTCGCTCTGGCAGCGCAAGGGGTTCACCACGCTGCTGGTGACGCACGATGCCGAGGAGGCCCTGGTGCTCGCCAACCGCGTCATCGTCTTCAGCGACCGCCCCGCACGCGTGAAGGCCGACATCCGCGTCGACCGTCCGTATCCGCGTCATCGCGGCGATCCGTATCTGGCCGACCTGCGCCGCCAGATCCTCGGCCTTCTGGGATTGGATGCCACATGGTGACCTCCATAGCCAAGGGCCGCACGGCTGTTAGCGAACCCGACTACATCGCCCGCGCCGAGGCACTGGCCGAAGCCTTTGCCGCGCGCGCGGCCGAGCACGACCGTACCGGCAGCTTTCCGTTCGAGAATTTTCGTGAGCTCTCCGAGGCCGGCCTGCTGTCGCTCACGGTTCCCGCAGTCCATGGCGGGGCCGGTGCCGGCGCACGCTACGCCGCGCGCGTCATCGGCATCGTCGGCAAGGCCGATCCGTCGACCGCGCTGGTGCTGTCGATGCACTACATCAACCATCTCGTCATGGCGCGCAGCCCGACCTGGCCGGCGCGGCTGTCGCGCAAGCTTGCGCGCGAGACGGTCGAGGGCCTCGCGCTCGTCAATGCGCTGCGTGTCGAGCCCGAGCTCGGCTCGCCTGCGCGCGGCGGCCTGCCGGCGACGATCGCGCGGCGGACCGAGACGGGCTGGCGCCTGACCGGCCACAAGATCTATTCGACGGGTTCGCCGATTCTGAAATGGTATCTGGTCTGGGCCCGGACCGACGAGGCCGAGCCGCGTGTCGGGCAGTTCCTGGTGCCGGCAGGACTGCCGGGCACCCGCGTCGTCGAGACCTGGGACCATCACGGCCTGCGTGCCAGCGGCAGCCACGACGTCATTTTCGACGACGTCGTGATCCCGCTCGATGCCGAGGTCGATGTTCGCAAGCCGGCGGACTGGCGCACGCCCGACGTCACGCAGGCGACCGTCCACACCATCTTCGTTGCCGCGATTTATGACGGTGTCGCCCGCGCCGCGCGCGACTGGCTGATCTCGTTCCTGAAGCAACGCGTCCCCGCCAGCCTCGGCGCGCCGCTGGCGACCTTAGCCCGCGTGCAGGAGATCCTCGGCGCCATCGAGGCCCGGCTCGCGGTCAATGCGCGGCTGATCGCCTCCTTTGCCGGCGACTTCGACGACGGTGTCGAGCTTTCGGCGGCCGAGTCCAATGTGATCAAGCTCTCCGTCACCAACAATGCGGTGGCCGCCGTCGAGGACGCGCTGTCGCTTACCGGCAATCACGGTCTCTCCCGCGCCAATCCGCTGGAGCGGCACTATCGCGACGTGCTGTGCGGTCGGGTGCACACGCCGCAGGACGATTCCACGCGCATCGGCCTCGGCCGCGCCGCATTGGGCCTCTAGCCTTTCCGCAAAACAATCAGGGAGACGATTCAGGGAGACGATCATGTCGATCGAGTTCATCGGCTTCATCAGCAACAACAATTCCTCCGAAACCGTCGTCCGCGAGGGACCGGTCCTCAACCCCACCCACATCGAGACGGTGGCGAAGGCGCATGAGAATGCCGGGTTCGATCGCGCGCTGCTGGCGTTTCATTCGACGACGCCGGACGCGCTCCAGGTCGCCCAGCACGTGCTCAACGTGACCTCCCGCCTCAACGTGCTGATCGCGCAGCGGCCCGGCTTCACCGCGCCGACGCTGCTGGCGCGGCAGTTCGCGGCGCTCGACCAGTTCTCCCGCGGCCGCGTCGCGCTCCACGTCATCACCGGCGGCAATGCCACCGAGCTGCGGCAGGACGGCAACACGCTCGACGACAAGGACGAGCGCTACGCCCGCACCTCCGAATTCCTCGATGTTCTCAAGCTGGAATGGACCAGCGACAAGCCATTCACCTACAAGGGCAAGTACTACCAGGTCGAGAATGCCTTCTCGCAGGTGAAGCCGTATCGTCCGGAAGGCATCCGCGTCTATTTCGGCGGCGCCTCGGACGCGGCGATCGACGTCGCCGGCAAGCATGCCGACACCTTCGCGCTGTGGGGTGAATCCTATGCTCAGGTGCGCGACGTCACCTCCCGCGTTCACAACGCCGCGGTCCGGCAGGGCCGGCCGACGCCGCGCTTCAGCCTCTCGGTGCGGCCGATCATTGCGCCCACCGAAAAGCAGGCCTGGGAGAAGGCGGAGGAAATTTTGGCGCGGGCCACCGCGCTTCAGGACAGGACCGGATATCGCAAGCCGGCCGACGGCCATGCCACCGCCGGCGCACGGCGCCTGCTCGCACTCGCCGACCAGGGCAGCCGGATCGACAAGCGGCTCTGGACCGAGATCGCAAGGCTCACCGGCGCCAACAGCAACACCACCGCGCTGGTCGGCACGCCCGAGCAGGTCGCCGAAGTGTTCGGCGACTATTACGACCTCGGCATCACCCATTTCCTGATCCGCGGCTTCGATCCCCTGGTCGACGCCATCGAATATGGCCGCGAGTTGATCCCGCTGACGCGTAAGCTGATTGCGGAGCGTCAGGTCGCGCGCGGCGAGGCGGCGGAATGATCCGCCTCATGCTGGCCGGCGCGCTGCTGTTCGGTTCGCTTGAACTGACGGCAGCGCAAACCACCACGCTTCGCGTCGGAGACCAGAAAGGCAATTCGCAGGCCGTGATGGAAGCGGCAGGCCAGCTCAAGGACGTCCCCTACAAGATCGAGTGGAGGGAGTTTCCGGCCGCCGCGCCGCTGCTCGAGGCGCTCAGCGCCGGTGCGATCGAGACCGGGCTCGTTGGCGATGCGCCCTTCACCTTCGCCGCCGCCTCCGGTGCGCCGGTGAAGGCGATCGCCGCGATCCGGCAGACGCGCGCGGGGCTCGCCATCCTCGTGCCCGAGACCTCGCCGATCACGAATTTCGCCGACCTGCGCGGCAAGAAGATCGCGACCGGCCGCGGCTCGATCGGCCATCAGTTGATCCTCGCCGCGCTGGAAAAGAACGGCTGGGCTGCGGCCGACGTGCAGATCGCGTTCCTGGCGCCGTCGGATGCCAAGATCGCCTACACGCAAGGCTCGGTCGATGCGTGGTCGACCTGGGAGCCTTACGTGAGCCAGGAGGAGGTGCTGTTCAAGTCGCGCCGCGTCATCACCTCGGAAGGCATGACGCCGGGCCTGAGCTTCCAGGTGGCGCGGCCCGACGCCATCCGCGACAAGCGCGCCGAACTGACCGACTTCATCCGCCGCCTGACCGCCGCGCGGGCGTGGTCGCTGAACAACGTCGATAGCTATGCCGCGACCTGGGGCAGGCTGATGAACATCCCGACCGCCGTACCGCAGAACTGGCTGTCGCGCGCAAAAATCCGCATCGCACCGATCGATGACGGCGTGGTCGCGGACGAGCAGGGTACGATCGACCTCTATTTTCGCTGGGGCCTGATCAAGCAGAAGCTCGATGCGGCCGAGATCGTCGACCGCTCCTTTGCGGACGCGATCGGCAAGGCGGGGCTGTAGGCAGCGCTCGTGTCCCGGAAGCGCAGCAGCGTGCAACGCTGCACCGGCGTCATTCCGGGGCGCGACGAAGTCGCGAGCCCGGAATCCATTGCTCCACAAAGATTGCGGCCCGATGGATTCCGGGCTCGCCCTGCGGGCGCCCCGGAATGACGGCGGCGGGGTGCGAGGGCTGACGAACCCCTCAAGCATCCGTGAAGCGAGAAGAACGTAGCCAGAGCGACCGCCGTTCTCGACAGATTCGTTCTGCGTTCCCTCCGCTCAACAACACCCCCATTGCTATTTGCACCACCTCCCTTGCGGCCGCACGCACCCCGCCAAAAATCAAACCGACGACCACATCGGGAGACCGGCCATGGGCCTGCAAGAAACAAGAATCGAATCGCTTCCCTTCGTCACCGCCGAACTCAACTACCTCGCGCCGATTTCAGGCAAGCCGCGCACCTACGCGTTCGATCCGCCGCCGGGCGAGCCGAAAAGCACCTCGCTGCCGGAGCCGCATCAAGTGCCGATCTTCGACGCGCGGCTGATCGCGAACAATATCTCGCTCGATCGCGAAGGCTTCGCGCTGGTGCGCCATCCGACCCAGGTGAAGGACTTCTACAACGACGCGGAGGTGAGGGCGGTCTACTATCCCGCCGTCGAGGCCTTCTTGCGGGCGACGCTGAAGGCCGATCGCGTTTTCATTTTCGACCATACCGTGCGCAAGCGCGTCGAAGGCGCCGCCGATATTCGCGATGGTGGTCCGCGCCAGCCGGCGACGCGCGTCCATGTCGACCAGACCGCCGTCTCCGGCGCCAACCGCGTGCGCGAGCATCTGCCTGACGAGGCTGACGAGCTGCTGAAGGGGCGTGTGCAGGTGATCAATCTGTGGCGGCCGATCCGCGGTCCCTTGCGCGACTCGCCGCTCGCGATGGCCGACGGCACCACGGTCGCGCCGGAGGATCTCGTCGCATCCGACCTGATCTATCCCAACCGCCGCGGCGAGACCTATTCGGTGAAATACAATCCGAACCATCGCTGGTTCTATTTCCCGGAGATGACGCCGGACGAGGCGTTGCTGCTCAAGTGCTACGACTCGGCGACCGACGGCCGCACCCGCTTCGGGCCCCACACCGCCTTCGTCGATCCGACCACGCCGGCCGATGCGCCGCCGCGTGAGAGCATCGAGCTGCGCACGCTGGTGTTCCACAAACAGTAACAATGTGTGATCGCACTGCCGGGGTGACCCGGCAGTGTTCCCGGAACTTCGGGGAACAAGGCGACGTTTGCAGCGCAGGGCCGGGCCAACCGGGGAGCGGTGCCGTGCGAGCGCTGACCACTTTATTGTTTTGTCTTGCCACATTTTCTCTGGCGCATGCCGAAAGCGGACTTGCCTCATATTACGGGTACGGAAAAGGCAAGGGTTCCGAGCTGACATGTGCCCACCGCACGCGCCCGTTTGGCACCGTGCTGAGGGTGTCCTACGGCAGCCGCTCGATCCAGTGCCGCGTCAATGATCGCGGCCCCTTCATCCGCGGCCGTATCGTCGATCTCTCGGTGCCCGCTGCCCGCGCGCTCGGCATGATGAGCGCCGGTGTGGTGCGCGTCTCGGTGGAATAGGCCTCTAACCGCGCTATAGTGCCGCCCAAGGCAAGGGTGAGGGGGCGCTATGGCCAGGATCAGGGTGGGACTCGTCGGCTGCGGCTTCGTGTCGGAGCTGCACATGTATGCGTTCCGGCGCGTCTATGGCGTGGACGTCGAGGTCACGGCGGTGGCCGCGCGTGGCGGCCATGTCGTCGCATTCGCCGGCCGCCACGCAATCCCGCGCGTCTATCGCAGCTTCGCCGAGCTGATCGCACACCGCGAGCTCGACGTCATCGACATCTGCACCCCGCCCAATCTCCACGCCGGGATGATCGTTGCCGGCATGCAGGCCGGCAAGCACGTGATCTGCGAGAAGCCCTTTGCCGGTTATTTCGGCCGGGAGGGCGACAAGCAGCCGATCGGCAAGCATGTGCCGAAGGCGCTGATGTATGAGCGCGTGCTGGAGGAGATGGACGCGACACGGGCCGCGATCGGGCGCACCGGAAGACTCTTCATGTATGCCGAGGACTGGATCTACGCGCCGGCGGTGACCAAGACCGCGGAGATCATCAAGGCGACCAGGGACAAGATCCTGTTCATGAAGGGCGAGGAGAGCCATTCCGGCTCGCACGCGGCGCATGCCGCGCAATGGGCGATGACCGGCGGCGGCTCGCTGATCCGCATGGGCTGCCATCCGCTCTCCGCCGTGCTCTATCTGAAACAGGTTGAAGCCAAGGCGCGCGGCGAAACCATCCGCGTCGCCAGTGTCACCGGCGATGTCGGCAACGTCACAGCCGGCCTGAAGCCGGAGGAGCGCACCTACATCAAGGCCAATCCGGTCGACGTCGAGGACTGGGGCACGCTGACTGCGACGTTCTCCGACGGCACCAAGGCCACCGTGTTCTCCGGCGACATGATCATGGGCGGCGTGCGCAATCTGGTCGAGACCTACACGTCCGGCGGCTCGCTGTTCGCCAACATCACGCCGAACACGCATCTGATGAGCTACCAGACCTCCGAGGAGAAGCTCGCAAACGTCTACATCACCGAAAAGGTCGACCGCAAAACCGGCTGGCAATATGTCTGCCTCGAGGAGGAGTGGACGCGCGGGTATTTGCAGGAGATCCAGGATTTCATGGAATGCGCCGCGACCGGCCGGCAGCCGCTGTCGGACCTCGCCCTGGCCTACGAGACGATCAAGGTGAACTACGCGGGGTATTGGGCCGCGGAAGAGGGGCGGCGGGTGGTGTTGTAGGCCACCGGCGGAGCCGCAGTTCACCTCGCCCCGCTTGCGGGGAGAGGTCGGAATTCAAGCGCAGCTTGAATTCCGGGTGAGGGGGACTCTCCGCGAGTCCGACTGTCACCATCCCCGTGGAGACTCCCCCTCACCCCAACCCTCTCCCCGCAAGCGGGGCGAGGGAGCGCAGTCCCGCCGCGGCGATAACTTTCCCTACGTCCCGTAAGTCGAGCCCTTCGGCAGCGGAAACACCGGGTCTTGCGTGCGGATGTTCGTCGGCCACACCACCGAGATGTGCTCGCCGGCGTTCTGCATCACCACCGGTGTCGAGCGTTCGTTCTGGCCCGAGAGTGGCGTGCCCGGCGGGAAGAATTTCACGCCATAGCCCTGGATGGTGCCGCCGGCGGGGATGTCGACGTCGAGCGCGGCCTTGCGGATCGCCTCGGGCTCGAAGCTGCCGTACTTTTCCTTGGCGGCCGGCAGCACGTTGTTGAGCAGCACCCAGGTCTGGTTGAAACCCATCGAGCAATGCGGCGGCACGTCGGTGGCGCTGGTCTTGGCCTGGTAGCGCGCCACCATGGTCTTGATCAGGTCACCCATGCCCGGTGCGAGCTTTGCCGGATCGAGCAGCTGCGCCGGCACCGGATCGATGTTGCAGAAATTGTCGATGTCGGGGCCGAAGGTCGCGCGCAGCTTGTCGAGCTGGCTGTAGCCGGCGCCGGCGCCGAACAGCATCTTGAAGCGCAGACCGCTCTCGCGGGCCTGGCGCAGGAACAGGGTGATGTCGGGGTTGTAGCCGGCATGCGAAATCACGTCGGCCTTGGCGCGCTTGATCTTCGTGACGAGCACCGACAGGTCCGGCGCCGAGGCCGAATAGCCTTCACGCAGCACGACCTGGATGCCGGCCTGCTTGGCATAGGCCTCATCGGCAGAGGCAACGCCGACGCCATAGGGGCCGTCCTCGTGGATCAACGCGACCTTGACCTCCTTCGGGTCCATGCCGAGCTTGGCTTTCGCATGCTCGTTGATGAAGCTGGCAAAGGCCTGCCCGTATTGATCCGAATGGATCTGCGCGCGAAACACGTATTGCAGGTTCTTGTCCTTGAACACGGCGGTCGAGACCGCGGTCGTGATCCAGAGGATCTTCTTCTGCTGCTCGACCTTGGCCGCGAGTGGCACCGCATGCGAGCTCGCATAGACGCCGTTGAGGATGTCGATCTTCTCCTGGCTGATCAGGCGTTCGGCCTCGTTGATCGCAACGTCGGGCTTGCTCTGGGAATCCGCGGCGACTGGAGCAATCTTGTACTTGCCGCCGATACCGCCTTTCTCGTTGACGAGGTCGATGGCGATCTGCGCGCCGACCGAGGAGGCGATCGAGCCGCCGGCGGCGAACGGGCCGGTGAGGTCGTAGATCAGGCCGATGCGCAATGTCTCGGCTTGCGCCTGGGCCCTTGTCCAATCGAGGCTGAGTGCGGCGGCAGCAGCCGCCGAGCTCTTCAGCAGCTGCCTGCGTGAAGTCGGCATCCTATCCTCCCTCAAGACCGTCTTATGATTGGTTGTTATCTTTTTGCGAAGTATGGGGAGCGGGACAGCGGAAAGTCAACATCGCCCAAGGTCGGTAGCCGGCACGCCGCGGCGCAGGACGCATCTGCGGAAGCCGGAGATCGACTAGCTCGCATAGCCTCGTTCCAGGGTCTGCCGCTGGCGGTGCCGGTCCAGCGCCAGATTGACGAGGCGCGTCAGCAACTCTCCATACGGTACGCCCGAGGCTTCCATCATCTTCGGATACATGCTGATCGACGTGAAGCCGGGCAGGGTGTTGATCTCGTTGAAGCAGAACTCGCCGGTTTTCCGGTCGAGGAAGAAGTCGACGCGGGCGAAGCCGCTGCATTCGAGCGCCGCGAACACCCGGGTGGCGAGCGACCGGACGCGCTCCATCTGTGCCGTGTCGAGCTTGGCCGGAAGGTCAACCCGAGCGCCATCGGGATCGAGATATTTCGCCTCGTACGAATAGAACTCGTGATGGGCGTTGGGGTTCAGCTCGCTGGCGACGCTCGCGAACAGCGTCTCGCCCTCGAGCACCGCGACCTCGATCTCGCGCGCGTCGATGCCCTGTTCGACCAGCACCTTGACGTCATACCGAAACGCATCATCGAGCGCCGCTCCGAGCGCATCCTGCGTCTTGACCTTGTGAATGCCGACACTGGAGCCCATGTTGCACGGCTTGACGAAGACCGGGAGCGTCAAACCTTCGATCGCCTTCGCAAGCGATGAGATGCGGTCCTGAACGTAGGCCTTGCGGGTGAGCACGCGATAGGGCGCGACCGGAATGCCGGCGAATTCAGCGAGCCGCTTGGCGACATCCTTGTCCATGCTGACGGCGGAGGCGAGAACGCCCGATCCCACATAAGCGACATCGGCCAATTCCAGCAGGCCCTGCACGGTGCCGTCCTCGCAAAGCGGCCCGTGGATGACCGGAAAGACGACGTCGATCTCGATCGGGTCGGCGGCGCCTTGCGTGATCGGCATGAGGACGCCGCGTCCATCATGTCCCCTGGCGAGCCGCATCTCCGGCGCATCGGGCAGGATCGGCAAGGCCGCCGCGTGCGCCTGATCGAGCGTCCGAAGGTCGTTCCATTGCCACCGACCCGTCTTGTCGATGGAGACCGGGATCACCTCGAAGCGGGTGCGGTCGAGATGCCCCAGCACGGAGGCCGCCGATTTCAGCGAGACCTGGTGCTCACCGGACCTGCCGCCATAGAGAACAACGACGCGAATTTTGTCTGCCATGGCTCAATTATCACGCGCTCTGTCCGGAAGTCACCTCTGTTGCCCGGTTCAAGCATCGACAAGGCAACCAAAACAATTCGGCGCCGGCGAGGCACGCCGGCGCCGTGGCGCAATTCAAAGGCTTGTGCCGTTCAACCCGGCCCCGCGCCTTGCGTCGCCGTATACACGGCATAGAGCGACTGGCTCGCGGCCATGAACAGGCGGTTGCGCTTGGGGCCGCCGAAGCAGACGTTGCCGCACACTTCCGGCAGGCGGATGCGGCCGAGCAGCTTGCCCTCCGGCGACCACACCGTCACGCCGCTATAGCCGACGGCGCGGCCGGCATTGCTGGAGGCCCAGACATTGCCGTTGACGTCGCAGCGCACGCCGTCCGGCCCGCACTTCACGCCGTCGATCACGCAATCGCTGAACTTCTTGAGGTTGGAGAGCTTGTTGTCCGTGCCGACGTCGAACACGAAGATCTCGCCCTTGCCGCCGGGGCCGGTGTCGCCTGGGCCCTTGCCGGTCGAGGCGACATAGAGCTTCTTGTAGTCAGGCGAGAAGCACAGTCCGTTCGGATCGGGCACCTGCTCCTCGGTGACGACGAGGTCGATGCGGCCTGAGGGATCGATGCGATAGCAGTTGGTCGGCAGCTCGCGCTTGCCCGGTGTGAAGCCGGCCGGCTGTCCGATCCGCGGATTGAGCTTGCCGCCCGCATTGCTCGGGCCGCCTGCAACGTCGGGCTCGCCCTCATAGAGCTGGCCGCCATAGGGCGGGTCGGTGAACCAGTAGCTGCCGTCGGGATGCGCGACGACGTCGTTCGGCGAGTTCAGCCGCTTGCCCTGATAGGAATCGGCGAGCACCGTGGCGGTGCCGTCATGCTCGTAGCGCGTCACCCGCCGGGTCAAATGTTCGCAGGAGAGCTGGCGGCCCTGGAAGTCGAACGAATTGCCGTTGGAGTTGTTCGACGGCGAGCGGAACACGCTGACGCGGCCGTCGTCCTCGGTCCAGCGCATCTGTCGGTTGTTGGGAATGTCGCTCCACAAGAGGTAGCGGCCCTGCGCGCTCCACGCCGGGCCCTCGGCCCACAACAGGCCGGTGTAGAGTCGCTTGATCGCGGTGTTGGGCTGCGCCAGGTCGTTGAAGGATGGATCGACCGCGATGATGTCGGGGTCCCAGAAATATGTGGTCGGCGCGCCGTTGGGGCCGAAATCGCGCGGCGGGGTGGTGATCGTCGTCGGCGGGGCGGCAGGTCCGGTCTGGGCCAGCGCGGGACCGGCCATCGTGGCGGCGGCACCGAGCGCAAGCCCCCGGACAAGTGTTCGTCGTGAAAGCGCAGCATCCTGGTCGCGCTGCTCGTGGTCACGAGCCTCTTGGCGTGTCATCGCGTCCTCCCGGTCATGTTGACTGGCCGGTTGATCCGGCCGAGCAGGTCGAAGGTTAGTCCGGTCCGCGTCCGGTTGCGAGGGGCAGGTTCGCATCCTCCGTGCGACGTCGCGAACGCCGCAACATCGCCGCATTGCGGCTGTGCAAAGTCCGAGGCGACAATTCGTCCGCCCGCGCGCGGCTAACAGGGACCGGTTTTAGGGCCTGTCAAGCCTTGACCTCGCGCGCGATGCTGGCAGAACATTCCTCGGGGGAAAGAGGCCGGAACTCATGATGTTAGCTGTCGTCGTACTGGTCATGCTGCTCGCGATCGCATTTGTGGCCGGCTATTTCACCCGCGCATACGTCTCCCGCAAGAGGCGGGCGGAGGCGCGCCGCTGGCGGGAGTATACCGAGCCGGATTGGCTCCACGCCAACGCGCCGGCCAACACCAACGAGATCGCAAAAACCGGCAAGGCGGTGCCGATGGCCACCGGCGAGCTCGGTCAGATGCTGGACCGCTGGGAAAGCCGAGCCCGCGCCCGCCGCACGGGATAGCTCCAAGTCCTCGTAGCCCCGATGGAGCGCAGCGTAATCCGGGCCGCGGAGAGCAAAACTCGGGCGAAACGCGCCGCGAGGACGTGAAGGTGTGTCTGCGGTTGATAGGGAAGTTGGATCACTATGACGTTGCACCTTGCTCTGTCATTGCGAGCCAACGGGTCCGCGCAAAGCGCGGCCCGATGACAGGCTCCGCGAAGCAATCCAGACTGTCACGGCGGAAAGACTCTGGATTGCTTCGCTGCTCGCAATGACGACGTCGAGGCAATTGTGCGCAAATGTCTCCCATCGTCGTCCCGGCGAACGCCGGGACCCATTACCCCAGGGAATGGTTTGGCGAAGGCTCGTCTAGTACTGCAATCGATCTCCACGGACAGACCTCGGTATGGGTCCTGGCGTTCGCCAGGACGCCACCAATGACGTGGCTTCGTTTCGCTTTTCCCAATAGCTGGGAGCAAGCTCACGTCCATGGTAGGTCAGCCCACCTGACCATCTTTTGGCGTTGCAGTTGCGCCCGTTTCTCGTCTAGAAACAGGCGCATTGGGCCTCCCGGCAACCAACCGTCAACGGTTTTGGCCGAGGATTTGAGGGCTCAAAAGGGTCTGGCAATGCTGATTCGCGGCCAAATTAATGGGATTTCGGGGGAGGTGGCTCTGGCCGCCGCCACGATCCCGGCCGCGCTGCTGCCCACCCTCCTTCTCGGCGGGCTTCTTCTTACTTGCCCCTGAGGGCCGGCTGGGCGCCACGCGCCTGGGCGCTCAGGGGTTGGTCGAGATCATCGGACACCTCAAGCGCCCAGCACTGAACGGCGCAAAAGCTCAAAAGGAAATTTGCAATGGCCCCCGTGAACAAGTCCGACAAGGACCGCGTCATCATTTTCGACACCACGCTGCGCGACGGCGAGCAGTGCCCCGGTGCCACCATGACCTTCGAGGAGAAGCTCGAGGTCGCGGAGCTGCTGGATGATATGGGCGTCGACGTCATCGAGGCCGGCTTCCCGATCACCTCCGAGGGCGACTTCCAGGCGGTCAGCGAGATCGCCCGCCGCTCCAAGAACGCCGTCATCGCCGGCCTGTCCCGCGCCCATCCCGCCGACATCGACCGCTGCGCCGAGGCGGTGAAGTTTGCGAAGCGCGGCCGCGTCCACACCGTGATCGCGACCTCGCCGCTGCATATGCGGGTGAAGCTGAACAAGACCCCGGAGCAGGTGCTCGAGACCTCAGTTGCCATGGTCGCGCGCGCCCGCAACCAGATCGACGACGTCGAATGGTCGGCCGAGGACGGCACCCGCAGCGAGATGGACTTCCTGTGCCGCATCGTGGAAGCCGTCATCAAGGCCGGCGCCACCACGGTGAACATTCCGGACACCGTCGGCTACACGGTGCCGGAGGAATACACCTACTTCATGAAGACGCTGATCGAGCGCGTGCCGAACTCGGACAAGGCGGTGTTCTCCGTGCACTGCCACAACGACCTCGGCATGGCCGTGGCGAACTCGCTGGCCGGCATCGTCGGCGGCGCGCGCCAGGTCGAGTGCACCATCAACGGCATCGGCGAGCGCGCCGGCAACGCCGCGCTGGAAGAGATCGTGATGGCGATCAACGTGCGCAACGACAAATTCCCCTACTGGAACAAGATCGACACCACGCAGCTCACCCGCGCCTCGAAGGTGGTGTCGGCGGCGACCTCGTTCCCGGTGCAGTACAACAAGGCGATCGTCGGCCGGAACGCGTTCGCGCATGAGAGCGGCATCCACCAGGACGGCGTGCTGAAGGACGCTTCCACCTACGAGATCATGCGGCCCGAGATGGTCGGCCTGAAGCAGTCCTCGCTGGTGCTCGGCAAGCACTCCGGCCGCCATGCCTTCGTGCACAAGCTGGAGGAGATGGGCTACAAGCTCGGCCCCAACCAGCTGGAAGACGCGTTCACGCGGATGAAGGCGCTCGCCGACCGCAAGAAGGACATCTACGACGAGGACATCGAGGCGCTGGTCGACGAGGAGATGGCGGCGTCGCACGACCGCATCAAGCTGACCTCGCTGACCGTGATCGCCGGCACCCATGGCCCGCAGCGCGCGACCATGAAGCTCGACGTCGACGGCCAGATCAAGATCGAGGAGGCCGAGGGCAACGGTCCGGTGGACGCGGTGTTCAACTGCATCAAGCGCCTGGTGCCGCACGAGGCCAAGCTCGAGCTGTACCAGGTCCATGCCGTCACCGAAGGCACCGACGCGCAGGCGGAAGTCTCGGTGCGGCTGTCGCATGACGGTCGCTCGATGACGGCCCGCGCGGCCGATCCCGATACGCTGGTGGCCTCGGCCAAGGCCTATCTCGGCGCGCTCAACAAGATCGTCATGAAGCGCCAGCGCGACACGGTGACGACGGCCGCGGCGAGCTGACAAGCGAAGCTTGTCATTCCGGGGCGGCTCGAAGAGCCGAACTATGGTGCGCAATTGCGCACCTGAGAATCTCGAGATTCCGGGTTCGATGCTTTGCATCGCCCCGGAATGACGGCGTTCATCATGAATAGCTGCCCTGCTAACGGCCAATAGCGGCTCAATGCGCGAGCCGCTATTGATGCTCCCGGCACAAGGATCGGTCACCCGCACGCCGGGCGGCCAAATAACACCAGGGAGAGATTATGCGCACCTTCGCGATCGCGGCGTCCATCGCCGTACTGGCTCTTGGCTTGACCGGGCCGGCGCTGGCCCAATCGCCGATCATCATCAAGTTCAGCCACGTGGTGGCCACCGACACGCCGAAGGGCAAGGCGTCGGAAAAATTCAAGGAGCTCGCCGAGAAGTACACCGGCGGCAAGGTCAAGATCGAGGTCTATCCGAACTCGACGCTCTACAAGGACAAGGAAGAGCTCGAGGCGCTCCAGCTCGGCAGCGTGCAGATGCTGGCGCCGTCGAATTCGAAATTCGGCCCGCTCGGCATCCGCGAGTTCGAGGTGTTCGATCTGCCCTACATCCTTCCCGACCTGAAGACGCTGCGGAAGGTGACGGAAGGCCCGCTCGGCCTCCGCCTGCTCAAGCTTTTGGACTCCAAGGGCATCACCGGCCTCGCTTATTGGGACAACGGCTTCAAGCAGATGAGCGCCAACAAGAAGCTGGTCGCACCCGGCGATTATCAGGGCGTGAAGTTCCGTATCCAGTCCTCGCGCGTGCTCCAGGCCCAGTTCAAGACGCTCGGCTCGCTGCCGCAGGTGATGGCATTCTCGGAAGTCTACCAGGCGCTCCAGACCGGCGTGGTCGACGGGCAGGAGAACACCTGGTCGAACATCTACACCCAGAAGATGCACGAGGTGCAGAAGTACATCACCGAGACCAATCACGGCTACATCGGCTACGTCGTGATCGTGAACAAGAAGTTCTGGGACGATCTGCCCGCCGACATTCGCGACCAGCTGTCGAAGGCGATGAAGGAAGCCTCCGACTTCAACAACACGCAGTCGCAGAAGGAGAACGACGACGCGTTGGCCGAGATCAAGAAGAGCGGCAAGAGCGAGATCATCAAGCTCACGCCGGAGCAGAGCGAGGCGATGCGCAAGGCGATGGAGCCGGTCTACAAGGACGCCGCCAGCCGCATTGGCCAGCCGCTGATCGACGAATTCCTGAAGGAATCGAAGGGCGCGACGAACTGACCTAAACGCATGAATGAGGGGCTTCCGTGCCAGTCGCGGAAGCCCCTTTTTTGTTGCGAATGATTTCCGGTCGCGGCTGGAGGTAAAATCAGGCGTTACTTCTTCGTAAGGACGCCCTCCCTGTCCAAGTTGTAAGTTGCGCGCGAGGCGCGCGGCGCCCATCCTCAGAGCATCCTTCCAGAGGAGGCTCGCATGAGGAAGTTCACCATCGCCGCCATCGCCGTGCTCAGCATCGCCGGCTCGGGCGCGGTCTATGCCCAATTTCATCGCCCGTGGATGGAGCACTTCCGCCACATCCGCATGAACCCCGAGGACCGTGCCGCCTTCGTCGATGCGCGGATCGCCGCCGTCCATGCTGGGCTGAAACTCAACGCCGACCAGGAGAAGCTGTGGCCGCCGGTCGAGGCCGCCGTGCGCGAATTCGCCAAGCTGCGCATCGACCGCGCCAATGCGCGCATGAATGCCGCCCCCGGCGCCGCCGACAAGCCGGAGGATCCGGTCGCCCGCCTGCGCCAGCGTGCCGAGGACATGGCGGCTTCCTCCGCGGCCCTGAAGAAGATCGCCGATGCCGCCGATCCCCTCTACAAGACCCTGGACGAGGGCCAGAAGCGGCGCCTCGCCGTGCTGACCCGTCACCGCGGCCCGTTCGGCGGCGGCGAGGACGGCCCGCACCGCCACTTCATGGAACGCGGCATGGACCGCATGATGGAGCGCGGCATGGACCACTTCCATGGCGACCGTTTCGACCGTGACGGCGGCCCGGACCGGGATCGCGACGGCCGGCTCTGAGCCACCCCGTATTTCCCGCGGGATTAACCTTGGCGAAGCTGCTGGAATCCAGCGGCTTTTCGCTTTTTGGGGCCTGTGGAAGAACCTTGGAAAACATGCGCCACATCGCTTGCCAGACCCGGTTCGCTTTGCTAAACGACCGGCCTCGCAAGGCATTCACCGCCTTTCGGGCGCATAGCTCAGTTGGTAGAGCAGCTGACTCTTAATCAGCGGGTCCCAGGTTCGAGCCCTGGTGCGCCCACCAAGCTTTTCAATAGCTTAGGGGACCTCTCGCGGCAGCCATTCCGACAGGTGGTCAGCGGCTGTACGGCGCCTCGCCCCGCAATCTTCGGTGAACGGATATCGTTTTTGCGAACCCGTTCTTTGAGTCTGCTGGCGGATGCGCGTTACATCTATTCCCAGCCAAAGGGGGCCGATCACTCAACGTCATCGGCTAAGCGAGCCAACGTTTGCGCCGCTTATAGTGCTTCACATCGCGGAATGATTTTCGCCTGTCACCGGCGATGCCAAGGTAGAACTCCTTGACATCCTCATTTGCGGCGAGCGCCCGCGCCTCGCCGTCCATCACTACGCGGCCATTTTCGAGGATATAGCCGTGGCTCGCGTATTTGAGCGCCATATTGGTGTTCTGTTCGGCGAGAAGAAACGACACACCTTCCTTGACGTTGAGATCCTTCACGATCTCGAAGATCTCCTCGACGATCTGCGGCGCGAGGCCCATCGAAGGTTCGTCGAGCAGGATCATCTTGGGGCGCGACATCAGCGCGCGCCCGATCACGCACATCTGCTGTTCGCCGCCCGACGTGTAGCCGGCCGTCGAAGCACGTCGCTCTCGAAGGCGCGGAAAATAGGCATACACCCGCTCCAGATCCTGCGCGATCACGGCCTTGCCATCCCTGCGCGTGAAGGCGCCGGTCAGGATGTTCTCTTCGACAGTGAGGTGAGCGAAGCAACGCCGCCCCTCCATGACCTGGATGCAGCCGCGGCGCACCAGATCGTTTGGCGACAGGGACTGCACTTCGACGCCATCGAACAGGATCGATCCCTTAGTGACATCACCGCGTTCTGCATGCAGCAAATTGGAGATTGCCTTTAACGTCGTCGTCTTGCCCGCGCCATTGGCGCCGAGAAGCGCGACAATACCGCCCCGCGGCACATCCAGCGATACACCCTTCAACACGAGGATCACATGATCGTAGACGACCTCGATATTGTTGACCGACAGAAACGGAGCTGCCGCTTCAGTCGCCGTGGAAATTGACACGCGCAGACCTCCAAACAGTGGCCGGAATCCGGGAACCGGCACCGGCTCCCGGATCGCTCACATGCCTCAGCTTTCCTTCGCGCAATCGCGTGGCGGGATCTTCTTGTCCGCGGCATACTTCGCGGAAACGTCGGCGACGAGCGGGTCGATGAGCGACTCGTCAGCCGTGTACCAGTCGGAGATCACCTTCCAGGCCTTGCCATCCCACTGCTGTACGCGCCCGTCGCGCGTGCCCTCGTGGTCGGAGCAGGAGATCCTGATCGGCTTCAACATTCCCTCAAAGCCGAGCTCGTTGATGCGTGCATCAGAGAGATTGAGGTTCTCGAGGCCCCAACGGACCTGCTCACCCTTCAGCGGCTTCTGGCCGAACTTCTCCTGCGCCTTGCGGATCGCCTCCACGCCGAGCATGGCATTCACCATGCCACGGTTGTAGAGAACTTCGCCGACCTTGCCAGGTTCTGTTGAACCTTTACCCTTGGCGTAGACGTATTTCGCTATGTCAGCGTGCACGGGAAACTTACCCGCGCCATGCTGAAGCATCAGCGACTTGTAGCCTGTGGCCTGATCGCCTGCGGGCGTGACATCCGGCTCTGCACCCGACCACCAGACACCGATCATCTTGTCGCGCGGATAGGCAACGGCCGCCGCTTCCTTGACTGCCGTGCTGTTCATGACGCCCCAGCCCCAGACCAGGACATAGTCCGGCCGGTTCTGGCGGATCGCCAGCCATTGCGACTTCTGTTCGACACCGGGGTGCGTGACCGGGATCGGAGTAAACTCAAAGCCGTACTTCTTTGCCAGCACCTGCAGCATCGGGATCGGCTCCTTGCCGTACGGGCTGTCGTGATACAGCAGCGAAATCTTCTTGCCTTTGAGCTTGTCGAACCCGCCAAGCTCCTTGGCGACGTGCTGGATCGCGATATCGGCCGCGGACCAGTAGGTGCCGAGCAATGGGAAGTTGTACGCGAACACCGCACCGTTCTTTGAGTCAGCACGGCCGTATCCCATCGTGATGATCGGGATCTTGTCCGTCTCCGTCTTTTCGGTGAGGGCGAAGGTGATGCCGGTCGACAGCGGATTGATGAAGGCCGCGCCGGTCGGCCCCTTGCCCTTGAGACGCTCGTAACACTCGACGCCCTTGTCGGTGGCGTAAGCGGTCTCGCATTCCTCGACCAGAAGCTTGACGCCGTTGATGCCGCCGTCGCGCTCGTTGATCAGATTGTAGTAGTCGGCAACGCCGTTTGCATACGGCGCGCCATTCACGGCGTACGGTCCCGTCCGGTAGGACAGGATCGGGATGAACTGCTCGTTTTGCGCTGCGGCCGGTGCGGTGAACGCCGCGCCCGACAAGGCGGCCGCCGCCAGTATCAATACATTCCGTGCAATATTTGCCATGTTGATATTCTCCTCCTTTGAGCCCCTCTTTTTCCGTCCGGGGATTTGTTTCCTTCCTCCTCTGCCAGCAATCGCCATCCGCGTGGCGATCCAGGCGCGATCGCTCCTTCAATAGGGAAACGGCCAAAGTCTGAGCTTCTCCTTGCCAATCGATATCAGCCGGGCGAAGCCATGGGGTTCCTTGATAAGAAGATAGCAGATCAACGATCCGAAGATGATGAATTCGAGGTGAGTGATCGTTTCCGTCGACAGTGGCACGCCGAGCTCGGTCGGAATCAGATTCAGCATGATCGGCACGATGAGGATGAAGGCCGCCCCGACAAACGAACCCATGATCGATCCGAGCCCGCCGATGATGATCATGAATAGGAGCTGCAGCGAACGGTCTATCGAGAACGCAAGCGGCTCCCACGAACCGAGGTAGACGAACGCCCAGAGTGCACCCGCCACGCCGACGATGAATGAAGAGACCGCGAAAGCGGTGAGCTTTGCATAGAGCGGCCGGATACCGATCAGTTCGGCGGCGATATCCATGTCGCGGATTGCCATCCACTGTCTGCCAAGATTGCTGCGAACGAGATTCTTCGCCAACACTGTCATCACCGTCACGAAGAGCAGGCATAGCAGATAGCGCTCGACCGGCGTGCGAACGACCAGGCTGAAGAAATCCAGTGCCGGCGCATTCACCGATCCCGACGGAGCATAATTGGTGAACCACGGGATTCGCAGGAACGCCCAATCGAAGAAGAACTGCGCGGCGAGCGTTGCAACCGCCAGATAGAGGCCCTTGATCCGCAGACTGGGAATACCGAACAGGATTCCGACACCCGCCGCCATGAGCCCGCCAAGCAGAATGGATGCCAGCACGGGCAACGGCGGGATCGAGATCGCGAATCCAAGCCAGGCAAGCGGGATATGGACGCCTGTCGCCAGCTTGTAGGCAGAATAGGCGCCGATGGCCATGAACGCGCCACTGCCGAGCGAGATCTGGCCGCAATAGCCGACGAGAATGTTCGTTCCGATGGCGGCGAGCGCTAGGATAAGGAAAGGCAGCAAGATGGCCCACAACAGATAGTCGCTGCCGAACGGCCAGATATGGAAGGTAGCCAGCAGCGGCACACCAATGAAAGCGATACCGAGCAAGATCGCGAGCGCAATACGGTCCTGACGAATCGGGAAGACCGCCATGTCCTCTGCGTAAGTCGTCTTGAACTGGCCAGCCTCGCGATAAAGCACAACGAACTCCTCGTCTCAGATACGTTCGATGATCCGTTCGCCGAACAGACCCTGCGGCCGCACAAGTAGCACCGCCAACGCAAGCACGTAGGCAAACCAATATTCGATGCCGCCACCGATGGACGGCCCCAAGAACACCTCGGCGATCTTCTCGCCCGCCCCCACAATGAGCCCGCCGACGATGGCTCCCGGAATGGAGGTAAGGCCCCCAATGATCAGAACCGGCAGAGCCTTCAGCGCGAGAAAGGTGATGGAGAACTGCACGCCCAGCTTGGTACCCCACACGGTCGCCGCGACCAACGCAACGAGACCGGCAACAAACCAGACCACGAACCAGATCCAGCTGATTGGAATCCCGACTGAATGGGCGGCCAAGTGGTCGTCGGCCACCGCCCTGAGTGCACGACCGGTCTTGGTACGCTGAAAGAAGATCGCGAGGCTGGCGACCAGAATGCCTGCGATCAAGGCACCCCAGACATCCAGCTTGTTGATCAAAAGTCCACCGGGGAAGAGACTCTCAAACACAAACCATGCGTCCGTCGGAAATAGCCGCAACGGGTAAACATCCGACCCGAAGATCATCTCCGCTGCGCCCTCGAGTACGAATGTCACGCCAATCGTGGCCATGAACAGCGTGAGGGCGTCTTGGTTGACAAGAGGTCCGATCACGAACCGCTCGATCAGCCAAGCCGTTGCCGCCATGATCACGACGGCAAAACCGATGCCGAGGATGATTGCAGCCCAGAACGGAAAGCCGTTGGCGATCAGGAGATCGAGGACGCGAACCAGCGCTAGCCCCGCGAGCAATACCATTGCACCCTGGGCAAAATTGAAGACACCGGATGCCTTGAAGATCAGTACGAAGCCGAGCGCGACCAGCGAATACAGCACGCCGGACATCAGTCCGCCGATCAGGACTTCGAGAAATTGACCCAATGCGATCACGAACGTTCCTCAGTGTGCAACGCCAAGATAGGCGTCGATGACGGCTTGGTTTTTCTTCACCTCGTCCGGCGTGCCGTCGGCGATCTTTACGCCATGATCGAGCACCGCCACGCGATGCGAGAGATCCATAACCACGGCCATGTCGTGCTCGATCAGCGCGATCGTTGTGCCGTAGTGATTGTTCACGTCGATGATGAACCGGGACATGTCCTCCTTCTCTTCGAGGTTCATGCCTGCCATCGGCTCGTCGAGGAGAAGAAGATCGGGCTCCATCGCAAGTGCTCGCCCAAGTTCGACGCGCTTCTGCAGGCCGTATGGCAAACGGGCAACCGGCACCTTGCGGATCGCCTCGATTTCCAGAAAATCGATGATCTCCTCGACCCGGTGCCGATGCTCGACCTCCTCTGCCAGCGCAGGGCCGTAACGTAGCATCTGCCACAAAAGGCCCCGGCGCACCTTCAAGGTGCGGCCGGCCATAATGTTGTCGAGCGCGCTCATTCCCCTGAACAGGGCGACGTTCTGAAAGGTGCGCGCGATTCCGCCGCGCGCCGCCTCGAAAGGCTGCATTCTGGCCCGAGTGCGCCCCTTGAAGGTGATGGCGCCATGATCGGGATGATAGAAACCGTTGATGACGTTGAGCATCGAGGTTTTGCCGGCGCCGTTGGGGCCGATGATGGCGCGAATTTCGCCCTTTCTGATGTTGAACGAGACGTCCCTCAGCGCTCTGATTCCACCGAAGGTCAGCGCTACGCCGTCGACCTGAAGTAAAATTTCGGTTGTGTCCGGCGCTCTCATGCTGCCTTCCCCAGAGATTCCTCCGAACCAACTGCTTGCATATCGCGGATCCTGACCCGTGCCGCCACCGTGCCCTTGCGGCCATCCTCAAAGGTGACCTCAGTGGAAATGTTGGCTTCATGTGAGCCGTTGTAGAGCGCCGTGAGCAGTGGCGCATAGCGCTCGGCAATGAACGGGCGGCGTACCTTCTGCGTGCGGGTCAATTCGCCGTCGTCCGCGTCGAGCTCCTTGTGCAAAATGAGAAAGCGGCGGATCTGAGCGCCCGCCAGCACCGTTTCATTGGCAAGAGAGCGGTTCGCCTCTGCGACATCTTTCGCCACCAGATCGTAGATGAGGGGATTCCCGGCAAGCTCCTGATAGGAGGCGTAGGCGACGTTGTTACGTTCCGCCCAATTCGCCACAGCGACCGGGTCGATATTGAGCATCGCGCAAACGAACTCTTTGGAGTCACCGAAAGTGATCGCTTCCTTGATGTTGGGAAAAAACTTCAGCTTGTTCTCGAGATATTTCGGCGCAAACATTGTGCCGTCAGCCAGCCGACCGACATCTTTCGCGCGATCGATGATCTTTAGATGTCCAGTCTTCTCGTCGAGGAAACCTGCATCGCCGGTCTTGATGTAACCGTCGGTCGTCATGGTTTCCGCGGTCTTCGCTTGATCCTTGAAATATCCGACGAACATTCCGGGAGAGCGGAACTGCACTTCGCCCGATTCCGTAATGCGGATGTCGACATTCGGCGCTGCTGGCCCAACCGTATCGGAGTAGATATCACCGTCAGGCTGGCACGTCACATAGAGGAACGCTTCGGTCTGACCATAGAGTTGCTTCAGGTTCAATCCGATCGAGCGGTAAAACGCGAAAAGGTCGGGACCGATGGCCTCACCGGCAGTGTAGGCGATGCGCACGCGTGATAGGCCCAGAACGTTCTTGAGTGGATCGTAGACAAGCAAGCGACCGAGCGCATAAAGCAGCCGGCCGGTCGGCGGCACCGGTTTTCCGGTCAAAATCGCCTCGCCATACCGCCGCGCAATGCCGAGAAAGTAGTTGAACATCCGCCGCTTGACGGGCGCGGCGTCCTCCATGCGGATCATCACCCGCGTCAGCATGGCTTCGAAGCCGCGCGGCGGGGCGAAGTAGAAGGTCGGTCCGATCTCGCGCCGATCCTGCTCGATTGTTTCGCCGCTCTCGGGACACGCCGTGCAGAATCCCGCGACAAGGCCTTGCACATAGTTGAGGTAATGATCGCCGACCCAGGCTAACGGCAGATAGGCGAACACCACGTCGTCCTCGGTCAGTCTGTCGAACCTCGTGGTATCCGTCGCGGCATCAATGCAGCCTCGCGCCGACAGCACGACACCCTTCGACGCGCCGGTCGTTCCCGAGGTGTAGAGGATGATTGCGATGTCAGAACCGTCACCCTGCCGGACGAATTCATCGATCTGTCCGCCAAGCGCGGCGTGGGCCGCAAGCGCTGCGCGGCCGTCTTCGATGACATCGTGGATTGCGACCAATCGGCCGTGATCGTAGTCGTCAAGGCCGCGCGCCTCGTCATAGACGATCTTGTCGAGATGCGGCACTCGGGCGAATACAGACAAGACCTTATCGACCTGTTCCTGATCTTGCGCGGCGACAAACTTCACCTCGGCGTGAGCGAGAACAAAAGCAAGCTCGTCAGCCACTGCATCCGAGTAAACCGGAACGGGAATCGCGCGCAGCGCCTGCGCTGCCATGATGGTCCAGTAGAGCTTCGGCCGATTGGAACCTACGACCGCGATCTTGTCTCCTGGCTGCAGTCCAAGTCGATTCAAGCCAGCGGCATAAGACCGCACGATCTCGGCAACCTGAGCCCAGGTCCACGTTTGCCAGATGCCAAGGTCCTTGTGCCGAAACGCCGGACGCGTGCCGAACCTCTCGGCATTTCGCAGAAGCAATTTGGGGAACGTATCAAACGGTCCGCCAATGGCCATGTCGGTCTCGCTCCAACAAACCGGCGCGTTGGTTCGCGCCTGCTTATGGTGATGCTGCGTCCATTTTTTTGGAAGCAGCCATGCGAATTCCGCAGTTCCACATTACAACGGATCGAAAGTCCTACAAGTCCCAGTCGTTGGCAGGCCGGACTGCTCTGGACGGCACGCGCGATCGGAGCACGACTGGGCTGGTTGCCAATGTCCGATGCGTTTCTGACAACCAAACCTGAGCGCTTCTATGCTGCGGTGCGAAAGAGGTCGCCCAAAAGCGCTCCATTCCAACAGAAGGCAAGCCTATTGTTCTTTTCAATGCAGGGCATACGATACATTTGTCGGAATGAGCATTGATTACCCGCTGAAATCATACGCCTCTTAATCAGCGGATCCCAGGTTCGAGCCCTGGTGCGCCCACCATCCCAAGGCCCTGCTGATGCAGGGCTTTCTCATTCCAGACACCAGAACAGACCGTATCTCGCGCGACGCTTAAGCGGTCGGACCTCGCGCGGCGAGCCTGTTGCGCGATTTTTCCTTTGTTCTTGTATCTTCACCCGTTCGATACAGCGCGCAGCCGCGATGATACAGGCGAATTACCTGCTCGTCGTAGAATAGGATATCGGGGCGAGCAAAACGGACAGTCTGCCCCCATGACGCGAAGGGCGCCGCGGTCCGGATGGAAGCGGACGCACAGACCTCAGCCCGCACGTTGCGCTGGCGCGCAGCCCTAGCGCAATCGTGGCGGCCAGCGTCACAGCCATTGCCGTCATGGCGCATTGTCGGGCCCTTGTGCTGCGAAGATGCAGCGCCGCTACTTCGTCGCGTAATCCGGCGACCACGCCTCGCACAGCGCGCACAACCGGAGGTGGTCACGAGCCCGCTCTTGGAAAGCCGGAACGCGAGCGGCGGCCAAAGAGATTCAAATCCGACGGTGAATCGACCGGGATCAGCGTCCACTGCCGCCAGCCGTGCAACACGGCAACGGCACGACCACCGCAAAATTGCCTAGGCGACCACATCCGGCAAATGGATTTGTGGATCCCAATCCTTGATTGGAGTTGATTGATACCCTAATACCGTTGCTGACGGGCAACACAGGTGCGGACCGGTGCGGACGATCATTGCTGACGATCACGCGATTATGCGGGAAGGTCTGAAGCAGCTTCTGTCGACCGTGGACGGGCTTATTGTCAGCGGAGAAGCGGCGGACGCAGAGGCTGTTCATCGGCTGCTGAACGAAAACTCCGCCGATCTTCTCGTCCTCGATCTCGGCATGCCCGGTGTGAGCGGCTTTCAATTCATAGCTCACCTGAGAACCACTTGGCCGGCGCTACGGGTTCTTGTCCTGACCGCCAATGTCGAGCCGCGTTCGGTTCGGGCGGCTTTTTCCGCGGGCGCGAGCGGCTATTTGACCAAGAGCGGCGATCCGTCCGAACTCATCGCTGCGATCGATGCCATCAGGAAAGGCAACTCCTATGTGGCGCAGGAGGTTCGCTTTGCGGTGGACCACCATGACGGACCGAGCGAAATCCCGGAGCCCTCGGCAGCGATCATATCTCCGGTCACACTGACAAGGCGCGAGCGGCAAATCCTGGCGATGATCCCTCACGGCGCCACCAACCGCGACATCGCCAACCGTCTCGGCATTAGCCTGCTTACTGCCCGGAAACATCGCGAGAATCTTATGCGGAAGCTCGATCTGCACAGTGGTGCGGAATTGACGGCTTACGCGGTTCGTCTCGGCCTTCCAGCAGGGTAGCGCAACGGCAATTCGCAAACGAAGCCGCCGCGCTTGCCGGCGCGCGGAGAGGTTTCGATGCAAGAAGATAAGATACGCGCCGCGCTCGTAGAGCTCCTGTATCGCAATTCCTATGGAGTAGTGGCTTCCAACGTCCTCATCTCCCTGGCGGCGGCATACGTACTGAGGAGCACCGTACCGGCGAACTGGTTGGTCGGATGGCTCGGTGCGCTGTATCTGCTCACCGCCATACGCGTCCTGGCCGCGCGCCGGTTCTTCAGCCGGAATCGAGAACCAGCGTCTGTGTTGCGATGGGCGTGGCTCGCGGCCGCGTTTTCCTGCGTGTCGGGACTGCTGTGGGGAATGCTCGGCTGGGTTGGGTTCGTTCCCGAACAGCCCGTTGCTTTTTTATTCACCATTGTTGCCTTGACCGGTCTGGTCTGCGGCACAGTTCCGTCGCTCTCGGCCTTTCCGCCGGCTCTGGTCGGCTCGATCATCGCAACGGTGCTGCCGGTCATGGTGCGCGCCTTTATCAATGGAGGTGATACCTCCGGCGCCTATCTCGCCCTGCTTACGGGACTTGTGACCATCAACCTCTATTATTGCCGCACAACGCACCGCATGCTGCGTGAGACCATCAGGTTGCGTCTGGAAAATGTCGAGCTGGTCGGCCACCTCGAGGAAGAACGCGACCGCGCGCAGGCCGCCGATCGTGCGAAAACGCGTTTCCTTGCGGCCGCCAGTCACGACCTGCGCCAGCCGATCCATGCCTTGAGCCTGCTGATCGCCACGCTCGCGACGCTGGGTCAACGCGGCGCCGTCCAATCCGGCGATGCGCGTGATCTGGCCGGCAGGGCAAAATCCATCGTCGGCAACCTCAGCGCCCTCCTGAATGGGCTGCTCGACATCTCCCGGCTTGATGCCGGCGTCGTCACTGTTGCGCGGGAGACGGTGAATCTCTCTCAACTTTTCGACCAGCTCGGCAACGAGTTCGCTTCGGTGGCGAAGGAGCGCGGCCTTGATTGGCGTGTTGTTGAAAGCCGCCTCCAGGTGGACAGCGATCCCATGATGCTGAAACGGGTGTTGGGCAATCTGCTGTCGAACGCCTTTCGCTATACGATATCCGGCGGCGTTCTGCTTGGCTGCCGCAGGCGCGGCGCGTCGGTGGAAATCCAGGTATGGGATACCGGCCCCGGCATCCCGGCGGATCAGCAAGCAATGATCTTCGAGGAATTCGTGCAATTGCAGAACCCGGCGAGAGATCGCACGCAAGGTCTCGGCCTTGGCCTCGCCATCGTTCGCCGCACCGCCCTACTGCTGCAGCATCCGCTGAAGCTGGTCTCCGTCACAGGGCGCGGCTCGATGTTTTCCATTACGGTTCCGCAAGCTAGTGCCGTGGAAACTCTTGCGCCGGCCAACAGGGCATCGCCGGCAGGCATCGCGGTCAACATCATGGTCGTGGAAGACGAGGGCGATGTTCTCGATGTCATGGTGCAGTTGCTTACGCTGCAGGGGCATCGCGTTTATGCCGGCCGGTCCGCCGCCGAGGTGCAACAGATACATGCAGCAGCGGTCGCGGCCGGCGATGCACCGGTCGATCTGATCATCGCCGACTACCGCCTCGGAGATGGCGCGACGGGCCTGGAGGCGATCGAGGCTCTTTGCGCCCATATCGGCCGCTCCGTCCCTGCCCTGATCGTGACCGGCGATACCTCGCCCTCGCGCATCAAGGAAGCCACCGCCAGCGGTCATCGTATTCTGCACAAGCCGATCTCCGGCGAGGAATTGCACGAAGCGATCGTTGTCGCCTCTGTTGACGGCAAGGAATCCGTCGATAGTGGTTGCTAGAGGGATGGGTCGCTGCCGCCATCGGCGATCACCCGGCCACGGTTGAGATCGTGTCCCGGCGCTGATCTTCCACGGCGCTGTCACCCGCGGTGGCGCTGCCCCTTTCGGCATTAGCCGCCTTGCCGACGACGAAATACGACATCTGCCGTATCGCTCGCCAATGCGCCCGACGGTATCTATTGCCCGAACTGAACGCGCTTGAACGGCAGCGTGCAAGAAAGTCATTTGGATATGGCATTTACCAGTAGATCTCGCGCTTGGCGACCATCGTCGCCTCTCAAGGCGTGGACAATCGCCGTCCTGGTCGGCTTCGGCATTTTGCACCTCGTCGCAGGATTCATGCTGGATCACGCGCCGAGCATCCGACCCATCGAAACGGCAGCAATCGCGATCGACCGCGACTAGGTCGATTGGCTGGGGTCACCTGCGTGAGTTCGGACGCCCCGTGCTGTCCGGCTATTGACTGCGATCACCATTCTCCAGGAAGCGATGCCATGTCGGACATAGCGGTGTATTTGGTGCTAAGTGGGGCGGTTTTTGCGGGTGCGTTCGTTTCCGGCCTTTCCGGGTTTGCGTTCTCGGCGGTCGCCGGCGCTATCCTGCTACACGTGTTTCCGCCTATAGAAGCTGTGCCATTGATGATGGCTTGCAGCATCACCGTACAAGCGGCCAATCTGTTTGCACTACGCAAGAGCATGCAATGGAAAACCAGCCTGGTTTTCATCGCTGGTGGACTATTAGGCATTCCGATCGCGATCTATCTCCTGCAGAACGTGGATACAGGCATCTTCAGGCTGGGCTTTGGAACGCTCGTATCGCTTTACGCGGCATATGCCTTGGTGCGGCCGACGGCTGCCTACTTGCGTCAGATGGAGAGCCAGAGCAGGAACGCGCTGGTAGGGTTTGGTGGCGGGCTGGTCGGCGGGCTGACCGCGATGCCCGGCGCACTTCCTGCGATCTGGTGCGACATCCATGGTCTCCCAAAAACGCAGCAGCGCGGCGTGGTTCAACCCTACATCGGGGTGATGCAACTTTTTGCCCTCGCTCTCATGCTTTCGCACCACAGCCTCTCGTTAAAGGTCTTGATCGACTTTGGCATTTCTCTGCCCGCCTTAGCTGCGGGAACGGCTGCAGGTATCGTCCTGTTCGGTCGGATCAACGAAACAGCCTTCAAACGTATCATCCTTGGCTTGTTGCTGTTTTCTGGACTTTGCCTTGTGATCTAGAAGGGGCCCTCGTGGAAAGGCGTGCGTGGTTTCTGCGTGCGCGCCGGCCCGGTCCGGGGCTTACGCTTTTGATCCAATCGTGTCGTGGAAAGCGTGCGGTCAAAACTTTACCCGTGCTGGCAGCCAATATCGGCTTGAAAAAGCGAAAGCGTTCCGGCCAAATCGACCCCGGTCGAGGACGGTTCGGTGTTTTGCGGGGGGCTGCATGAAACGGGGCACGGAGCGAATCTTTCGTAAAGCGGCCATCGAGCGGCTTTCGAATCCCGAGCAGCTCGACCATGTTGTCGGCGTTACGCGCCCGTTTGACTGGATGGCCGCTGCGACACTGGCGCTCGGTCTTGCCGTGCTATTGGCCTGGAGCGTGCTGGGCCGCATTCCAACGCGCGTATCCGGCGATGGCATTTTGCTAAGCAGTGGCGGTCGCCTGGTCGACGCCGTGTCCGCCGTCAGTGGCAAGCTGGCCTCGCTCGATGTCGGCATCGGCGATGCCGTCCGCCGCGATCAGGTGATCGCTCACGTCGCGCAGACCGAGACCGAGCAGCGGCTTCAGCAGGCGAGGGATGTCCTGCGCGAGCGCGAACGCGAGCATGCCGAGCTCACCGGTGCGATTTCGCGGGAGATCGATGCCAAGCTTGCCAACTATGCGGCGCAGGAGGCAGGTCTGGCCAACGTGATCGCGGCTGCCGAGAAGCGGACCGCTTATCTCACGGACGAGGTGGCCAAGCTCGAGCCCGCCGCAGCGAGCGGAATTGTCACGCGCAAATACCTCGAGGACCGCCGCGTCGAACTCAATAACGCGCGGGAACGCATCACCGACGCACGCAATGACGGTCTCAAGCTCAACGCGCAGCGGCTGGATCTGCAGAGCCAGCGTGAGCGCGAGCGCATGCTGTCGGAATTCAAGGTCAATGATTCCAGGCGGGCGGTGGCGCAGCTTGCGGCCGAGCTGGAACGAGGATCGCAAATTCTCAGCCCCGCTGACGGGCGTGTCGTCGAGCTCAAGGTCTCCAGCGGCGCGGTGCTTGTCATGGGTACGCCGGTGATCGAAATCGAGATCGCGGGGCAGGTCCTGGAGGCGACCGTCTACATGCCGCCGGACCGCGGCAAGACCATCAGGCCGGGCATGGAAGTTCGTGTCGAGCCGGTCACGATCAAGCGGGAGGAATACGGCGCGATCGTCGGTAAGGTGGTTGCGGTTTCGGATTTCCCGGTAACGCCCCAGGGCATGCTGGCCGACCTGCACAACGACGCGCTGGTCAAGCGCTTCACCGGGGATGGCGCGCCTTATGCGGCCAAGGTAGCCCTGGAGCGCGATCCGTCGACCTTCAGCCTGTATCGCTGGACCTCCGGCAAGGGGCCGCCGATCCTGCTCTCGAGCGGGACGCTGACCCGCGCCGAGGTCACGACGCGCGAGCAGCGGCCGATCGATCTGGTGATCCCGCTGACGAAGCGGCTGACCGGAATTGGCGGTTAGGATCGCCAGCGCATGACCGCGTCATCGCACCCGACCGACGACTATCGAGGTTTGCTCGATCGCCTTGCTAACCGAATCAGGCGCATGCGGCGGCGTTGGGTCACGCCGACGGTGTTCCAGATGGAAGCGCTGGAATGCGGTGCGGCCTCGCTCGCGATGGTCCTGGCCTATCACGGTCTCTGGGTGCCGCTGGAAAAGCTGCGCGAAGCATGCGGCGTGTCCCGGGACGGCAGCAAGGCCAGCAACGTGCTGAAGGCCGCGCGGCAGTTCGGACTGACGGCAAAGGGGTTCAGGAAAGAGCCGGCAACGCTGCATGAGCTGCCGATGCCATCGATCATCCACTGGAACTTCAACCATTTCGTGGTGCTCGAAAGGCTGGATGCGGATTGCGCCTATGTCAACGACCCCTCCGTTGGGCGTCGCAAGGTCGGCCATGATGAGTTCGATGCGTCCTTCACCGGCGTCGTCCTGGCGATGGAGCCAGGACCCGAGTTCAAGCCGGGCGGGCGCGAGCCCGATTTTTTTCCGCTGCTGAGGCGGCGACTGTCGAATTCGCTGGGGGCGGTGCTGCTGCTGGTCGCGCTCAGCATGGCGCTCGTGGTCCCCACCATACTGGTTCCGACCTTCGCGAAAATCTTCGTCGATGACGTCCTGATCAAGCATGTCGAGGGCTGGTTCACGCCCTTGCTGATCGGCATGGCGATGACGGCCCTGGCGCGGGCGCTGATGACGGCGTTTCAACAGTCGCTGCTCCTGCGCATCCAGACCAAGCTGACGGTGACGATGGTCAGCCAGTTGCTATGGCACGTCCTGACCCTTCCGATGGAGTTCTTCACCCAGCGGCACTCGGGTGACCTCGCCAGCCGCATCGCTGCCAGCGAACAGATTGCGCAACTGCTTTCGAACGGGGTGGCTACCAATGCCCTGAACCTGATCTCGGTCGTCTTCATCGCCGTCACGATGGCGTTCTACGATGGTCTCCTGGCGACGATCAGCATCGCCATGGCTCTCCTCAACGTCCTCGTCGTCAGGCTGATCGCGCGCCAGCGCGAGGATCTCAACCGCAAGCTGACCATCGAACGGGCCAAGCTCAATGGAAGCACCATCGAGATCATTCGCACGATCGAGACGATCAAGGCCGGAGGTCTGGAGGACGACGCCTTCGCGCGCTGGGCCGGATTTCAGGCCAAGGTCCTGAACGCCGAGCGTGATCTCGGCGTCTACGCCAGCTTCCTCGACACCTGTCCGATCTTCCTGACCGGGTTGACCGTCGCGATCGTGTTGGGCGTGGGTGGCTTGCGGATCGTCGACGGCGCATTGACCATCGGTGGCCTTGTCGCCTTGCAGGCCCTGCTCACCAGCTTGGTCGAGCCGATCAACGCGCTCGTGCAGCAGACCACGGCCTTCCTGGCCATCAAGGGCAATCTGTTCCGGATCGAAGACGTCTTCAACTATCCCGCCCGTCCCCTGGTGCCGATCGAGCGTGCGCCCGCACGCATGCCCGCAAAGCTGTCGGGCCGGGTCGAGTTGAAGGACGTTTCATTCGGCTATTCGGCGCTCGAGCCGGCGCTGATCGAGGATTTCTCGCTGGTCGTCGAGCCCGGTTGCCGGGTGGCCCTGGTCGGCGCATCGGGCAGCGGCAAATCCACCGTTGGACGGCTGGTCAGCGGCCTCTACCGGCCGTGGTCCGGCGACATCCGCATTGACGGCTGGTCGATGACCGAGATTCCCCAGGAGATATTCACCAATTCGGTCGCCTATATCGATCAGGAGATCCTGCTGTTCGAGGGGACAGCCCGCAACAACCTCACGCTCTGGGACGACACCGTGGCCGAGGCCAGCGTGTCGCGGGCGCTCAAGGATGCGCTGATCCATGAAGATGTCGCCGTCCGCGCCGGCAATTACGATTGCCACGTGGCCGAGGATGGCAGGAATTTCAGCGGCGGCCAGCGACAGCGGCTCGAGATCGCGCGCGCGCTGGCGAGCAATCCTTCCGTGGTCGTCCTCGACGAGGCCACCTCGGCGCTGGATCCGATCGTCGAAAAGGCGATCGACGACAATCTCCGGCGCAGGGGCTGCACCTGCATCATCGTCGCCCACCGGCTCAGCACGATACGCGACTGTGACGAGATCCTCGTGATGAGCAACGGGCGGATCGTGCAGCGGGGGACGCATCAGGAGCTGCTCGCCGAGGGTGGTGAATATGTCCAGCTGGTGTCGAGCGAATGAGCAGCGCGTACCAGCCTCCCTCCCTCGAAACGCCGCCCTGGCGCGAAGGCGCGGCGCTAGGCCCGGTCGCACTCGAGAGCCATCAGCCTTTGCCGATCAATGATCTCGATCTCGTGCTGCGCGTCGTGCGCGGCTATGTCGACCTGTTTGCAGTCAGGCAGAGCGCCGGCGGCGAGCCGAGCCGTCGGCATCATTTGTTTCGGGTCGAGCAAGGCGCGGTCGTTTTCGGCATGCCCGCTATCCGCGATGGCAACGGGAATTCGATGGCCGTGATTGCGGTCGGCGGTCTCGAGACCGAAATCGTGATCGATCATCGCAGCGGTCTTGCGGATCGGGACGCGATCGACGCCTGGACTGCGCTTGTGTCGGGAGTCATCGCGGCGTCTCCTCAAGGAGCGGTCGTGCAGCAGGCCGCGATCGGCTCGCGATACGCACTGGCATCCGGCGACATTCTCCGGCTGTCCGGCCGGCAGGTCGGCTGGATCGGGATTGAGCATGGGACCATCGGCGTGATGGAGATGCCGGAGATCCATGGCTCCGGGGAGAGTCCCTCGCCGATGTCGCCGGGAACCTGGGTCGTCGCTCGCGAGGACGCGACGCTGGTGGTGCGCGAGAGCACCGCATTCCCGCTTCCCGAGATATGGGCCGCGCTTGATCGCTTCCATGGACGCGTCATGGAAAGCCTGTGTCGCAGGATCGATGAGGACACCCTCGCGGAGGCCGACCGCCTGCGCCTGCGCTCCGGCCTCAACCGGCAGCGCAGGACCGGCATTGTCAGCCGTCTTGCCGGCATCATCACAGCCGGGCCCGAAGCATCGCAGCCCGGCGCGGACGGTGCCGGCCGTCTGCTGGCCGCCTGTCGGGAGGTCGGAGCAGCCATGGGCCTTTCGCTCCAGGCGCCGGCCAATATGGCGTTCGACAATGATGATCTTACGCGTGCCGTGAGGATCGCAGCGGCGTCGCGGGTGCGAATACGGCGCCTGTTGCTGCGCGCGGACTGGCAGACCAACAGTGCCGGTCCGTTCGTCGCGTTCCTTGGCGAAGACCGGCGGGCCGTCGCGATCCTTCCCAAGGCAGGCGGCCGCCACATCATCGTCGACCCCGGCGCCGGCACGCGCCGTGAATTGACGCGGGCAATCGCCGCCGAACTGGCTCCCGAGGCGGTGATGTTCTATCGCCCGCTGCCGTCGCGGGCCCTGACGGTTCGTGATCTCCTGAAGTTCGGCGCCGCGACGGTCCGGGGCGATGTCCTGCGGATCATGCTGGCGGCCCTGTGCCTCGGCCTTCTCGCGCTGGCTACGCCCCTGGTCACCAAGCTGCTGATCGATTCCGTGCTCCCGCGCGCGGAAGTCGACCAGCTCCTGATCTGCGCCATCGCGCTCGTTGTCGTGACGCTGGTGGCCGGCGGATTCCAGGTGATGCAGGGCATCGCCATGCTCCGGCTCGAGAGCCGGCTGGACTTTGTCTTGCAGGCGGCGATTGTCGACCGCCTGCTGCGGATGCCGACCGCTTTCTTCCGCAACTTCTCCGTCGGCGACCTCGCGGACCGCACGCTTGGTGTCGAAGCCGTCCGCACGATCGTCACCGGCCGCGCCATTCGCGGAGTTCTGGCGCTTGTGTCCTGCGGTTTCAGTTTTGCCGTGATGTTCGCCCTCGACGTCAGACTGGGCCTGTTGGCCGCGGCGCTGGCCGTGCTGCGCGTCGCAATGGTGGTCGCGATCAGCCTGGTCCGGCTGTCGGAGGAGCGCGAGAGCCTTTATCTTCAGGGATGGCTGGAGGGGCTGGTTCTGCAGCTCCTCACCGGCGTCGGAAAACTGCGGATTGCGAACGCGACCATGCAGGCGCTCTCGATCTGGGTCGAGCGCTTTTCCAGGCAGAAGCGCCATTTCATCGCGTCGCAGCGTGCGGCAAACCTCCAGAAGAGCCTCGATGCGGCGTTTCCTGCGCTGGCGACGCTGCTCATCTTCGCCCTGGCCCAGACCACGTCCGGCGCGAGGCCGGTGCACGAACTCGGTACGTTCCTGGCATTCTATGCGGCGTTCGGTCTGTCGCTCGCCGCGGTCGGCGAGTGGGCGCTGGCGATCGGAGAGCTGCTGGTCGCAATCCCGAGGATCGAGCGGATCAAGCCGATCATCTCGACGGCGGCCGAAATCGGCGACGAGCGGAAGTCGGTCGGCGAGATCAGCAGCTCGATCGAGTTTGCCAACGTGTCGTTCCGCTATGGCGAGAGCGGGCCGCTGATCCTCGACGATGTCAGCCTCAGTGTCAGGACAGGAGAATATCTCGCCATTGTCGGCCCGTCGGGGAGCGGCAAATCGACACTCTTCCGATTGCTTCTCGGGTTCGAGAAGCCGGAATCCGGTGTGATCTTTGTCGGCGGCAAGTCGCTCGAGACGATCGACGTCGGCTTGTTGCGCCGCGACGTCGGTGTCGTGCTGCAGAACTCCAGGCTCGCCTCCGGCAGCGTCTATGAAAACATCTGCGGCGCAGCCCGTCTGTCGATCGACAAGGCATGGGAGATCGCACGGCTGGCAGGATTGGACCGTGATCTCGAGGCCATGCCCATGGGCATGCAGACCCTCGTCGCAGAGGGCGTCAACACGCTTTCGGGTGGCCAGCGCCAGCGATTGCTGATCGCGCGGGCGCTGGCGCATCGGCCGCGGCTCCTGCTGATGGATGAGGCCACCAGTGCGCTCGACAACCGGTCCCAGGCCATCGTCAGCGATTCGATATCAAGGCTCAACCTGACGCGTATCGTCATCGCGCACCGGCTCAGCACCGTTCGGTCGGCGGACCGGATTGTCGTGATGGGCGGCGGCAAGATCGTGCAGACCGGCAGCTTCGCCGAGTTGATGGCGCAGCCAGGCCTGTTTGCGGATTTCGCGGAACGTCAACTGATCTAGGGGTCACCGATATGCGCAAGGTCCTCTTCATATTCGGCGTGCTGAATGACTCCGACATCGACTGGATGGCCCGTACAGGCTCCCGCCGCGGCATCGGGCGACAGGAGGTCCTGATCGATGAAGGCGTGCCGATCCCGTCGATCGTCCTGCTGTTGCAGGGACGAATGGGCGTGAGCGTGTCCGGCATCGGCGAGATTGCCCAGCTCGAGGCGGGCGACTTCGTCGGTGAGATGTCGCTGGTCGATTCAGCGCCGCCCTCGGCCACGGTGGCGGCAAAGGTCGATTCGGTTGCCCTGTTCCTGGACAAGCAGGTCCTGCTGCGAAAGCTCGCGGCAGACCACGCCTTTGCCGGCCGCTTTTATCGCGCTCTCGCCATCCTGCTGTCGGACCGCCTGCGCGCCACCGAGCGCAGGATGGCCTATGGCGAGCAGGAAACCGGGCTCGGCGACGAAGCGACACGGTTGAAGGACGAGCTTGATCCTGCCGTGCTCGACCAGGTGTCGGTCGCGGGCGAGCGATTCGACCGTCTGCTCAAGCTTGTCGAGCAGGTCGCGATGAAAGGCGCCAGATCCTGAGATCGAAGGCAGGGCCTTTCGACACTTCCTCGTGACCGACGATGAAATACGGCATCTGCCGTATCGCTCGCAGATGAATCCAGCGGTACCTTTACATTTTGGGCGGGGAATTTGAACGCCGTCCGGAAACTCCTTATCGGCGGACGACATTCATGAAATCTTCGACCGCATTGATCCGAAATGACTTTCAGGCGGCAGACGAGACTTCCGAGCGGACCCTGCATCTGTTTGAACTGGCCGGCCTGCAGCCTCCCGCGGCAGATGACGTCACGCCGTTCAGCGATATCAAGCGTTTCGAGGAACGGTGGCATGCGGACCCGACGTTCCGGTCCGCGTTTATCCAGGACCCGGATCGGGTCGCCGCGACATTCGGTTTGCGGGTCGATCCCGAACTCGTGCGCCCAATATGGGACCCGGAGCATTCCGGCGACGATGAATCTAAGTCTCCGCCCGTTTGGGTTCGCTACCGCGACTTCCAAAGGCGAGGAACCAAACATCTCCTTGACGCAACCGCGGCGAGCCAGCCGGCCGATCCCCGCTTCGCTCGCTGGCGTCAGCGCCAGATTTACCGGGCGAACTTGGAGATCGGCGTGTCACTTACGCCCAATCCGCACATTCCTGCCAGCTTCGAGCTATCGCGCGGTTGCTCCGTCGGATGCTGGTTTTGCTCACTGTCGCCGCCCAGGCTCGACGATGTATTTCGTTACACGCCGGAGCATGCCCGGCTTTGGCGCGAAATCCTTGAAGTGATCGGTGGGGTGAGCGGCCCCGCGGCCCGCAGGACTATCTGCTATAGCGGTACGGATCCCTTCGACAATCCCGACTACGAACGCTTCGTTGACGATTTCGTCTCTACCTTTGGCGACGTGCCATTCACGAGCACGGCCATTCCAACGCGAGATGTCGAGCGCACCCGGCGCCTGCTCGCGATCTCACCGGCCTATCGGGTGCGCTTTTCGGTCCTGAGCGTTGGCGCACTCGCGAAGATTCACGCCGTCTTCTCGCCGGAGGAGACACTTCCCGTTCTGTTCGGCCTGCGTAACGAGGGAGCAACGGACGCTCGATCCTTGAATTTTGCGGGCCGGGCCCGTGACAACGTTGCCAAGTATCGCAAGTATCAGCCCGAGCGGCCCGTGATCAGCACGCCGTCCTGCGAGTCTGGCTTCAAGTTCAACCTGGCGGAGCGCACCATTAGACTGGTCAGCCCGTGTGCGCCCGATGATCGCTGGCCGATGGGATACCGTGTTTACGACGAGGCAAGCTTCGAGACGGGCGGCGATGTGGCGCGGATCGTCGAAGATATGATGTCTCGTCACATGACGAGGACAGCAAGCGATTTGCCCGTTCTGCGCTTTCCGAACCATCTGCGATACGAATCGATCAATACGGGATTCGCTCTGATCGGACGGCGCTTGCGACAACGTTTCGAAGACACGTCCGACATGCCGTCAATGGCGCGGCTCGGAGAATTGATTGCTTCGGCAAGGCACAACGCAAGCGCCATTGGAACCCTTCTCGACCGGGAGTGCGGCGTCAGGCGAGAAGCGACCACGGCCACGTTGGAAGACCTATTCAATCTTGGTGCGCTGGAGGAGGACCTGCAAGAACCAGACGGGCCCTTGTCAAATTGAACCGGAAGTCACGGAGAGGATCATGAAAATCGACCAATGGACCAAATTTCTGATGAGCGTCGCCGGTGATGCATCCGCGGAAGCCGTCATTCGCAGTGGCGACACCAGGCAGATCATCGGTCTTGCGAAAACGAAGGGGTTCGAATTCACCGAGATGGATATCGAGGACGTTCGCGGTGGGGATGTGTCCGGGGGACTCACCGACGAGACCCTTGAAGAGATTACTGGCGCGGTGCTGGTCAATGGCGGAAGACTGATGACGCGATAGTTGGGGAATACGGTGACAGGCTGGGAATACGGTGACAGGAAGATGGTGCAATCATCTGTCAGGTGCCGCTCCGGTTCGATCCGGGCGACGCAAGGTAGTGCCGCAGTAGGGCCGACGAAGAGTTTGTGCGCCGAATGGAGAACGCCGGCTTACGGCGAGCAGGACAGCGGTCTCGGTGACGAGACGACGCGGTTGAAGGACGAGCTTGATCCTGCCGTGCTCGACCAGGTGTCGATCGCGGGCGAGCGATTTGACCGCCTGCTCAAGCTTGTGGAGGAGGTCGCGATGAAAGGCGCCAGATCCTGAGAGCCTGACCGAAAAAGGTGGAAGGGAGCCTTTCGAAGGGGCCTTTCGACACGTCCCCGTGACCGACGACGAAAATACGGCATCTGCCGTATCGCTCGCAAGTCAATCCGGCGGTACCTTTCACCCTCAAGCGCACGAAGCAATGCGCGACGCCAGAAACTATTTTCCTAAGCCCTTGAATGTTCTGGAAATGACGTCATTGAGCGTCGCTGCAACTCAGGGTTTAGAGAATCATCATTTGAAGTGGAGATTGAGCATGACCAATAGGCAGGACACCAATTCGAAGGCGGAAGCCGAATCCCTCGATAGCCGCAAGGATGCCGCCCAGAACAAGGCATCCCAGATCTCGACGTCTGAAAAGGATGCACTCAGCGACAGCTCCCTGGACGATGTGTCCGGCGGCCGCGTGCCTCCGACCCACAAGATCTGACGCCCGGGTCGTGGGCTTGGCATTGATGAGAACGGGAGATCGAGCATGACCGATCAGCAGGATACCAATTCCACGGCGGACGCCGGACCCGGCGAGAGCCTCCAGGGCAGCGCTCAAACCCCGGCATCCCAAATTTCGCCGGCGGCTGATGCACTCAGCGACAACTCGCTGGACGATGTGTCAGGCGGCACTTGGCCGTTCAATAATCTCGCGCGTGCCAGCTACGCCAGCGAAGGCCCGGGGGGCTAGCCGAGAAAGCATCTGAGCCAACGACGGCTTCGACGTCCGACGAAACAAAGGCCGAGGCAGCGAAACCATTTTCCCTGCCTCGTGAAATGATCAGAAAACGACCTCAGCGTACAGTTGCAACGTCGGGTTTAACCGATCAGCATTCACGAAGGTGGAGATTGAATATGACCAACGTGCAGGACACGAATTCGAAGGCGCAAGCCGAACCCGGCGAGAGCCTGAAGGACGGCGCTGAGAACAAAGCGTCCCAGATCTCGACGACCTCTGAAGCGCTCAGCGACAGCTCACTGGACGATGTGTCAGGCGGCCTTTGGCCAATGAGTAATACAGCGAGTGTCGCCTCCCGCGGCGGCGTCGGCCCGGGGGGCTAACCAAGAAAGCATCTGAGCCAACGACGCCTTAGACTTCTGACGAAACAAAGGCCGAGGCAGCGAAACCGTTTTCCCTGCCTCGTGAAATGATCAGAAAATGAGCTCAGCGTGAAATTTCAGCGTCGGATTGACCCGATCAGCCTTGATGAAGGTGGAGATTGCATATGACCAACGGGCAGGACACCAATACGAAGGCGCAGGCCGAACCCGGCCAGAGTCCCAAGGACGTCGCGCAGAACACCAACGTCTCGTCAACGCCAGAGAAGGATGCGCTCGGCGACAGCTCGCTGGACGAGGTGTCAGGCGGCAGTTGGCCGTACCTCTCCACCAGCTGTTCACCCGGGGGGATGAAGGGGGGCTAACCGCTCGGGAATTCGTTTTCCCGCGCCTCGATTGACCCGATCAGCATTAATGAAAGTGGAGATTGCATATGACCAACGGGCAGGACACCAATACGAAGGCGCAGGCCGAACCCGGCCAGAGTCCCAAGGACGTCGCGCAGAACACCAACGTCTCGTCAACGCCAGAGAAGGATGCGCTGAAAGACAGCTCGCTGGACGAGGTGTCAGGCGGCTGGTGGCCGGCGATAATCAGTAGCGGTAACCCCATAATGTGATTTTTGGGGCTCACCGAGAACGCGCCTGGCTTCCAAGGTGCAGCGCGGCCATTGCCACGAAACAGAGAGCGATGCCGGGAAGCCGGGTTCCCCCGCGCTCGAAATAAATCAGGAAGTAGGTCCAGTGTAGCGTTTCAACGTCGGGTTTAACCGATCGGTTGGGGCCTAAGCGCAGCGCAACTAAGCACCATGATTGTGCGACGAATGCCCATTTTCGACCGGATAAGCCCAGGTGTGCGATCGGCAAGTCATTGATTGTTCTTAACCAGTGGCTGTCTCTTAATCAGCGGGTCCCAGGTTCGAGCCCTGGTGCGCCCACCAAGCAAATTCAAGTGCTTGCACCCAGTGAGCATCGGAACGGGACTTTCGGTTGGACGTTTTCGACGTCCAACTGCACCAGAAGTTTCTCGATCTTGCCAAGCACATCGGGCAACTGCTGTGTGCGAGAACCGATCGCTCCGCGCTCAGAGCTTACAACCCTGAGACTGTGCGGACGGGCTTGCGAAGTAAGCCAAGAGGCTGGGCAAGGGTTGCGGTCACTCTGAGGGGCGCGTGTTTTGACCCTCAAGTTGCGCCACGAGCCAATCTGCAAAGGCTCGTACCGCCGATCTTTGTCGGCTGGCGCGCGGGTAGATCAGGCGGTGACCGACGTAGCGGATATCGTTGGCCCGTCCCGCCAATGGAGCTACCAATCGCCCGCTCGCCAGTTCGCGTTCGGCCAGAAGGGTTGATTCCAGCGCTACGCCCAATCCCTCCGCAGCCGTCGCAATCGCAAGAAAGCTCCGGTCGAATCTCATGCCGTGAAGCGCAGGTGCTTCCAACCCATTCGCGGTGAACCATTGGTGCCACTGCACCCGCTTCACGTCGGAGCGGATGAGCGTCTGATCGAGGAGATCGGCAGGCTTTCGTATCGATTTTGCGAGCGAGGGCGAGCAGAGTGGCGTGACCGTCTCCTCCGGCAAAGGAACAATTTCGACACCTTCCGCGCGGGGCGGACCGTAGACGATGTCGATATCGAAATCGTCGTTGCTGAAGCGCGCATAGTCGGTGCTTGCAGCCAGCCGAACCTCGAGCTTCGGGTAAGCAGCGAGAAACTGTGCAAGCCGAGGGGCCAGCCATTGCGCGGCAAAGCTGGGCGCGGAATGGACGCGCACCAATTGTGGCCCGCGCGCGGCAACTTCCTCGAGGCCACGGCGGAGCTGATCGAATGCCGCTCCCGTGTGACGCATCAGGTTCTCGCCGGCCGGAGTGAGTCGCACGGATCGGGCGCTGCGCTCGAACAAAACGGTCCGAAGCGTGCCTTCCAGCTTGCGGATGGCGTGACTGACGGCACTTGGCGTCAGGTGAAGCTCATTCGCCGCATCGCGAAACGAACCGGTGCGGGCGGCGGCTTCAAAGGCGCGAATTGCCGATATCGGGACATTCGATAGCATCCCATAAGTGAACCAAATTCATCGATCCGTGACAACTGCGCGCTTGTCCGCTGGCCCTCCGCGGGTCATTCCTAAGTACCAAGGAAGAACAATTTGCGGGAGGAATTGATGCTGCTCAGCGGTAAGACGGCCATCATTTCGGGCGCGGCCTCGCCGCGCGGGATCGGGCTTGCCACCGCCCGGCGGTTCGCCGCCGAGGGCGCTCGGGTCGCCATTCTCGATATCGACGCGGGCGCTGCGGCGGATGCTTCGGCATCGCTTGGAAACTCCCACATTGGTCTGCGGTGTGACGTGGCCGACAAATCGTCCTGCGAACAGGCGGTCGCCCGCGTGATCGAAGCCTTCGGTGCAATCGATGTTCTGATCAACAATGCGGGCATCACCCAACCCGTCAAGTTCCTGGACATTTCGCCCGCCGATTGGGATCGCATTCAGGACGTCAATCTCAAGGGCATCCTGTTTCTCTCCCAGGCCGTGATCCCGCACATGCGCGCACGGAAGTCCGGCTCGATTGCGTGCATGTCGTCGGTCTCGGCCCAGCGCGGCGGTGGAATATTTGGCGGCCCGCACTATTCGGCCGCGAAGGCCGGTGTGCTTGGTCTCGCCAAGGCGATGGCCCGTGAGTTCGGCCTGGACGGAATCCGCGTCAATTGCGTCACGCCCGGCCTGATCGGCACCGATATCACTGCGGGCAAGCTGACCGACGAGATGAGGGCGAAGATCCTGGAAGGCATCCCGCTCAATCGTCTCGGCACGGCAGAAGACGTCGCCGGCATCTTCACCTTCCTGGCCTCGGATCTCTCCGCCTACGTGACCGGTGCCGTGATCGACGTCAACGGCGGCATGCTCATCCACTGAGCCAGCGAAACAAGGTCCAGATCGATGGAAACCGAGACCAACACGCTTGCCAACACGCCCAAGCTGGCCGACCGCGCCTACAACATTCGCCGCAATGCGCTGCGCATGGGTGAAGTCCAGGGCCAGGGCTATATCGCACAGGCGCTGGACATCTCCGACGTTCTCGCCGTGGCCTATTTCCATGCGATGCGCTACCGGCCCGAAGATCCGTCGTGGGAGGAGCGAGACCGTTTTCTGCTCTCCAACGGGCATTATGCCATCGCGCTCTACGCGGCCTTGATCGAGGCGGGGATCGTCCCCGAGGAAGAGCTCGAAACTTATGGCAGCGACGAGAGCCGCCTGCCGATGTCGGGCATGGCCTCCTACACGCCTGGAATGGAAATGTCGGGCGGTTCGCTCGGACTTGGCCTCAGCATCGCTGTCGGCATGGGCCTGGGACTCAGGCGCAAGAAATCCGAGGCGCGGGTGTATACGTTGTTCTCCGATGGCGAACTCGACGAAGGTTCGGTCTGGGAGGCCATCCAGTCGGCGGGCCACTACAAGCTCGACAATTTGATCGGCATCGTCGACGTCAACAATCAGCAGGCGGACGGTCCTTCCACGCAGGTCATGACGTTCGAGCCGTTGGTCGAGAAGCTTCAGGCCTTCGGCTGGTTCGTGCAGCGCATCGACGGCAACGATCTCGATGCCGTGGTTGCTGCCTTCGATGGTGCCAAATCGCACCCAGAACCCAAGCCGCGAATGATCGTCGCCGATACGCTGATGGGCAAGGGCGTTCCCTTCCTGGAGCAGCGCGAAAAGAACCATTTCATCCGCGTCGAGCAACACGAATGGCAGCTCGCGCTTGCCGCGCTGGAAGCCGGGAGGCAGGCATGAAGACCGTCCGATCAGCACCGCCGCCGGGCAAGCCGCGCCTGACCACCTCCGCCATGATCGCTTCGATCGCGGCCGAGGGACAGAAGACGAAACCGGCGCCCTTTGGACACGCGCTCGTCGAGCTCGCACGCAGCCGCCCTGATGTGGTCGGCATGACGGCCGATCTCGGCAAATACACCGATCTGCACATCTTCGCGAAGGAGTTTCCGGACCGCTATTACCAGATGGGCATGGCCGAGCAGCTTCTGTTCGGCGCCGCCTCCGGCCTCGCCGCCGAAGGCTTCATGCCTTTCGCGACCACTTACGCCGTGTTCGCATCGCGGCGGGCTTACGACTTCATACACCAGACGATCGCGGAGGAAGACCGCAACGTGAAGATCGTCTGCGCATTGCCCGGCCTGACCTCGGGCTACGGCCCGAGTCACCAGGCCGCAGAGGACCTCGCGCTGTTTCGTGCCATGCCGAACATGACGGTCATCGATCCCTGCGATGCCCACGAAATCGAGCAACTGGTGCCTGCCATCGCGGCGCATCAGGGGCCAGTCTACACCCGCCTGCTGCGCGGCCAGGTGCCGGTCGTGCTGGACGAATATGATTACAAGTTCGAGCTCGGCAAGGCCAAGGTGATCCGCGACGCGAAGGATGTCCTGATCATCTCGTCCGGCATCATGACGATGCGTGCGCTCGAGGCCGCGCAAACTTTGAAGGACGACAGCATCGATATTGCGGTGCTGCATGTTCCAACCATCAAGCCGCTCGACGCCGAGACGATCTTGCGTGAAGCCGGCAAGCCGGGCCGCCTTGTCGTCGTTGCCGAGAACCACACAACGATTGGCGGTCTCGGCGAGGCGGTTGCCGCACTTCTGATGCGTTCAGGCGTCCATCCGCCTTTCCGCCAGATCGCATTGCCCGACGAATTTCTTGACGCCGGCGCACTTCCGACTCTGCACGACCGCTACGGGATTTCAACCGCAGAGGTCGCACGGCAGATCAAGCAGTGGCTTTAGGGTACCGGCGCTAAGCGCCAATCGAGCCAAACCCGGGTGAGGAGGTACGCCCGTCGCATGTTGCGGCGGCGAGTGATTGCTCCTGCCCAAATGTCGGTGATCGAGAGCCGGCAAGCGAAGAACCCGGAAAGCTGCAGGCCAGCGTGCGCTGATGCAGCGGGCAGCAACGTCAATGAAGGACCAGGAGGAAAACATGACATCTAAGCCCGGAAGCATCAGCCGCCGTTCGCTGTTGATGGCGGCCACGGCCGTACCTCTCTGCGGGATTCTGACCCGTCCGGTGTCTGCTGCCGAGTTCGTCTACAAGTTCGCGACCGGACAGGATCCGACGCATCCGGTGAATATCCGCGCGCAGGAGGCCATCGACCGTATTCGCGAAGCGACCAGCGGCCGGCTGGAAATCAGGCTGTTTCCGGCCAACCAGCTCGGCTCCGACACCGAGCTTTTGACCCAGGTTCGCAGCGGCGGCGTCGAGTTCTTTAACCAATCGTCCTCGATTCTTGCCACCCTGGTCCCAAGCGCGGGCATCGTGAACACCGGCTTCGCATTCGCCGACTACGACAGCGTATGGAAGGCCATGGACGGCGACCTCGGCACCTACATCCGGGCGCAGATTGCCAAGACGCCGATCATGGCGGTGTCGAAGGCCTGGGACAACGGCTTTCGTCAGGTGACCTCGTCCGGCCGCGAGGTGCGAACGCCGGATGATCTGAAGAACTTCCAGATCCGCGTTCCACCCGCACCATTGCTGACCTCGCTTTTCAAAGCACTTGGAGCCGGACCGACTCCGATCAACTTCAACGAGGTCTATTCCGCGTTACAGACCAAGGTCGTCGACGGTCAGGAGAATCCCTTGCCGATCATCGCGACGGCGCGTCTCTACGAAGTGCAAAGCACGTGCAGCCTGACCGGGCACGTCTGGGACGGTTACTGGATCCTGGGCAACAAACGCGCCTTTGAGCGCCTGCCCAAGGACGTGCAGGAGATCGTGACGCGCGAGCTCGATCGCGCTGCCATCGATCAGCGCGCCGACATCGCAAAGCTCAGCCTGTCATTGCGGACCGATCTCTCTGCCAAAGGGCTCAAGTTTATCGACGTCGATCGTGCCGCTTTCCGCCAGGCGCTGTCCAAGACCAGCTTTTACGCCGACTGGAAGGGCAAGTTTGGCGAGGAGGCATGGTCTCACCTTGAAAGAGCCGCGGGCCAACTATCATGACCAGCGTGAGCCATACACCGCATGTCGACGGCAGTCTGACACCCGGCACGTCTCAGGCGAACTCGCGCAGATGGGTGGTGCGGGCCAACACATTACTAGGCCACGTGGTTGCGGTCCCGGCAGCATTGCTTGTGGTGGCCGAGATCACGGTCCTGTCCGCGGGCATCGTCGGCAGATACGTGTTCCGCTCGCCGATCGTCTGGTCCGACGAGCTCGCCGCCATTCTTTTCCTCTGGCTCGCCATGCTCGGATCCGTGATTGCGTTCCAGCGCGGCGAGCACATGCGGATGACCGCCATTGTCGGCATTCTCAGTGCGGAACTCCGCGCGTTCCTGGATGTCGTGGCAGCAGCGGCATCGCTTGCGTTTCTCGTGCTCGTCGTTTGGCCGGCCTATGAATTCGCCGCCGACGAAGCATTCGTCACGACCCCGGCGCTCGAAATCGTCAACACCTGGCGTGCGGCAGCGCTGCCGATCGGGATCGGGCTGATGCTGATCGCAGCCGTCCTCCGGCTCATTCGCATTGCGAGCCTGCGAAGCTTGCTCGCTTCCCTGGCCATCGTCGCGGGCGTCATCGCGACGTTCGTTCTGCTTGCTCCGGTCTTGCAGCCACTCGGCAATCTGAACCTTCTGATCTTCTTCGTCTTCGTCGTCGGCGCGATGGTCTTTGCGGCCGTGCCGATCGCGTTTTCGTTCGGCCTCGCCACTGTGGGCTATCTCGCCCTGACGACGAACACGCCCGACGTGGTGATGATCGGACGAATGGATGAGGGCATGAGCCACCTGATCCTGCTCGCCGTGCCTCTCTTCGTCTTTCTCGGCCTTCTGATCGAGATGACGGGCATGGCGCGCGCGATGGTCAGCTTCCTTGCAAGCCTTCTGGGCCACGTGCGCGGCGGACTGCACTACGTGCTGGTCGGGGCGATGTATCTGGTCTCGGGCATTTCCGGCTCCAAGGCGGCGGACATGGCTGCCGTGGCGCCGGTCCTGTTTCCCGAGATGCGGCAGCGTGGGGCAAAGCCCGGCGATCTCGTTGCGCTCCTGGCCGCGACGGGGGCGCAGACTGAGACGATTCCCCCGTCGCTGGTTCTGATCACGATCGGCTCGGTGACCGGCGTGTCGATCTCGGCGCTGTTCACCGGCGGGTTGCTCCCGGGCGTCGTGCTCGCGGTCATGCTCGCAGCCGTGGTGTGGTGGCGATACCGTCGCGAGGACCTGTCTCACGTCAGACGGGCGACGGGACGAGAGGTCGGCCGCGCCTTTGTGATCGCGATACCGGCGATCGCGCTGCCATTCGTAATCCGGACTGCCGTCGTCGAAGGCGTTGCGACGGCAACGGAGGTCTCGACCATCGGGATCTTGTACTCAGCCTGTGCGGGTCTTTTCATCTATCGGCAGTTCGACTGGCGCCGTATCTATCCGATGCTGGTCGAGACGGCCTCGCTGTCGGGGGCGATCCTGCTCATCATCGGCGCGGCGACAGGCATGGCCTGGGCGCTGACCCAGTCGGGATTTTCTGCCTCTCTTGCAAAGTTCATGACCAGCCTTCCCGGCGGAGTCCCCGTCTTCCTGGCGGTGACCATAGTGACCTTCGTGATCCTGGGCAGTGTTCTGGAAGGGATCCCGGCCATCGTCCTGTTCGGTCCGCTCCTTTTCCCGATCGCGCGGCAGGTCGGGGTGCACGACGTCCACTACGCGATGGTGGTCGTTCTCGCGATGGGCATCGGCCTGTTCGCGCCACCGTTCGGCGTCGGCTATTACGCGGCCTGCGCGATCAGCCGCATCAACCCGGACGAGGGCATGAAGCCGATCGTGGGCTACATGATCGCGCTCTTGATCGGCACACTGATCGTCGCAGCCGTGCCCTGGTTGTCGATCGGTTTCCTCTGAGTCTCGGCGGAACGCTCGCGGGACAAAACCGCGAGGCACCTCGTCAAGCGAATTTCGGCAGATGCAGCGGCAGGCCTTCGCAGGGCATATCGATCTCCTCGACCTGCCCCTTGCCGACTTCAGTGACACGCAGCTTCTTGCCTTCGAGCGTAAAGGCACAATTCGTCGGCTGTGGTCCATCCAGGATCAGACGATCGGCGACCTCACCCCGGCGGTCCAGCACCGTCACGTTCGTCTGATTGTAGACCGTACAATAAAGCCGGCCGTCCGTGCCAAAGGCCATGCCATCCGGCCCTTTGAAGTCGGGATTAGAATCAGGTTGCAGGACGTTGCCGAAGACCACCCGTTTCGGCGCGGCCTCGCCAAGCACGTCGTATCGGTAGATCTCGCCGGTAAAGGATGCGTTGGCATAGAGGTGATCGTCGGGACCGAAAGCAATGCCGTTGGTGAAGCGGATCTTGCGATCGAGCACGCGTACGACCTTCATGGCCGCCGGATCGATCTCATACACACGACCGTCCCAATCAAGGTCCATATAACCATCGACGAAAGCCTGGCCGTTGATGAAATCTTCAGCCGCCATGCCGGAGTCGGTCATGTAGAGCAGTCCATTCGGACCGAAGCAGAGATCGTTTGGAAACAGGAAGCGGTCGGCACCGTCGCCCTGCATGCGCCGGATCTCGTTTCCGCCTTCGTCGATGCAGATCAGCGCCCGGAGGCCTGCTTCCGCGATCCAGATCCGGCCGTGGCCATCCGTCGTCAACCCGTTCGGACGACCGCCCGTCGTCCGGATCACCTTGCGATTGCCACGATGGTCAAGCCGCGTAACGCAAAGAGTCGATGCAGACATCTCCGTGACATACATCGATCCATCCGGCAGGCACACCGGGCCCTCGGGCGCTCCGATTCCGGTTGCAAACAGTCTCGGCGCCATTTTCTCTTCCCCTTTTTCCATGTCGTTGGCTGTCGTTACGCGATGATCAGGCCGCTGGCCGGATCGATCAGCACCACGCGATTGAGGTCGATCGCGAGGTCGATCCGCTCGCCATGGCCGCTGACGTCATGAGCCTGCAACTCCGCGACCGCATCCACTCCGCCGATCTTGATGGTGGTGAATGTACGGGTCCCCGTCGGCTGAATGAGATCGGCTACGGCCGAATAAGAGACCACTCCGTCGCGGAGAGGTCCGCCGCCAGCCCGGCTGAAGTGCTGAGGCCGAATGCCGACGAGAACCTCCCGTCCATCCTCGCGGGTGAGTAACGTGGCCTTTGCGGGCGGAAGTGTCAGCGAATCACCAGGCTGAAACACAACTGCTGCAACGCCGCCGTTCGTCTTGAGGGTTGCTGGGATGAGGTTAATCGACGGAGATCCGAGAAAGCCGGCCACAAAGCCCGTTCGGGGCTGCTCGAACAGTTCAAGCGGAGCCCCTTGCTGCTGGATCGTTCCATCACGGAGCAGCACGATGCGGTCGGCGAGCGTCATCGCCTCGACCTGGTCGTGGGTGACGTAGATCATCGTCGTCGTGATCTCGTGATGCAGACGCTTGATCTCGGTCCGCATCTCGTCGCGCAACTGAGCGTCCAGATTCGAGAGAGGTTCGTCAAAGAGGAAGAGGTCCGCTTTGCGGACGATGGCCCGGCCGATGGCGACGCGCTGACGCTGTCCGCCGGAGAGCTGACGCGGATAGCGCTGCAGGAGATTGCCGATGCCGAGCATTTCGGCGGCTTCGCTGACCCGCTTCCTGATCTCCATCTCTGGAGTCTTGCGGGCGCGCAGACCGAACGCGATGTTCTCGCCGACGGTCAAATAGGGGTAGAGCGCGTAATTTTGAAACACCATCGCGATGTTGCGCTCGCGCGGGCGCAGATCGTTGACCACCGCGCCACCGATGGTGATTGTTCCGTCGTCCGGGTCTTCAAGACCGGCTATCGTTCGCAAGAGCGTGCTCTTGCCGCAGCCGGACGGCCCCACAAGCACTGCGAATTCGCCGTCGGTGATGGTGAGATCCACACCCCGAACCGCGTGCACATTGCCGTAGTACTTGTGCACCCCGGACAGCTTGACGTCAGCCACTCCGCTCTCCCTAACCCTTGACTGCGCCCAAGGAGATGCCGCGCACGAGATAGCGCTGCATCACTGAGACCGCGACGAAGATCGGCAACGTTCCCAGGACGGACATCGCCGCGATCTTTGCCCAGAAATTCGATTGTCCGCCGAAGTAGTGCGTCAGCATGACGGGAAAGGTGATGACCTCGGTGCGCGTGAGCACCAGCGCGAAGAGGAAATCATTCCAGGCGAAGACGAAGGTGAAGACCGACGTCGCCATGAGTCCCGGGCGCACCATCGGGAAGACGACTTTCCAGATCACTTCCCATCGGCTCAGGCCATCGACGAGAGCGCTTTCCTCAAGCTCCAGCGGAACGTCGACGATGTAGCCGCGCATCATCCAAATGACGTAAGGGAGATTGAACGCCGTGTAGAGCAGGATCAGCCCGAAGTAGCCGTCGACGAGACCAAAATAGACGTAGATCAGGAAGATCGAGAAGACGACCGCGATCGGCGGGATCATGCGCTGGGAAATGATCCACATCGCCAGGTTCTCGCCGCCCGTGCCGAACCGGGCGAGGCTGTAGGCGCAGAGCGTGCCCAGAATGATCGCGATGACCGAACTGACGCCGGCGACGATCAGACTGTTCAGGATGGCCAGCACGTCGCCATCCTTGAACAACACGTAATAGTTCGAGAACTGGATCTGACCGGGGATCCACAATGGTGGCACATGATAGATCTCGTCCGGCGTCTTGAACGAAATCATGAACAGCCAGTAGACCGGAAACAGGAACAACAGCGTTACGACGCCGGCGCCGAGATAGCGAAGCGCCAGGATGCGGGCTTTTCTCGCCGGAAGCTTGGCGACACTCATCGCGCAAGCTCCATGCGCTTGAGGACCAGAGTGGTGATGACAGTGAGCAGGGCAATCACCAGGAAAGAGATTGCGGCCGTATAGCTCGTCTCGAATTGCGAGAAGCCCTGCACATAGGTGTAGAGCGATATGGTCTCGGTCATCGAGCCGGGGCCGCCTTCGGTAAGAGCCCAGATGATGTCGAAGATGCGGACGAGGTCGAGGCCCCGGATCAGGCAGGCAACGGCGACAACGGGGGCGATCGCCGGCAGAACGATCGCGCGAAGCACGCGCAGATACGACGCCCCGTCGATCTCCGCAGCTTCGAGCTGCGACTGGTCGACATTTGACAGCGCTGCAAGCAGCAACAGGAACATGAACGGCGACCACTGCCAGACCTCGCAGATGATGATCGCGGGATAGACGTAGGCGGGATTGACCGTCCACAAAATCCGGACCGGCTCGCCGGCGATGAAGCTCAGGATCTCGCCGATCGGACCGAAGCGGACGTCGAACATCAGGCGCCAGGTCGCTCCCGCGACAATCGGAGAAATCACCGTGGGGAGGACCAGCAGCGCGACGAAGATCTGGCGACCGGGCATACGATCAATGAAGAGCTGCGCCATCAGGAAGCCGATCAGCAGCTCAAGCGGCAGGGCGATTGCCGTGATGATGGCTGTGTGGCCGAGCGAAGCCCAGAGGCGAGCATCCCGGAAGAGCTCCGCATAGTTCAAGGGGCCGACAAAGGATGTGTCGTTCTCGGTCATCGTGATGCGCTGGAAGCTCACGATCAGCGAGTAGATGAGGGGGAACAAGCCGACCAGGAGAAGGATCAGAATGGCCGGTGCGACGATGAGATAGGGGAGGCGGTCCTCGAGCATGCGCCCGAAGCGGCTAGGGCGGTGTTGCTCGGCACCGTTGAGACTTGCGGAAAGCGTCATCATCAGTCCAGGAAACGACGCCGCACGGGAGGGCGACGCCTCCCGTGTGGTGTCCAGGGCAGCTATTGCGGATAGGCGCCGGGCTTAGCCGCCCAGACCTTGTAGACGGCCTTTTGATTTTCAATGCCAACCTTCTCGGTGATGGCGTCGAATTGTTGCGCCATGCGGTCGAGGATGGCCTTGGGATCTTCGCCAGCCCAGAGGCTCGAAATCGCCTTGGTCATCGCCTCGTCGTATTTGTCCTGCTGCAGCAGGGAGAGATCGAGCAGGCCCTTCTCGCCGGATGTCTTGATCGTATCGAGATAGGCAGGAGCCTCAGGCCAGAGCGCACGGTATTTCTCGCTCGCGTAGTGCGACAGGCGGAACGGATCGCGGAGCGTATAGGGGAGCTGGACGCGCTCGAGGCTGGTCTTCTTGCTGTTCAGCCACTGGATGAAGAGATAAGCGGCCTCCTTGTTCTTGCTGGTGGCCGACACCGAGAGGTCGAAGCCGACGCCGAGCTCGGGGCGGCCGAGAGGCGTAAGCGCGTAGCCGACCTTGCCGGCGACCTGTGATTTCGGCACCCATTTCAACGCTTCTTCGCCGGAGCCATAGCCCGCGGCCCAGCGACCGTAGGGTGGCCAGGAGATCGTCATCGCGGTCGTGCCCTGAAGGAACGCCGCGAGGTTGTCGACAAAATTCCACTGCTCCACGCCCGGCGGCATGAACTTGTTTTCCGCCAGCATCTGCTTGAACACCTTGAGGCCGATGTCACTATTCACCGTCGCCTTCATGGTGTCCGCATTGAAGAACTTGCCGCCTTCCATGCGGAAGCGCTCCTGGAACATGTATTGCGGATAGGGCGCTGTGCGGAAGAAGCCGGCGCCGTAAACCTTGGGCGCCATCTTGTCGGTGATGAACTGGCCGATCTCGTCGAACTGCTTCCAGTCCTTTGGCGGAGCGAGTTCGTAGCCGAACTTGGCCTTGAACTCCTCCTTCATCTTCGTTTCCTCGAAGATGTCTTTCCGGTAGTAAAGCAGCATCACGTCGCCGTCGTCCGGAAAGCCGTAGATCTTCCCGTCGTACTGCATCTGGTTGTCGCGGTAGGCGGCCGCGATGTCCTGCAACTCGTCGCGATAGCCGAACTTGTCGACATACTTGTCGAGAGGCTCGAGCGCGCCGGCGCGTGCAAGGTCGGGCATCCAGGACGGAATGACGTTCAACGCGTCGTAGGCCCCGGCGCCCGATTTGAAATCCTGCATGATCTTGGTGAACATCTGATCGGTCGGCACCTCGACCACTTTCACCTTGATACCGGTGAGCTTCTCCCACTTGGGACCCGAGTAATTCAGTGGGTCGAGCGATTGGAGACCGGCCTCCCAGACGATGCTGATCGTCGTGCCCGCATACTTCTTCGCGGCTTCGACTGCGATGTCGGCAGCATCCTTATCGGCGGCTGGCGCCGAGGCACCAGTGAGCGCTAGGACAGCGGTCGCGCTGAGAAACGTCCTGAACCCCATTCCTTTTTCCTCCTCTCTTGGGCGTCCGCAGACCGCCAGGCGGCTTTGGAGCGCTTCTCACGTGACTTTTGGCTGATCAGCAGGTGCGGACATCGCCCCGCGGCGCGAACACCGATGCCGCGGGCAAATCTATTCATCTATGGTGAGAATGGGCACACAGGCGTTTTTCGGCTGGTCTGCATCAGCCAGACTGGGCTTCCCGAATGAACGTGATTTGGCTTCCGTGAAGCGCGCATCCTCCCCAAAAACGCTGTTAAGCTCTGATTTTGGGGCTAGTCTGCGTTGTCGCAGAACTCTTCGACAAATGAGAACTTTGCAAGCATGGGTGAGCTACATTCACCTGTCTAGCCGCTTCCGCGTGGCGCTTGTGTGCCACCACCCAACGACCTTGCCAGGCCCGATCCCCCGCTACGTGCCCGGTTCCCCGGTTGATGACGTCATCGGCCAGCGGATTGAGGATGTGCACGCCTTAATGCAGCCGCTCGAATTGCTCACGTCCCTCCCCGATGATGTGCACCCGAGCTGGATCGGTCGCGAGCTCATGGAGAGTGGTGTCGAGCCATTCCACAAGAACTCGTTCGACGTGATCGCGGTAGCCCTCGATGGTTTTTTCGCTGCGGTTCTGCCTGATGGAGGCAAAGCGCGGTATCGCCCCCTTGGGCGGCGCGCACTTCCGTTACCTGTCCCGCGCAGGCTGGGGCATTGCCATATACCACCTTTTGCTCTGTGATGAATTCACTGCACAGCGCGCCCGGGAGATTGGTCTCGTCCAGGAGGTCGTGCCGGCGGGTCAGCAGGTCGCCCGCGCCATGGAGATCGCGGCGATCATCGCCCGCAACGCACCGCTTGGCATTCAGGTCACCAAGGAGGCGGCTGCGAAATATGCCGAGCAGGGTGAAGCGGCTGCGATTGCCTGCATTCCCGCCATCCGCGATCGCGTGCTCAAGAGAGCCGACGCGCGCGAGGGCATCCAGTCCTTCATCGAACGGCGGCCCGCGGTCTTCCAGGGACGCTGAGAAGAAATCGGGTTGCTACGGGAAGTGCGGGCGGCGCAACGCCTTGGATGCGGCGGTCAGAGAAAACAGCCTATTTAGCGATCTCGCCGCCCCGTCCGAGAGGTAGCCGGAGAAGTGATGGGCAGGAGGGACCATGCCAGACCGCAATCGTGGTTACGACAGCATGCGTCTTCGGTGAAATGACCGGATCCTCACCGGTTCCGGGATTTACCGGATACGCAGGATAGTCCGCTCCTGCGATGGACAAGCGGAGCCGCTCGCCCTTATTCAGCGTTGCACACGTGGCAGCTAACGTCAGCCGGTACCGTCCAGGGGCGGCGTTGCGATAGTGCGCATACCCGCTGGAGATCTGAAGTGTCATCTCGTCGGGCTTCACGACCGAAAGGATGCAAGAGAGGTCGAAGCTTGGGCGATCGCAGCTCAGGTCGAGCTCGACCTCGGGTTCGCCAACGACTTCCATGGCCTGTTCAAGCGTTTCTGTTGTGAAGGTCAGAACATCGCCGCGTTCATCCGCGACCCGACGATCGACTGGTCCCATTGGAGCGCCATAGTAGCCGCCGACGGTCGGTGCGGGCCGCCACGGGTCATGCACGATATGCTCCACATTCTCCTGCGTGCTCTGTTGCGGGCTGAGAACGCCGTCCTGGGAGTCCATCGATGTCCGCCCCGTGCCGCTTAGAAACAGGGGATGGGTACGGTCCGGCAGCTGATCATACGGCCGCCAGGTTTTCAGTCCCATATCGAACAGCTCGATCCTTCCGTGCTCGGCCTTGCCTGGCAGACCCTTGAGGGCGCGGTCGAAGAATTGGATGTGATCAAGGTCGACGTTGCGTTGCGCCTCCGGTCCGAAATCGACCGCGCCGACTTTCCGCGTCCAGGGGAAATGGATCCAGGGTCCGACTATCAGCTTGGTGTCGCTGTTGCTGGTCGCGAGAGCCCGGTAGGCCTCGACCGTGGCCGGCAGAAACGGGTCGAACCAGCCGCCTACGAACAGCATCGGCAGATGGCGCGCGCGAATAGCTTCCACGCTCTTCACGGGCGAAATGCGGTCCCAATACGGTGAATCGACGGGCGTTTCGAGCCAGTCCATGACGTGCGAATAGCGGCGATACTTCTGCAGGAGCTGCGGCATAGCCGTGACGGGCCCACTAAGCGGCAGGTTCGCGGACGCGGCTTGCAGGGCGCTGAAGGCCTCGTCATCGCCGGCGCGTCGTGCTGCCTCCGCCGTGATTTGAATGCCCCAATCGATCATGTGCTTCATCTGTAGCGCGCCGTTCTCGTAAACCCAGTGCGCCGGATTCCACGGGCCCATCGCGGGTGCGAGGGCTTTCAGTGATGGGCAGTCTCCCGCAGCCGCAAGGAGCTGGTTGTAGGCCTGATAGGAAAAGCCGTACATCGCGACATCGCCATTGGCGCCATCGAGACGCGCCGCCCATTCGACCGCTTCCGCGCCGTCCTCGACTTCGGTTTCTCCGGGTCGGAATGTTCCTTCCGATGTGCCGCGCCCCCTGACGTCCTGCACTACGACCATGTAGCCGTGTGAGGCGTACCACGCAGGATGCGCATAGCAGATACTGCAGGCGATGCGCCTGCTATAGGCCTGACGCTGAAGCAGAACCGGATACGATCCCGGCACCGCCGGGCGGTACACGTCCGCGTCGAGCCGTGTGCCATCCTTCAGCATCATGGTCTCGACTTGCGGCGGGAGGACGGGCAGTCGGGAGGAGTTTGGGGACATCTGCCTGGACTTCATCGACGTGAATTCATGCGCTTGGGCTTGGCTCAGGCGTCTCGCGGCGCGGCGCCCGCAGTCGGGCGTTCGTAGTCCGCTGTCGGCCTCAGCCGCGAGAGCGGGTACCGGTCAACCTCCGAGATCAGCTTGATCAAGCGACTTGCCGCACGGTCGATGGTGGCGCGGCCGCGCTCACCATCCGCGAGGGCGGCGTTACCGCAGGCGCCCTTCGGATTGATGTCCTGCATTTGCCAGCCGAACCCAGCTGCGTGGCCCTCCGGCATGAGGATCTCGCATTCCGTCTCGAGGGTCTGCGACAGGGACCTGAAGTCCTCCGCAAGCGTCATGTCAACGAGGCGGGGATGCAGATGGAGCATCACGCTCGTCTCGATTTCTCCCGCGTGGATGCCGTGCTTGCGTTCGGACGCAGTGAAGAGGTCCGACAGATCAGTGAAGCGAGACCATTGTGATGAGACGGCCAGCATGCCCAGCCTGACACGCAACTCGCGGCAGACGATCTCCATGACCTGGGGCTGCCCTCCATGCGAGTTGACGAAGACGACCTTGCGGACCCCGGCTCTATGAACGCTTTCGCAGACCTCGTACCAGACGCGGCCCAGCGTTTCCGCAGAAAGCGTCAGCGTACCCGGGAACGCTGAATGCTCGTTCGATTTACCGATCGAGATCGTTGGCAGGATGAGAGCCGGAAAGTCGTCGGTCATCTGGGCGACCGCGTGCTGCATAATGCCATCATTGATCGCGGTATCGACGCGAACGGGCAGATGGGGTCCATGCTGTTCGACGGCGCCGACCGGCAGCACGGCGACGATCCTGCTCATGTCAAGCTGACGGAAGTCCTCTGTGGAAAGGTCCCACCACCAATGCGATTTCAGTTTCATCTCGGTTGCCTAGCCTCGATTGACGGACAAGCCGACGATTCCTGTGCTTCGAGCGGCCGCCGATCATTCTTGAATATCGGCAAGAACATGAAAAGCGCCGAATTTCGTCGGTAGCGTTGCCCTTTGGGCAACAGGATCATGACGCCACCGACCGATTTCGAGGTTGCCCCGCCGACCGGATCAGCCCGCAACTTCCCGGATCATTGCCTTCAGCATCTCCGCCAGAACGCTCGCGATCGCGCTGGTGCCGCGGCTATGTCCGATCAGCATCAGCGCCTGCGCATCCTGGGAGAGCTCCCGAACCGTCACGTAGGTGAGCCGCCCGGCGCGTCGCTCGGACTCGACGTCGAACGGAGTCAGGAACGTAATGCCATCATTCAAGATGACGGCGTGCCGCATGATCTCGATCGAATTCGTCTCGATGGCAGGCTGCAGGTCGATCGCGACACGGGCGAACGCCGCGTCCAGATAAGGCCGGATCGCGCTGGTCGTGTCGGCGATGACGAGCGGGTAATCGATGCAATCGCTGAGACGGATGCTGCTTCGCTTTGCCAGTGGATGATTTGGCGCCATCACCGCGCCAAGCCGTCCGACGCCGCGGGCGAGAACTTTCAGATTGCTGTCCTTGCCGAAGTCAAATCCAATGCCGATATCGGCTTCGCCGCTGGCAACCGCGACTTGGATCTCCGCCCCGGTATTGAAAAGGGTGAGGCTCAGCTTGACCCGCGGATTGGCAGCTCGAAACTCCTTCACCGTACTCGGGACGAGGTTGGAGGCGAGACCGCTCATCATCGCCACCGTGATTTCTCCCCGTCGCAGGCCCTTCAGCTCCTCGATCTTTGTCTGGGTGCGACTCAGCTCTTTGAGCGTCTGACGGACATGTCCGATCAAGACTTCGCCGGCGGCAGTGAGGATCAGCTTCTTCGGGAGGCGCTGGAAGATCGGCGTCCCCAATTGCGTTTCGAGTGCAAGAATCTGCCGGCTGATCGCCGATGCCGCGACGTTGAGACGGTCCGCAGCCTTGCGGATCGAGCCGGTGCGGGCAACCTCGTCGATGTAGTTTAGCAGCCGGCTGTGAAGCATCCTCGCCCCCAATCTCCGGGCAGGATGGCGCCACGTTGCCAAAAAGGCAACGGGTCTGTCGAATCAAAGCGCTTTGACGTGACGCTTCGGCATGCGACATCCATCATGACGACTGGCGCACCGTTCAAGGAATTCATCACATGCCGTTTAGCGTCGCCGAACTCACGCGTGCGAAAGCCTTTCGCATCTCGCCGAGGGACACCAACTATTTCGCAGTGCTGTTCGATCAGGTGACCGACCGGATCGGCAGCATTTTCGTTATCGAAATCTTCCAGCCGGGAGGGGCGACGCCTCCGAACGAGCACGCCTCGGCGTATGAATTCTTTCATGTGCTGCACGGCGTCGGCGTTGCGCGATGCGACGGCAAGAGCCTGCCGATCAAGAAGGGTGACTCGCTGCTATTGCATCCCGGCTCCGAGCACGTCGTCGAGAACACCGGGCCGGGCAAACTTTACACGCTCACCGTGATGACTCCCAACGAGGGCTTTTCCGAGCTGATCCGCAGCGGCCAGCCCGTCGAGCTCGATGCCGAGGACTTGCGCGTCCTGCAAGGACTCTAGTCGATGGACATGCGGCCATTCCACCCTGCCGAGGGCGATCAAGAATTGCTTCCGCTCGGCTCGAGCGTCTCGAACCGCTGGATGGTTGCCGAGCGGCAAGCCAATCTGGTGCGCCAGCCGGTCCTGCCGCGGCCATTGTCGGTTCAAGCGCAGACCAAGCTGGTCACATTCGATGTCGCGCACACCGCGCTTATTGTCGTGGATATGCAGAACGACTTCTGCCATCCCGGGGGCTGGCTGGCCCATATTGGCGTCGATATAGCGCCGGCGCGCCGTCCAATTGCGCCCTTGCGGCGCTTGCTGCCGGTTCTCCGCGGCGCCGGCGTACCCATCATCTGGGTCAACTGGGGCAACCGACCCGACCGGCTCAATCTCAGCCCGTCGCTGCTGCACGTGTACAATCCAAGCGGCGCCGGCACCGGGCTAGGCGATGCGCTACCGGGCTCAGGCGCCAAGGTGCTGGAGCGCGGGAGCTGGTCGGCGGCGATCGTCGAGGAGCTTCCGGTGGAGCCGGACGACATCCATGTTGAGAAATTCCGGATGTCAGGCTTTCAGGATACCGAGCTTGACAGCATCCTTCGCAATCTCGGTGTGCACACATTGATGTTCGCGGGTGTCAACGCCGATCAGTGCGTGCTCTGCACGCTCCAGGATGCAAATTTCCGCGGTTACGATTGCGTTTTCCTGGAGGACTGCGCGGCTACGACGTCGCCGGAATACTGCATGGCTGCGACCGTCTACAATGTCAACCAGTGCTTTGGATTCGTCGTCAGGTCGGACGTGATCGTGGCAGAGCTCGTGCATCTTGCATTGGGGAGTGATCGATCGTGAACGATCTCGCGTTCGACGCTTTAGACCGCCTTGTCGCCGATCTCGGCGATATCCCCGTCGTGACCGAACAGAAGGTCGTGCGCCGCCGCTCGCGCGACTTCTTCTGGTACAGTCCGATCCTGAACGCGCAGCTCGACGGCAAGTCGGCCGATCTGATCGTATTGCCGCGCGACGAAAAAGACGTGATCCAAGTCGCGGGCGCCTGCGCGCATCATCGCGTGCCGATCACCGCGCGCGGGGGCGGAACCGGCAACTATGGACAGGCTGTGCCGCTCAGGGGCGGTGTCCTGCTGGATGTCTCCGGGCTCGAGAGCATCGAATGGATCAAGCCCGGCGCCGTGCGTGTCGGCGCGGGCGCCAAGATGCACACGATCGATGCGGTCGCGCAGGCCCAGGGGTGGGAACTACGGATGCATCCGTCCACGAAGCGCATGGCGACGATCGGCGGTTTTGTCGCGGGCGGATCGGGGGGCATCGGCTCGATCACCTATGGCGGCTTGCGAGACCCTGGAAACATCCTGGCTGCTCGCGTGGTCACGGTCGAAGAGCAGCCCCGTGTCATCGAATTGCGCGGCGACGCGGCGCAAAAGGTCAATCGCGCTTATGGCACGACCGGCATCATCACGGCGCTGGAAATGCCGCTCGCACCCGCGTGGAAATGGATCGATGTCATTGTGGCCTTCGATGATTTTCTCGAGGCGGCGGCTTTCGGCTACGAGGCTGCAATGGCCGACGGGATCGTGAAGAAGGTTCTCTCGCCGATCACCTGGCCGCTGCCATCCTATTTCGGCGCGTTGAAACCCTACTGTCCCGACGGAAAGAGTGTGCTCATGGCGATGATCGCCGAGCCTTCGTTCGAGAGTTTCAAATCGCTACTCGGCCGTCGCGGTATTATCACGCTCGAGACGCCAACAGATGAGAGTCCCAGCCGGGTTCCGCTCTACGAATATTGCTGGAACCACACGACGCTCCAGGTGCTGAAGAGCGATCGTTCTGTCACCTACCTGCAATGTCTCTACCCGCATGATCGCGTCCTGGAGAAGGTCGCCGAAATGCGGGAACTGTTTCCGGACGAAGTGCTGCTGCACCTTGAGTTCATTCGTTTCGGCGGGCGCGTGACATGCAGCAGCTTGCCGGTGATTCGCTACACCGATGCAGATCGCCTGAACGAGATCATCCGGTTGCATGAAGACCGCGGCGTCTTTATCGCCAATCCGCACGTCTTTACCGTCGAGGACGGCAGCCGGTACAAACGCGCAGATGCGGATCAACTCGGCTTCAAGCACGAGGTCGACCCGCACGGCCTGCTTAATCCTGGGAAGATGAGAAGCTTTGTTAGCGACAGGCCCTGATGTAGCGGCCCGCCTCACGATTGCATCACTTGAATAGCTGACCCGAGTTCGCTGACATTGTCAGCGTCGATCCGTTCGTGCTCGTTCATCGACAGGATCGGCGTGGTCGGTGGACGTGCCGGCAGGGGTGCGAAGGTTATGAGAAGAATCCAGTCGTCAGCACGCCGACCGTAACGTCGTTGAACTCGGAGCCCATTCGCGTGGCGTTCGACGCGAGCAAGGCAATCTGGAAACCGAAATATTCCCACTTTGTCGATCTCTGGATCGCGTGGAGTTGGACGAATGCTGGAATGGACGTTCGGCGAGCGCCGTCGGTCGAACTCCTGCTCTTTCCGCAGCCTGTGTCGCTAGCAGCCCATTGCCCATGAAATCGGCGCCGCCTCAAAGGCGACAGATGGGCGGGAAAATGCCATTCCCGCCTTCGCTCATCCCGCCCGACGGCGCTGGAATGCCGGGCGCTGGCTTGCACGCGATATTCGGCAGCTCCAATGGCGATTCCACGTGTCGCCAAGGTGACGTCGGGATGCACCATAGTTGCGTCCGCGAAGCGGATTAGCGGCCGATCCATCCTGCTATCCGAAGCCCGCCCCGTCTGCACATGAAAAAGGCATTGCCGGAAAGGCAACGGATGGCTCGAATAAAAATGCTTTCAGGCGACAGGCGGCCTGTGCATCCTCAAGCCTGGAACGTCTCCCAGCACCGAGCTCGCCGGCCGCGCCGGCGCGATACCCCAAGGGGCACCCGCATGGCGAAAAGAAGTCTGTCCCGAATGGTCGTAGCCGGTTTGGTTGTCGGCGCAGCCCTGGGCGCCGCACTCGCGCCTGCCGCGGCTGCCGACAAGGTGACATTCCTGACGAGCTGGTTCGCGCAGGCCGAGCATGGTGGGTTCTACCAAGCCAAAGCGACCGGGCTCTATGACAAGGCTGGTCTGGACGTCACCATCAAGATGGGCGGTCCGCAAGTGAACGGCTCGCAGCTTCTGCTGGCGGGCGATGCCGATTTCATGATGGGCTACGACATCCAGGTGCTCAAGGGCCGTGAGCAGAACTTGCCGCTGGTGACGGTCGCTTCGTCGTTTCAGTTCGATCTGCAGGGGATCATGACCCACGACGACATAGTCGATCTCGCTGCGCTCAAGGGGAAGCCAATCCTGATCGCGGGATCGTCACGCACGACATTCTGGCCCTGGCTGCGGATCAAATACGGCTATACCGACGAGCAGATCCGTCCCTATACGTTCAACCTGCAACCCTTCTTCGCCGACAAGACCGTAGCGCAGCAGGCCTATCCGTCGTCCGAGCCCTATCAGGCCGAGCAGCAGAACGAGAAGGTCAAGTTCTTCCTGCTCGCCGACAGCGGCTATCCGCCTTATGGCTCGACCATCGTCACCACCGAGAAGATGATCGCCGACAAGCCCGATCTGGTGGCGCGTTTCGTCCAGGCATCGCTCGAAGGCTGGCGCGACTACATGAAGAACCCCGCGCCGGCAAATGCCTTGATCAAGGCCGCCAACGCCAAAATGACGGACGGACAGATTGCCTTTGCGCTGGAAAGAATGCGGGAGATAAAGGCGATCGACCGTGGAGACGCGGCAACGCTCGGTCTGGGGATCATTACGGCTGATCGTTATCGGCAGATCTATGAGTTCCTCGTCGCCGGAGGCCTGCTCGACCCAAAGGTCGACTGGCACAAGGCTTTTGACGATCGCTTCGTCAAGAATCTGAAGATCGGCGTCAACTAGTGGAGCCGACACGAGGATGCTGTTGCCCGTTGAGCCGCTCGACCAGGACGCGAAGCAAATGACGACGGCTTGCGATCCAGGGCCGGCCGTCGAGGTCTTGTCCGCCGAGAAGGTCTTTTCCAACGGCGCGCGGGGGCTTGCGCCGATTGATCTTTCCATCGCTGATGGCGAATTCCTGACCCTGATCGGTCCGTCCGGTTGCGGCAAGAGCACGCTGCTCAAGCTGATCGCCAATCTTATCGAGCCGTCTGATGGCCGGCTGCTGTGGTGGCGCGGTGATTTCGCGCAAGTGGGGCAGGAGGGCAGGCGCCTCGCGTTCGTATTCCAGGAGCCGACCTTGATGCCTTGGGCCCGGATCGAAGCCAACGTCCGACTGCCGCTCGAGTTCGCAAACATGCCGAGAGCCATGGCCGATCCGAAGGTCGCGCATGCCATTGCTCGCGTCGGCCTCTCCGCATTCAACCGGCATTTTCCGCGGCAGCTGTCCGGCGGAATGAAGATGCGCGTCTCCATTGCGCGCGCCTTGGTCACGAATCCCAACCTTCTCTTGATGGACGAACCGTTCGGTGCCCTCGACGAGTTCACCCGCAACAAGCTGGACGATGATCTCGTCAACCTGTCGTGGGAGCGCAAGCTGACCACAGCCTTCGTCACGCATTCGATCTACGAGGCCGTGTTCCTCTCGACCCGGATCGTCGTCATGGCCGCGAATCCCGGCCGCATCTTCCGCATCATGACAATCGATCATCCGCAGCCACGCGACCAGGGATTTCGCGACAGCCCGAAATTCGCGGCCTATTGTCGCGAATTGTCGACCTGGCTTGCCGAAGCATCCCTGCAGTCGACCGGAGGAGGAACGTGAAGCCGCTTCTCGAATCCGAAGCCTTTGTGCGGATCGCGGCGCCGGTTGCGGTCGGAATTGTCCTGTTCGCTGTGTGGGAGACCGGCTGTCGACTGGCTTCCGTTCCCGTCTATCTTTTTCCGAAGCCGACTGACATCTTTGCAAGCCTCCTGCACAACGGCCCCTCGCTCTTGCGTGCGCTGCTAGTGACCTTACGCGTGACCTTGCAGGCCTTCGTGGCGGCGGTCATTCTGGGCACGCTGATCGCCTTCATGTTCGTGCAGAGCCGGGCGATCGAGGTCAGCCTGTTTCCTTACGCGGTACTCCTCCAGGTGACGCCCGTCGTTGCGATTGCGCCTCTCATCATCATTTTGGTGAAGAACACCCAGCTGTCGCTGACTATCTGCGCAACGCTCGTGGCGCTGTTTCCGATCATCTCCAACACGACGCTTGGCCTACGTAGCGTCGATCCGGGGCTTGCGAATTTCTTTCGAATGAATCGTGCCAGTCGCTTCAAGACGCTGGTGAAGCTGCGTATCCCCGGCGCGCTTCCCTACTTCTTCGGCGGTTTGCGGATCTCGAGCGGCCTTGCACTGATCGGCGCGGTGGTCGCGGAGTTCGTGGCCGGCACCGGCGGCCGCTCGTCGGGGCTGGCCTATGAAATTCTCGATGCGGGATTTACGCTCGATATCCCCCGCATGTTCGCTGCACTGTTCCTGATCACCTTGACAGGGGTCCTGCTGTTCGCGGCCATGGTCGCGCTGTCGCAGCTGGCACTGTCGAATTGGCACGACAGCGAGACCCGGGCGGAGGCATGAGTGCGATGCTGATCGACAATGCCGCCGGTATCTTTACCGGCCTGCCCGGTGCCGCCATGCGCACCGCCGGCCAAATCCGGATCCATGACGGTGTGATCGTCGAGATCGGCGCGCTTGCACCAGAACCGGGCGAGCAACGACTCGATGCTGCCGGCGGGGTGGTCTATCCCGGCCTGGTTTCGACCCATCATCATCTCTTCCAGAGCGTCCTAAAGGGCGTGCAGCCGGGCATCGACCTGCCGCTGGCCGGCTGGCTGCGCGCGGTGCCTTACCGGTTCTGGTCGAGATTCGGCGAGGAGGCGCTTGCTGTCGCGGCCCGGATCGGGCTGGCGGAGCTGCTGCTGTCGGGAACGACGACCGTTGCGGATCACCACTATCTCTTCAGTGACACGTTCGGGTTCGACCCGGCGCAGGTGATCTTCGATGTCGCGCGCAGTCTCGGCATTCGCCTGGTGTTTTGTCGCGGCGGCGGCACCACGGCGCGCCATGTCGCTACCGACAGGTTTGCAGCGATGCCGCTCGAAACCCTCGATCGCATGCTGCAGTCGGTGGAGGCCTGCGCGCAGCGCTTCCACGATGCTTCGCCCGGCGGTCTGTCACGGGTTGCGCTGGCACCGACCACGCCGACCTGGTCGCTCGATCCGGGCGAGCTGCGCGAGGTCATCGCCGCAGCGCGCAGAATCGGGGTGCGGCTGCACAGTCATCTTTCCGAGACCTCGGACTACGTCGATTTCTGCCTGTCGGTCCACGGCAGACGCCCGGTTCATTGGCTCGCCGACCACGACTGGCTCGGCGAAGACGTGTGGTTTGCGCATCTCGTGCATCTCGACGCAGACGAGGTGCGGATTCTCGCGAGCACCGGCACCGGCATGGCGCATTGCCCACAGTCCAATTGCCGCCTCGGCTCAGGCGTCGCGCCCGCCGATGCGATGGCGCGCCTCGGCGGCGCCGTCTCCCTCGGCGTTGATGGTGCGGCCTCCAATGAAGCGGCCGACATGCTCTGCGAAATGCACAGCGCCTGGCACACCCATCGCGCGGTGAAGGGGGCAAGTGCGGTGACGGCCGAGGACGTCGTGCATTGGGCGACCGCAGGCGGTGCGCGTGTGCTCGGCATGCCCCACGTCGGCACGCTGGCGCCGGGGCAACAGGCCGATATCGCGATCTTCAAGCTCGACGAACCCCGCCATTTCGGCATGCACGATCCCCTGATTGCGCCGGTGACCTGCGGCGGCTCGGCGAAGCTTCGCTATCTCCTGATCGGCGGCCGCATCGTCGTCGAAGACGGCGCCATTCCGGGTCTCGACCTGCAAAAGCTCAAGTCGGATGCCGCGCGCGTCGTCACTCGACTCGCTGCCTAGTTTAACGGAGGAAGTTTATGTTGAGCACCAGGCAACCCGTGCTGCGCCGGTTCTGGTATGCGCTGATGCCGCTCGATTATCTCAAGGACGGACCAAAGCCGTTCACCCTGCTCGGCGAGCCGATCGTCCTGTTCCTCGATGCCAGGGGCGAACCCGCTGCGCTGGAAGATCGTTGCTGCCATCGCACTGCGAAGCTGTCGAAAGGCTGGTGCAATAATGGCAATATCGTCTGCGGCTATCATGGTTGGGAATATGATCGCGACGGCAAGCTCGTGATGATCCCGCAATTTCCGTTCGAGCAACCTGTCCCCGATGCCAAGGCGCGCTCGTTTCGAGCCCAGGCCCGCTATGGCTATGTCTGGGTCGCGCTCGGCGAACCCTTGAGCGACATCCCTGCAATTCCTGAAGACGGGATGACGGGCTATCGGCGCATCAACCAGTTCTACGACAAGTGGAATACCGCCGCGCTGCGGCTAATGGAGAACTCCTTCGACAATGCCCACTTTGCCTTTGTGCACAAGGGCACTTTCGGTGACATCAATCAACCGAAGCCCGAGAAATACGAGATCGTCGAGACCGAATTCGGCTTCGATGCTGAAACCATCGTCACGGTGCGAAATCCGCCTGGCGCTTACAGGATCACCGGAACGACCGAGCCGACGACCAGGCGGCATCAACGCAACAAATGGTTCATGCCGTTCTGCCGGCGCCTCGACATGGAATATCCGTCCGGTATCCGCCACATCATCTTCAACTGCGCGACGCCGATCTCGGACGGCCAGATCCAGGTCGTGCAGTTGCTGTTTCGCAACGACACCGAAGCCGACTGCTCCACGCAGGAGTTGATCGATTGGGACGCGGCGATCATCGCCGAAGATCGCGATATGCTGGAATCAACCGACCCCGATGCGATCGTTGATATGGGCCGCAAGATCGAGATGCATATGCCGTCCGATCGCCCCGGAATGATCATGCGCAAGAGGCTGCTCGACCTACTTCGGCAGCATGGCGAAGAAGAGCTGCCGCGAAGTGTATGGGCGTGACCACCCTACCTTGGAGTAGGTGGATGGCAGCAATTGGTGAATCGCTCTCGCACTATTGCGCAGGCTGACGCGTGTTGTCTGCGGATGCGCCTTGCGTGAGATGGCGATAGAGCGTGCTCCGCAATTGGAGGCGCGCGATGTAGTGACGGCCGACACGCTCTGGGCATATCGTCTGCTTTGGACGTGGGGGTAAGCTGTCGATCAACGAACTGGCGGCTCCATTCCTTGCGCCGTCAACTATGTGCGTTCTCGTGGTTGGACTTTTCGCTGTAAGCCATTGGTCCGTAACGATCGGATTTTGGCTTGGTTGGGAAAATTCTCTCGAAAAATCAATGTCGGCAGGATGTCTCTTAATCAGCGGGTCCCAGGTTCGAGCCCTGGTGCGCCCACCACCTTTAAGAGATGGGCCCTGCGGGGCTTTTTTCATTTTCGCCGATAGAACAAAATGTGGTCGTGCGACGTTTTTTGTGGTCGCACATCGCACGCCATGCGACGAGTCGATGGGTTCTCCGAAAGTTCCTGGCGAGCCCGTAAAAGACCCTTCTACGAGAAGGGGGATATCACCGCAATGGAGCAGGTCGGGCCCGTGCCTGCTGGAACACTGCTAAGCCAATTACCACCAAATTGCCGAAATGAGTGCCGTCCTTCGACGTGACCCTCCTCACGATCGTCTTCGGACGCATGGGATGATGCCGGGTCAGCCAGGCATCGAAGCCAGCGCGTTCCCATTTAAGCGGCCCGCGTTCGCTGATCGGTGCTGGCAAACCCCCACGCTCATGCCGGATCCGGCGCGTGCGATAGAAGGTGTCGAGTGAAATGCCTATCGCTGTCGCGACCTCAATTGAAGAAATGGGGCGGCGCCATCGTCTGTGAACTATTCGGCTGGCGCAGGTGCATAAATCCGCAGCGCCGCGTCACTTGTCCCTCCTTTGACCGAAGTCGATGAAAGACGGAAGCAGACAAGAACTAAGATGAAAAGCGCGAGCATCAGTCGTAGGGAATTCGGCTGGTTTGGAGGGCAAAGAGGATGCAGGCGGCGATGTCACGTCGAACATGCGCGTGCCGCATTTTAGAGGCCCATAAGCAACAGTCGATCCAATCCAGAATCTGCAATGGCCAATCAACATAGTTGAATAGGCAGATCTAGCGCAGGTTGGGCGACTCACGCTACCCATCATTCCCAGCCACCTCACTGCACAATGGGAACGAAATGGTTGCAGCCACGCGTGAACTGCCGGCTTCTGGTTATGCACTTGAAGTGGACGGCCGACTCAAAGCCGAATTTGCAACCAGAGACGGCGCCAGGGCAGGTGGAGAAGAACTCAAGAGGCGCTTTCCCATGCTTCAGATCAGGATCTATGACGCGCAGACGCATGCGCGCGAGGAAATCTAGATCCGCTGATTTAAGTCTAGGCGGGGTTGCTCCGTTTGCGCGCGTGCGGCCGCAGCCGCAGCGGGCTCTCGTGTTGGGGTGGACGGCCCCCTTCCGTCACACTGCGTGGCAGGATGAGGTCGTCGCTGACCTCACACGAAGGAGCCGCCCGTGGAAACGATTGTTCGCATCGGTTTGGATACGTCAAAGAGTATATTTCAGTTGCATGGCGTTGATGGCACCGAGCAGCCGGTCTTACGGCGTAAATTGAGGCGCGGACAGGTTTTGGAGTCCTTCAGGCGTTTACCGCCTGCACTTTCTTTCCAGATCGATGGTTACGCGGCCGTCGCCAACAGCGTCCCAATTCGCTTCGAACCCGTCCCCCAGGGAGGAGACGAGGCTGATGCCGGTTATCCACGTCTCGCGTCGATCTGCCGGAAGCTGCGACATTAGCGCGGTCCACAGGTGAGATCGCGACTTCGCAATCTTCCGCGGCGGATCGCCCAGCGTTCATGGCTATGGCGCATCACGCGATCGAGTGCTGCCCGTGAACCCAAGGTCTTCTCGGGGATGCAGGCGATGACGGCATTGCGATCCTCGATGAATTGCTCATCGACGATCCATGTCCGCAAGTCCTCACCGGCGAGTCTGGCTGCGATCCGGTCGGGTGTCGGATCAATGTCGTGTGCGACCGTTACGTTCATCACGATCCGGCCACCCGGTGCCAGACGGGCGCGGATGGCGTCGCAGGTCTCCGCATCAAATTCCTCCGCGTATCGGAATCCCGGACCACCGACGTCGATCGCAATGCCGTCGTAATATGCGCGGTCATCGAATACGAATTTTCGAAAGTCGGAGACGATGCAGGGCAGATCGTCCGGCAGATCGAAATATCTGTGCGCGAGCACGAAACTGATCGGGTTGATGTCGACGATGGTCAATCTCTTGCCGAGACGCCACAGCCGTGTCGCAAGATTTCCGCCGCCGCAGCCCAGGACGAGGATATGTTCGGACCGAGACAGGAGTTCGTCCATGAGCTTCACATAGGTGAAGATACTTTCTCCGTCGGGCGTGGCCTGACTTTGCCTTACGCCTCCTTCGAAGTAGACGCGCGTTCCATCCCATGAACACTCGACGATGTCGATCTGTCCGTTCGTTCCCTGATAACGCCCCAGCAGTTTCACGACAGGCAATAACCTTAAGAGATGGGCATTAGAATGCATGCATTAAACATCTCTTATCATGCAATTTGTGGGGCGCCAACTATTTCGGGTATCGCCGATAGTGCTTCCGCCTTCTGTGAGAAAAAATACGATACAAGTCTGAGGCCTCTATCCGTTTCCAGGCGGCGTGACCCGGGCGCTGATATATTTTGCATCTAAGTTGATGCTTGAAGCGGTATTTCGGATGGTGTAAGTATATTGTATGGGAATCGCATCGGAGGCCGCCATTTTATGATCACGGCCAATCAACTCAGGGCCGCTCGCGCGCTCCTGAATATAGACCAGCGGCAGACGGCCGAACTCGCTGGTCTTTCAGTCCCCACGATTCAGCGCATGGAAGCAAGTGACGGAGTTATCCGTGGGAACGTCGATTCTCTGATGAAATTGGTTTCCGCACTGGAGAATGCCGGGATCGAATTGATCAATCCGGGGGGGGCGAGTTCGGCCGGCGGTCGAGGCGTTCGTCTCAGGGAGCACGTCGCGAAGCCGAAAATGAAGAGCGTGAAGCAGCCCAAGCCCTCTTCGCCGCGGACTCTGGAACGGGCGCGATGACCCCCCGAGCCATCCGAAAGATTGGTTTCTCTATCGCGGATGATGAGAACGCTGAAGACAAGTGTACTTGCAAGCGGATTCTCGCGCCTTAAGGCGCCTAGAACCAACGGCGTCGTCGCAAGGACTATTCCGGTTCGAGCGCACGCCGCGATCAAGCCGGCGTGAAATAGCCGTAGACGTCCCCAGCGCCTCAAGTGGAAGTGGCGCTTATGGCCGCGCGATCGAGCAGGGCGAGAAGTCCCTGCAAGATCATGATGGGCGGCGGAGGACAGCCGGGAATATGAAGATCGACGGGAACCACTTGCGAGACCCCTCCTACCACTGCATAGCTGCCGGCAAAGCAGCCGCCATCCCGGGCGCAATCGCCCACGGCGACGACCCATTTCGGGTTGGGGGTCGCGTGATAGGTGCGCTCCAACGCGTCCCGCATGTTCTTCGTCACCGGTCCGGTTACCATCAACACGTCGGCGTGACGCGGCGACGCAACGAACCTGAGACCGAAGCGCTCGATGTCGTAGTAAGCATTGTTCAACGCGTGGATTTCAAGTTCGCATCCGTTGCAAGATCCAGCATCGACCTCGCGTATCGAGAGGCTTCGGCCGAGACGCCGTCGTGCCGCGCGACCGACGGCATTGGCGAGCTCGGTCACCGCGGCGTCGTCCGGTGACGGTGCTTGCTCGGTGAACGGCCGGCGAAACAGGCTCTCAAAAAGCAGCTTGCGCATCTGGTGCCGTTCCTCAGAGATCGTGGCCCGAATAGGAGCAATTGAAGGATTTGTTGCAGAGCGGAAAGTCCGCAACGATATTGCCCTCGATGGCAGCTTCAAGGAGCGGCCACTGAAACCACGAGGGGTCGCGCAGGTGGCATCGTTCCACCCGGCCATCCCGCAAGCGGAGCCAAACCAGGACGTCGCCGCGAAATCCCTCGACGATTGCCATGCCCTCACGGGCCTCCCGCCTATGCGCCGCATGTGTTCCCATCGGGCCCTCGGGAAGGCGGTCCAATATCTGGTTGATCAAGGAGAGGCTTTGCTCAACCTCGCGCACGCGGATCCAGACGCGCGCGTTGACATCGCCTTCGTTCAGGACCGGTACCTCGAAGTGCAAGCTGTCATACGGTGGGTAGGCCAAAGTCCGGCGCGCGTCAAAGGATCGGCCGGACGCGCGGCCGACGTAGCCTCCGGCGGCGTATTGCCTGGCGAGAGTGGCCTTGAGCACGCCAGTATCGACCGTACGATCCTGCAGCGATGCGGTGTTGTCGTATAATTCGACCAGAGCAGGAAAGCGCCGGCGGATGTTACCCAGCGCGGCCTGTATGATTTCCGTACCGTCATCGTTCAGGTCGCGGGTCACGCCACCGGGCACGATAATATCCCGCATCAAACGATGACCGAATGCTGCATTGGATGCTCGTAGGATACTCTCGCGTAACACGGCGCAGTGAGCCTGCATCAGCGCGAAAGAGGCATCGTTGCAGATCGCCCCAATGTCGCCGAGATGATTGGCGAGCCGCTCGAGCTCTGCAAGGAGAGCACGCAGCCAGATTGCGCGATCCGGCACGACAAGCTGTAAGGCCGCTTCGGCCGCTCGCGAAAACGCAAAGGCGTAGGCGACAGTGCTGTCGCCCGACACGCGTCCGGCGAGCTGGACAGCCCGTTCGAGATTGGCCCCAGTCATGAGACCCTCGATGCCCTTGTGGGTATATCCCAGCCGTTGTTCCAGCCGGACCACGGTCTCACCGCTAGCCGTAAACCGAAAATGCCCCGGTTCGATAATTCCCGCGTGCACCGGACCGACGGCGATCTCGTGCAGGCCGTCGCCCTCCACCGGCAGGAAGCGATAGGGCGACGGCGGCGACGGTGCGTCGATCCGGTCTCCCAACGGAAAGCGGACACCCCAATTGTTGTGATCAAGCCAGGGGCGCGAATCCGGCGAGCCTTCGGCGGACAGTCCAAACAGATCGAGGATGACGCGCTCCAATCGAAGCGCTGGAGGGTGGTGCCTGCCGACCGAAGGATAAGTGCGATCGGGGCAATCCAGGCTGACGGTAGCGATTTCCGCCGTATCTCCATCCATGATCGCCATGTGCACCATTGAGGGCTCCCCCCAAAGGCCGAGTAGGCTCCAGCGTCCGTGTGCCAGCTCGCTTGCCGCAAATACCCAAACGGAAGCATCGACCGTAGCTCGTGGCCACGGGCTGTGTTGCTGGACCTGGTGACCCTCAAGCATGAGGTCGATCAGCGATGGCATATCCGGCTAATCCTAAACTATCCCAAAAGGCGAGCCACATGCTGGAACCAGTCGACGAGTGGCGCGGGAAGGTAGATCCCCGCCATTAGAACCAGCGAAAGATGCGCAAACATCGGCACATAGGAAGCCTCGGCAGCCTTGGTGCTGCCGCGAGGCTCGCCGAATGCGACGCTCGTCAGGCGCAACGTCAATGCGCCGAACGCCAGCAACAGCCCGAACACCAGTACGATCGCAAGCAGCGGCTGGCGCGCGAAGGTCGAGCTTACCACCAGGAATTCGCTCATGAAGATGCCGAGCGGCGGCAAGCCGGCGATCGCGACGACGCCCGTCACCAGGCCCCACCCCAACGCCGGATGAGTCACGGTCAAGCCCCGAATTCTGCTGATCCGCTGCGTTCCCTTGATCTGAGAGATATGGCCGACGGCGTAGAAGATCGCCGATTTGGTGAGGCTGTGCATCACCATGTGCAGAAGCCCGGCGAAATTAGCCAGCGGTCCGCCCATCCCGAACGCAAAGACGATGATGCCCATGTGCTCGATCGAAGAATAAGCGAACAGGCGCTTGATGTCGCGCCGACGGTAGAGCATGAACGCCGCGAACACGAGCGAAAGCAGCCCCATCGTCACCATTAGGGGCCCGGGAGCAATTGCCGCTGGATTTGCCGCAAGCAGTATTTTGAAGCGCAACAACGCATAAAGCGCGACGTTGAGCAGCAGGCCTGACAGTACGGCGGAAATCGGCGTCGGACCTTCGGCATGGGCGTCGGGCAGCCAGGCATGCAGCGGCGCCAGCCCGACCTTGGTACCGTAGCCGAGAAACAGGAAGATGAAAGCGACGTTGAGAAGCGCTGGATCGAAAGCCTGCGAGTGTTCGACCAAGGCCGTCCAGATCATGCCGTCCTGGCCCTCGCCAACCACCGGGCGCGCCGCCATGTAGACCAGGATCGTGCCGAACAGCGCGAACGCAATTCCGACGCTGCCGAGAATGAAGTATTTCCATGCTGCTTCCAGGGCGGCGTGCGTGCGATAGATGCCGACCATCAGCACCGTGGTCAGGGTGGCGATCTCCACCGCTACCCACATCAGGCCGATGTTGTTCGACACGAACGCGAGGTTCATGCCGAACATCATGATCTGATACATGGCGTGGTAGAACCGGAGGTATATCGGCGTCAACCGCCCGGTTTCGAGTTCATGCGCGATGTAACTCGCGCTGAAGATGCTGGTCGTAAATCCCACAAAGGTGTTGAGCACGATGAAGACGATGTTGAGATCGTCGACCAGTACGTATGGTCCCGGCTGCGGACGCTCGATCACGAACAATGAGAGCGCTGATAGAAATGTCGCCAAGCTTGCGACAACGTTCAGCCGCGCGGTCAGCCGGTAATCCGGCAGTATGGCCAACAGCGCTGCGGAGCCGATCGGGATCAGCAGTACGGCCGCCACCGGGTCGAAGGAATGCGCGCTCATCGCCGTTCGCCCCGGTAGTCGTCGAGTGCAGAGACATCAACCGAGTCGAAGCGTTCACGGATCCGGAACAGGAAGATGCCGATGACGATGAAAGCGATCAGGATCGAGAAGGCGACACTGATCTCGACGACGAGTGGCATGCCCTTGGCGCCGGTCGCTGCCAGCACCAGTCCGTTCTCAAGCGACATGAAGCCAACGACCTGACTGACGGCGTTGCGGCGCGTTACCATGACCAGAAGTCCGAGCAGCACGACTGACAAAGAAAAGGCGATATCCTCCCGTGCCAAGGGGTCTGCGTCTGCGGTTACCCGCAGCATCAGCACCATGGAGAGGGCGACCAGCCCCATTCCGGCCAGCATGGTCGGGCCGATGCCCACGGCCGACTCGATATCACGATGAATCCCGAGCTGCTTGACGATGCGGTGAAGCGCCACCGGGATGACGATCGCCTTGAAGAAGAGGGCGATCACCGCGGTCACGTATAGATGAGGTGCGTTCTGGATGAAGGCCTGCCACGCGACGGAAAGCGCCAGCACCAGGGCGTGTAGCGCAAAGACGTTGAGAAGTGAGTAAAGCCGGTCCTGGTACAGCATCATGAAGCTGATCAGGACGAGCCCGCCTGCGAGCGCATGCGAGATGTCGAAGTTGAGGCTGTGCATCTGCATCAGAAGCTCTTTGACACGAACAGGAGGAGGGTGCCGAGCAGGCCCAGCATGAGGGCCGCACCGAGAAATTGCGGAACGCGAAAGACTCGCATTTTGGCCGTGGCGGTCTCGAACAGTGCGAGGAGAAAGCCGGCAGCCGCGAGCTTGGCGAGGTAGGCTGCGGCGCCGATGGCGTAGGACAGGGGGCCGGTGCCGAAGACTGCTATGTTCCAGGGAAGGAATACGCAGGCGATCAGCGAGACATAAAGCAGTAGCTTGAGGTAGGCGCCAAATTCGATCATCGCGAGGTGGCGACCTGAATATTCGAGAACCATCGCTTCATGCACCATGGTGAGCTCCAGGTGCGTGGCCGGATTGTCGACGGGAATTCGCGCGTTCTCGGCGAGTGCCACCATGATGAGTGCGATCATCGCCATTCCCAGCGATACCCGCAAGCCGACATAGGACGAGGCCATGAAATTTGCGACCGTCGAAAGCTGGGTCGAGCCGGCAACTAAGGCTATGCAGAATACAAACAGCAGCATCGCTGGCTCCGCAAGCGCGGCAATCATGACCTCGCGGCTGGAGCCAATGCCGCCAAAACTGGTGCCAACGTCCATCCCGGCGAGCGCAAGAAAGAAGCGTGCGCTTCCGAGTAGCGCCACGATGGCAATCAGGTCCGCCGTCCAGTTGAAGAGGAGGCCGGTGGCGAAGGTCGGCACCAGGGCGGCGGCAACCCAGATCGCGGCAAAGGTCACATAGGGCGTCACGCGGAACAGCCAGGAGGCGTTGTCGGCCAGTACCACTTCCTTTCGGAGCAATCGCAGGAGATCCCGGTACGGTTGAAAGATCGATGCTCCCTGGCGACGCACAAGGCGTGCCTTCATCTTGCGCACGAAGCCAGTCAGCAGCGGCGCCAGCAGCAGCACCAGAAGCATCTGCACACCTTGCACGAGAATGTCTGACATCACGACCATATCGCGAGGACCAGAAGGAGTGCGACGAGGGTTACAAAAACCAGGCTGAGATACCGCCGTATGGTCAGGAACTGCAGGCGATTGAGTCTGTTGGCGGAGAAGCCAACCGCACCTGCTATCGGCTCATACATTCGCTCCCAGATCAGATCGTGCAGTTCGATTCGAAGATGCGCCGCCCTGATATCTCCGGGCGCGGGCATCTTGACGTGATCACGGGCACGGAAAACCAGCGTACCGAAAACGCGGCGAATGGGCTGGGCGAAGCTTCCGCCCGAATATTGGGCCGCGGGTGTCGGATCGGAAAAGCCGCAGCCCCAGGCCGGACCTCGCCGCAACGCACGAGAGGCAAAGCGATGAATAAAGACGACGGCCAACGAGGCCGAAATCGTAATGAAGACCATCACGAGCAGGCCATTGTACGAACTACGACTCTCGGCGATCGGCGCGATCGAAAGCCAGGGTTCGTTGGCCTGGATCGGCATGCGGCCGCCGAGGATCTGTAGCGTGATCGGCGAAAGCGCGTCGATCACCAGCCCTGGCAGAATCCCGGCGAGCAAGCAAAGCGCGGCGAGGATGAACATTGCCAAAAGCGAGTAGCGGTCGACTTCCTCTGCGGTTTCCGCCGCCACGCTACGTGGTCGTCCGAGAAAGCTTACGCCGTATGCCTTGACGAAACACGCCGCGGCTAACGCAGCAGCCAAGGCCAATAGTGCGCCGACCGCAGGCACCGTGATCTTCAGCGCCCATTGCGACAACTCTGGGCTCTGCAACACCGCCTGGAACATGAGCCACTCCGAGACGAAGCCGTTGAAGGGCGGGAGCGCCGAGATTGCGACACACCCGACGAGAACGACGAAGCTGGTGAACGGCATGCGGTGAATGAGGCCGCCCAGTTTGTCCATGTCCCGCTCGCCCGTCGCGGTCAGGACGGCGCCGGCGCCGAAGAAAAGCAGACTCTTGAAGAAGGAATGATTGAGAACGTGAAACAACGCCGCGGTGAAAGCGAGTGCTGCCAGGAGTCTCAGGCCGTTGGCCTGGAAGGCCAATGCAAGGCCGAGGCTTGCAAAAATGACGCCGACATTTTCGATCGTGCTGTAAGCGAGCAGGCGCTTGAGATCCTTTTCCATCATGGCGTACAAAATTCCCATGACAGCGGTGATGCCGCCAAGGATGAGGACGACCACACCTGCCCACCAGTTCGGCTGTCCCAGCAGATCGAACACGACGCGAATAAAGCCGTAGATCGCGACCTTTGTCATGACGCCGCTCATCAGCGCTGAAACGTGGCTCGGAGCCGCGGGATGAGCGAGCGGCAGCCAGACATGCAACGGCACCAGGCCAGCCTTTGAACCTGCTCCGAGCAGCATCAGGATCAACACCAACGTGGCCACGTAGGGCGTATGTTGAGCCGTGCGGATGGCTGCAAATCCGTAATCACCCATTGGTCCCCCCAGCAGGCCAAAGGCCAGGAGGAGTGCGAGCGTGCCGAAGCTCGCCATCACCAGGTAGACGTAGCCGGCCCTTGCATTGCCCGCTTCGCGGTGGTGCGCCATCACCAGCGCCCAAGACACCAGCGACATAAATTCCCAGCACAGTAGATAGGAAAACGCGTCATCGGCCAGCACCACAAGATTCATGCCAGCCAGAAAGGCGGGGAAAAAAGGAAGCACACGGTGCGGCGCCGCCTCGTGGTGGCCGTAGCCGAGGCCATAAAGGCTCGCCGCGGCTCCGCCGAGATTGACAACAACAAGGAAAAACGAGGCCAGTGTGTCGAGGCGGAAATGGGCGCCAAGCCATGGCAATCCGATTGGAAGGGCCAGATCGCTGGCGTTCGCCATGTCGCCAAGTAGCCAGTGGATCGCCCCAATCAACGCGATCGCAGACGCGGACAGCGTTGCGCCATAGATGATGGCTGTGGCCATCATTGAGCGGCTCAGAACAAGCGCCAGAACCGCCGATCCAAGCAATCCGGCAACACACAGCATCTGCAAAACGACGGCCGACATTACTTCCGTACCTTCATTCTGCCTGATGCTTTGTCCTCTATCCGGTTGTTCAAATGGATTCTCGCCGGTCCGGAATTGAGTTTCAGCCGTACCCCGCGCCCCTCGGCGGTACTGACAGCCCCTTCGTCTATCAACTCAATGCCGGCAGCGTCGAGCGCCGTAATCAGCTTCATCAGCGAATCGACGTTACCCCGAACCATTGCCTCACTAGCCTCCATACGTTGGATGGTTGGCACCGAAAGACCGGACATTTCCGCGAGTTGGCGCCGATCGATGCCGAGGAGCACCCTGGCCGCCCGTAATTGAGCCGCGGTGATCATCGGATTGTCCCGCCACCCCGATGCGAGCGAATGCCAAACATCATCCCTGTATCCTAATTAATCATGTTATATTGTCAATAAGTGATAGCTAAAACATCTAATCTAAGTATCCCGGGCATTTGCTGGCATTCACTCTCGGCGCCTCGAGGGGCACATGCGTTCGACACCCGCTCACGAATTCATCGATCATCCGTTTGACGCGGTTGTTGTCGATGCCCGGGGGACGTGCTGCCCGAGGCTCCGTCGAAGCTGGTCCAACAACCGCCTGCATCACAAAGGTGCTTTCGACACGCAGCCATACGGTCGCGGCCCTACGGGCATTGCAGCCAGTCTCGGCAATCTCGCCGAAGGCAGTTGGCAATGGCATATGTACAGCACGATCAAAGGATCGGATTGGCCCAGAGCAGTTGATGGGACTAAGCGGTCGAACGTCTTGCTGGGCTTGCCGACCCCAGTCTCAATCGTTTCGTCGGAATCGGAGCCGGCCGCAATCGGCGGGGCTGCGGCGAGCGCGGCTCAGGGACCGACATCCTTGTGCTCTGCGGCATCGCGCTGTTCTTCACCTTCAACGCGCTGGTTGCGCTGACGCAGTTTCTGGCGAGCCAGCAGGCGCTTCAGCAGCTCGTGTTCTGGACCATGGGCAGCCTATCGCGCGCGAGCTGGGACAAGGTGGGCGTGCTCGCCGTCGCGCTCCTCGTCACCTTGCCGTTCACCCAGCGCGCGGCCTGGCCGATGATGGCGCTACGGCTCGGCGGCCAAATAAGAGTTTTGGATAATACGAAGATTGGCCGCATTCGCATTGACATAACTCAGAAGGGCGGTCTTTCAGGGGGTCCCGCTTCTCGGACTTCAATCTTTGGCAGGACCGCAATGGTGACGGCTTTGCCCAAGACGGGGAAATTCTGTCCCTGTCGGCCGCGGGTGTGCGCTCGATCAATCTCGCGGCATCCGCGACGGAAGCGTCCTGGGAGTTCGGCAGCACCGTGATCGTGAATCGCGGAAGCTACACCCGCACCGATGCGCGCACGATGGAATATGTCGATGCCGCATTGACGCGGGCGACGGTGCCGCAACCGCTCGCCGTCGACGTCGCGAACGTCTCGAGCGCCGCAACCTCGGCCGAAACTCTGGCCTCGGTGCTCGAGATCCTGTCCGCGAATCCCGCGCCCTCGATCGGCGAACAGTTCTGGCGTGCGATGGATGCGATGGCAGGGCCGGCGTTCACGGACAAGTTGGAAGCAACGCGTGCTGCGGCAGACGCCGCTGTTCCGTCGCACCCTGGCGTCAATGCGGACAGTTGGGTCGAGCGCGCGGCGAGCGGTGAGGGAACGACCGATCAGTCGCCCGCGCTCCTCGCGCTGATGCGGCAGGAGATGTCCGCGTTCGGCACCAATGCGGGTGCAGCCGATCTCGCTTGGCGCAAGGATGCAGCAGCACATCCGATGGATTTCTTCGCCTGACGACGCCGTCGACCGTCGAGCCAAACGGCAATCGCAGAGAAGGTCGGCCGGAATGGACGCCTGTCTTGCCGGATCGCGAGAACAGGTTAGGCTTCAAGAACCGACTGCCAGCGGCTGTCGGTGTCGAATTTTCCAGTCGATTAGGTCGTTGTGGGTGCAGGGCCTTACGTTGCCGCTTTTTCGGTCGCCCGAGCGAGAGGCTAGACCAGTGCTTTCCCGAGGAGGGTTACCCCGCGCCATGGCTTGAGGTCCTGCATTAAATTGCTGCGCTTGCGGTGACGCGATCTTACCGCGCGGACGGTCTCACCTGCCGGAGAGGGAGACGCCATCCATCAATCCGGCCGTGGAGGGCCGATTCACGCATCAATCGCTACCAGATAGTCTGCATGAAGAGTAATCGGAGCCTTCGATCCGTCGAGAACCACACGGAGACTCTTCGGATAGTATCCAACGCCAATCACCCTCCCAGTCTTTCCAGCCAAGCGAGGGCCAGCTGTGGACCTTACCTGAATGCGCGACCCCGGTGGAAACCTGGGGTTGGTTTGGGCGGATCCTGACATGGCCGGCTTACGGTTTGACGTAGGTCCAGCCCATCTCCTGCAATTCCATCACGCGCACGACGCCCGACTTCACGACTTCCGCCTGCCGAACAATCGGTATGTCCTTGTTCTCGGCCTTCTGCATCTTCTCCTGGGTGTTGCCGCAGGCCTTGAACGAAACCTCGGGCGTGCTCAGGGCCATCTCCTCGATGCGCGTCTTTACCGGCGAGGTGTCTTCACGCAGCATGTGCAGGCCGGGCCCGAACGTGACGACCTCGATCTTCACCTTCTCGCCAGCGTCCTTGTAGTATTGCGTCACATTGGTTGCGTTGTTGAGCGCGAGATTCATCGCTGCGGGGTCGTTGGTATTCACCTGCAGGATCAAATGATGTTCTCTTTTCTTCGCTGCAGCCGCATCCTCCGTGCGGGCAAACGCGGAGTGTTTCCGCGTCGCCGTCGTCGGCTTCGCTACCTGTTGCCTCGCATGGCCCGCCTTATGCGGGACGGGTTGCCCGTCTGCCGGCGTCCAGTATCTTCCGCCCTGCTCCGCGGCCGAAAACGATGCGGAAACCAGAACGGCGATCGCTGCCATCGCGACCGCTTTGGCGATATGTTGAAATCTGATCATTATCCGCCTCCATCGAAGAAAATCATATTCACACCATCAATGATTTGGTGTCGCGATCGCGCGCGGCCATTTGCACGCCGCGGCCATCTTCGCACGCACCGCGTCCAGCCCGGCGAGCGAGAACGTTCCGTCATGGGCAGCGCCGCCCCGTGGTGAGAGCAGGACGATAAGGTCCCCGCTGTCCGGAAGCGACTGCAGCAAGCGAACAACGTCTCCGGTGAACGCGACGCCGGGGCCGAATGCCGGGACGGCTGCCGCAACCTGCACCGCCGGATTGTCATTGACGCGATAGGAGATTGCATCGTCACCGCCTCCGCGAGAGATGCCGGGGCCCGCGAGTGCCAGCTCCGTCCGGCCGCCGCGACAGCGGATCGACAATTGCATCGCGGACTCGCCGGTCCCACTGCGCGACGCTGTCGTAGCGGTCGCGATCGGTGCGTAGTCGATGGGGGAGGTCGTCTGGCTGACGATCCAGTTGTCTTCGGGCGTCAGGCGATACTGAGGTGCGGTGGTACGCGTCAATTTATTCAGGCACGCCAAGCGCTCCGCGTGGTCTTTCTGAAGGCAGGAACGGAGCTGCGTCATGGGATCCTGGGCCAACGCAATGCCGTTTGTACCGCCGAGTGCAATAAGAAGAAGGACGGCGGCGCGTTTCATTGCGATGCTTGTGTTGCGCGGGGCTGGCGATCCAGCCACGCCCGCGCCGCAGGGACGCGCGTGAGACCCGGAACCGTCGCAGCGAGATTGATGGATTTCCACTTCGGATCGAAACCGGGCCCCTGCAATCTGTCGATCCGGGAGAACAGGTGATCGATGAAGCGCGCGACGCGCTCAGAGCGGTTCGAGTTGGCCGGCCAATTGAAAGCGACCAGAGCGGTCGGCACGGCGATCGTTGAAATCCGTTCGCCGGGCTTGATCAGATTGGGATAGTCGGTCCCATCGAGGGCGGCGGGAAGATAGTAGTCCTCGAACCTGCTCTCGTATGGGAGGGGCAGGAACTTGAAACCTGGCTCCCAACGGCCCCGCACGAAGGCATCCACCGGCTTCGAAGTAATGAAGACGACGGCTGCCATCTCGCCCTTGCGCATCTGCTCGAGCGCGACCTGGTGTGGAATGAACGTCTTCTCGACCTCGAGATTGAGGCGACTGAAGATCAGCGGCCCCGAATAGGCCGCAGCGGTGCCCTGCGTATTGAAATTGACCTTCTTGCCGGCGAGATCGCTCAAGCTCTGAATCTCCGGCCGAACGAAGATGTGCAGCTCGGACGGGAACAGATTCAGGACATACGCAATTCGTCGCTGAATGTCCGGCACCTGGCTCTTGTATTCCTCGAGCGCGTCGGAATTGATGATCGCCGCATCGATGCCGCGCAAATAGAGCAGGGAATTCAGGTTTTCCGCGGCTCCGCGCGTGACGACCGGCAGAACATGCAGATTATCCCCATCATCGACCACACGGGCCATTTCTGCTGCCAGGCGGATCGGCGCGCCCTCGAGGAGACCTCCGGCCAGGCCGATCGTCCAGGCGTTCATGGAGATGACCTCAGGCCTCGGCTGTGGCGGCTCGGGCCGTGTCAGACGAACCTTGTGAGGCCGAGTATCCTGCGGCCGCGCATCTGCCCAAGGTTGAATGGTCAGGAGCAATGGTGCGAGCGTCGCGAGCAAAAGCAGCCGCCGCAATCCGATAAGCCTTTTCATCGACCAACTCCTCTACAAATGCTGCATCTGTGGCGGCCCTTCGATCCCTGAGTGCGCGCATGACTGGTTCGGAAACCGCGCCACGAGACTTGCTATCGACGCAACGCTTCGAATCGCGCCTTCGCCTCCTTGATTCCTCCAGCTTCGGCCTGCGCATAAAGATCCCGGGCTTTGGTCGCGTCGCCGCGCGTCCCATACGTTCCAAAGTTGGGAAGGATCAGCGGATCGTAGGTTTCCGCCAGCGCGAAGGTTGCCTGCGCATTCCCCATCCCGGCGACGTGCTCCAGCACGACCCGCGCCGCGCCGACGTCTCCCTGTTCGAGCAGCAAGCTCGCGCGCGCCATGAGCCTCGCCACTTGCATCCCTTTGTCAGGATTGAGCTGCGCATCGCCGGGGCTGCGCGGTGCTATGGCCTGGTCTTGAACTGGCTTGTCTTGAACAGGCTTGTCTTGGATGGGCTGGTTCTGGACCGGTCGTGCCGGCGCTGCGAGCGGCTCCTCGCGCACGGCCTGGCCAGTGGTCGCCAGCTGGGACGCAGCAGAGGAATTTTTCGCCACAAGCGCGTCGTTGTCATGACGCGCCAATGCGAGATCCTTTTCCAGTCGTTCGACCCGCTCGCGCTCACGCTGCAACGAGCTGCGCAGCTCAGCCGAGTCTCGCTCTCCGGCCTGCTTGATCCGTATGACTTCCTCGTTTGCCTTGGACGCTCGCTGGGTCTCCGCGTCGAGATCGCGGCTTGCCTTTGCGAGATCCCGGGCCAGCTGCTCAGCACGCTCGCGCTCCCGTTGCTGCGATTGCCGTAAGTTGGCGGTATCGCTCGCTTCCGCCTGTTTAAGCTGCGCCGCTTCCTCGGTGGCTTTGGCCGCCTGAGCTTCGTACGCGTAGATCTTGCTGCGCGCCATCGAGAGATCCTGCGCCAGCGCATCGGCTCTCTCGTGCTCCTTCTGCATCGATCGTCTCTGTTCCGCGGTGCCAGCTTGTGCGGCTTGCGTCAGCTTGGCGAGTTCGTCGCTCGCCTTTGCCGCAAGCGTTGTCTGAGACTCGATATCGCGCCGCGCTGCCGCAAGATCCTGCTCCAGCTGTTCGGCCCGATCGTGCTCCTGTGCGAGACGTTGCAGTAGCTCGATATCGTGTTTTGCATTCCTGAGTTCGCAGGACAGTGCCTCCGGCCCGCCGGCTTCCAGTTCCGGAGACTGCTGCGGCTCTGCTCTATCGGTCGTCGTCGCTTGGGCGACCTGCATCGATTCGTCGTTGCTGCCATGGCGCAGCGGCAGCGCCGCGAGCTCATCACGACCAGCCATCCTGTTGGAAACCAGATTGTCGGTCGCGTATCGTGCATCCGCCAGGTGCCGCGCTTGATCGGGGGACGCCTTCGCCCCCGCCATGGACGTGATCGCGAGCACAGCCGCTACCAGCCACGGGGTCGCGGATCGTCCCAGCGAAGGCAGGTGTCGCATCGTCTTCAGCGCAAACGGCATCCTGTTCGAGGCGCGGCGCAACGCATCTGCGAAGTCGCAGGTGGTAGTCAAATTGAGAATAATCCTGCGACCCATTGGCAATGACCCGTCGCATGATGGTCCGGTTCGTTACCGATGCCTCATTATGCGCGCCGCCTATGGGCGATCCTATAACTCGCATGGAGGACCCTCGCTTGCCCCTTCTCTTGCTCCAGAAGAGGTACCTCCAGGGACGCCTACAAAGGGTCGTTGTGCCTGTGATCTCAGGGGGCCACGATGGACCGCGTTATCGTTCTGGTTGTCTACGCCTGCACGGGGGCGGTCTCCGGGATCGCTCTCCTGGGGGCGGCAGCGGCCAAGAATTGGGAGACGGTCGAGGTTGCCTCCGCAGCCGTTGTGCAGACGGTTTCCGCTGCAATCGGTACGCAGCAAGGCCACCCGGTTCAGGCCACGGCTGAGTCCGCCGGCGCGGTCGTGCACGGACCCGAGAAGCCAGCTCTAACGTTGGTCGAACGGAGTGCCCTCCTTGCTGCCCTGCTATCGCAGAGCGCCCGAGACCGGTCGGAATGCCTCTGGACGCGCCGGCGGCGGGCCTGTTCGCCGTCGGCGACCGAGCGCGTCGATGTCGAGGAGGACAAGTGGGGCGTTCGCGTCGGCTCTGCGCGGCATCCTTCAACGTCCGGAACTGAGCGGGGAGTACATCATCCAGGAGGACGGCACGATTTCCGTGCCCTTGCACCGTGCAAAGGTTGGACGAAATATTGATTAAAAACGCAATTAAATAGCGAACAATTTAGTTAATGTTATGATTAAATTTGAGTGGCGGCGTCAGAAGTGCGCCATGACCTCGAAACGGCTCCAGCATGTTGCTTCCAGCTCTCGTCCAAGGATGGCGAAGCCGTTTCGTGTCCTGTCAATGGGAGGTCGATCGTGTTCATCGCAATTGCGGTCGCAGCGACAATAGCGGGGATCATCTTGGCGGTCTCGATAATACGGCGAATCCGAACCAATTTTGAATTTTGGTCGGAAGAGAATTGAACGATCGAAGGCGATGTCGTTCGACGATCATCAAACGCGACGTACCTCTTAATGGTAAGCCAGCGAGAGCTGGTTGATGCTTGACGAACCCTCATGCGATCGTTTTGAGTCGCCCCTATTGGATTTCCGATAGCCAGGCAATTTTTGGCGTAGGTGTCATATTAGAGGGCGTACAAATGAGTAATCGTGATCGCGCCGCGGTTCTCCGCCAGCATCTTGAGGTCCTTGCTTCTGAGCTTTCCGCACTGGAGGATCTTCGACGCCGTGTGCTCGCCGCCCAAAGAAGGTTTGGCGTCGCACGCCAAAGGAGGAGACGATTGGTCAGGAAAGCTGACGGAGTTCGCCGGGGCGGATGCGCTAGCTTCTAGCGAAGGCGCTTGGACATGTGAAGGCAGAGCAGTAAGTCGAGGTCCGCCTCTGATATTGCCGCCCTTGCTGGGACGATGATGCTACTCAAGTGCGTCTAACCGCTCCTTCGCCTCCTTGATTCCTCCTGCTTCAGCCCTGGCGTAGAACTCCCGTGCCTTGATCGCGTCGCCGCGCGTTCCGTACGCGCCCCATTTGACAAGGATGTTGGGATCATATGTTTCGGCGAGTGCGAAGCTTGCTTGAGCACTACCCAGCTCGGAAGCACGCTCCAGGACTGCTCGTGCCGCACCAATATCGCCTTGCCCGAGTAAGCCGCTTGCGCGGGCAATCAAACGCACCAGCTCCGCTGCCTGTTCATGCTCGAGCCTAAGGTCACCGCTGCCAGCTGCGAGCCGAGCCGCGCTGGCGGTCTGAGTTTCAATAGGCGGTACGCGAGCGATTGCTCCAGCCGTGACGACGCTAAGATCGGTAGACGGTGCCTTCGCCTTGTTTGGTGTCGCCGCAAGCTCGGGCAGAGACTGCCGAAACTGCTGCTGCGATGAGCCAAGCAGCCGGGCCCCTAGTTCCCATGCCGGCGGCGTTCTCGTAGACCTGCCTACCGCAGTCCTTGTCTCAAGAGTTCGGCGTGCTGTCGCAAGTTCCTGCTCCAGTCGGCTGGATCGAGCGCGTTCTTGCCGAAGCAGTTCTTGCAGCTCTTTCGATCCACCGTCGGTCGATTGCGTCGTGCGCCCTGCTTCGTCGTTTGCCGCGGCTTTGGCTTCGTATGCGAAGACTTTGGTGCGCGCCTGCGAGAGCTCTTGTGCCAGCCTATCTGCTCTTTCGTGTTCCTCCTTGAGTAATGACCTCAATTTGGCGAAGCCATTTTCCGCCGTTCGCCTGATTTGGCCCGTTTCCTCGGTCGCCTTGGCGACCTCTAGGGATCGGTTCTCGAGCTCGGATCGCATTGTCGAAAGGTCCTCTTCCAGTCGCTTAGCGCGACCGCGTTCCTGCTGGAGGGTCATCCGCAGCTCCGCGAGAGCTTTCTCCGCGGCCTCCTTCGCGCTAGTCTCTTCTGCGGTCACCTTGGCAGCTTGCGTCGATTGTGTTTCCAGTTCGCGGCGAGCGACTGCCAGATCCTGCTCCAGCTGGATCGTTCGATCTCGCTCCTGCTGCGTAACCTTTTGCAGCTCTCGCTCTGCTGCTTGCTTCAGTTCGGTGCTCTCGTTGCCGGGTCTGGACGTCAGCGTAGCTTGCAATTCAAGATCGCGGCGCGCCAGGGCCAGCTCCTGCTCCAGCCGTTGTCCTCGCGCGCGCTCCTCTTGCAGCGATTTCTGCAGCTTTTCCGATTCATTCTCGGCTGCTTCAGCAATGTTGATCCATTGCTCGCGTGCATGCTGTAGCAGTCTTAGGACCGAATCCGGCTCCTGCTGGGATGTTTGAAGATCGCGCGTCAGAGCCTGTACTTTCCGCTGTTCCTGGATCAGAGCTTGCCGCAGTTCCTCAGTATCGCTGGTTTTGGCTTGTGCAAGCCGCTTGGCGGTCTTGTCGATGGATTGCCCAATCTGGGCCGGCCGCCGCACGCCCAGGCGTATCGTCTGACTAGAGTCTGTCGTCGCAGCGCTGGGGCGTAACGCTTGCGGAGTTAGCTGCAGGTCTTGGCGTTCCGCGAGACCCTGGGTCGTCGATACCCACGTCGCCGCCATAATGGCCGCTGCAATCCACGCCGGCTTCGTTCGTGCCCGAACGGCTCGGCGCTTAAAGGAATGCTCTGCGAGCCTCGCTTTGTCGCCGGGGACGGGTAACTGGACCGAGAATTCCAGAGTTGGCCCGATGTTATCGCCGACAATGCCCGATCGTCTCCGCGTTGCCGCTTCTACACCCATCGGCCACATGAATGCGGCGCCTTTTTCCAATCTATAATCTGCATGTCAATTTCTAAATTTAAACAAATTATTGTTTAATAATCAATAGATTGTTTTGACCGGAGATCGAATAATATGCCTGCCGATGGCAGTCGCTTTCAGCCGGGTCCATTGGATCCAGCGGTGCCGACCAGGTCAGGTGTTTAGTCGCGAAAACGACCACGAGGGTGGACATTGCGCAAACTGGGTGGCCCGCGCGTCGATCTTGAACCCGATCGCCTTCTAGGACGGCTTGAATAGCCTGCGAGGAACGTTGACCGACGTCGATTGCCTCTCATCGTCGGCGCCATCGAGCTCGCGTGCAACGCCTGCCTCAAGCGAGTGGTTCCGCATCTGCGAAAGCGACGCTGAGCCGCGCCCTTGCCTAGGCCCTGCGCTTCCGCGTTGCGCTCTCTTTCTCGAAGCATCCGTAGTTGCGTCAGCTGTTGAACGAGTTTGAGCGCCGTGTGGCGCAGAACGGCCATGCGACTGCAAAACCGATCGCTCACTGCAATACCCCCAAAGGAACGTCCGTAACAGAGTGCTGGACTAGCGTTCAGAAAGGGCTGGCGGCACTGCCGTCGCCCGATCGCGGATTGCGTACACCCCACTTGCAGCCGGGCTCGCTCGGGGCAGACACGATCGTGCCCCGGGGCGTGGTGTAGCTGAGTGCGGGTGACCGCGTTCGCCGGCATGGGCCGGATCGGTCAGGTGGGAAGCTGACGGCGGGATCATCGCCCAATGGGGCGATCGTTTCCGGTGTCATGTATCGGCCGCGCTGGACGGCCCACTCGTCGTTCTGTTCAAGCAGGATGGCACCGACCAGACGAGTGATGGCATCCTCGTTGGGGAAGATGCCGGCCACCTTGATTTCGCCGTTGAGCCGTTCGAGCGGATGGGTCGAGTGCAACTTGGCGCGGTGCGCGGTCGGGAAGCTCATGTAGGCCAGCACTTCGGTCTCGGCCTCATCGAGGAAGGCCGCGAGCTTCGGCAGGTTCGGGCGTAGCTGATCAGCGATGCGCCCCCATTGCGCCCGCGCCGCTTCGGCATCATCCTGAGCAAAGGCGGTGGCGATGAAGGCGGAGACGACGCGCCGCCCGCTCTTGCCGGCGTGTGCAAGCGCGCTGCGCATGAAGTGCACGCGGCAGCGCTGCCAGGTGGCGTTGAGAACCTTTCCGACCGTGGCTTTGATCCCTCATGGGCGTCAGAGACGACGAGCTTGACGCCGCGCAAGCCCCGCCGCGCCAGCTTACGTAGGAACGCGGTCCAGAACGTCTCCGCCTCGGACGGGCCGATGTCCATGCCGAGCACTTCGCGGCGGCCATCGCTGTTGACTCCGACCGCGATGATCACCGCGACCGAGACAATGCGCCCGTTCTGCCGCACCTTCACATAGGTCGCGTCGATCCACAGATAGGGCCAGTCGCCCTCGATCGGGCGATTGAGGAAGGCTTTCACCTTGTCGTCGATCTCACTGCAGAGCCGCGACACCTGGCTCTTGGTAGCCAATCATCTCGCGCAACAGATCCGTATCTGGGGTCTTCTCCATGAGCGCGCGTAGGTTCATCATGTCGTCGGTCATCGGTGGTTCCTCGAATCAGGTTGGTGTCGCAATCCAAACCTTATCGACGAATCATCGGAGACCACGCGCAAAGCCGCCCGCTCGTTACGGCGCCAGGTGGGGCGCGCGTCGCGAGCGGCTAGTCAGCTACACCACTCTCTGGGACACGACCGCAGACACCACCCTCGATGATCGACGGTAATCTGGCTGATCATCGTTTCGACGCAGCAAATTCGAGGCGATCCTCGGTGTTGAATGCCCTGCGCCCGGTTCAAATAAGAAACAATTGTTGACTTGAAAATTTAAATATAAATCTCGTTGTTAATTGCCGGCAATGACGTAAGCTAGCTCTTTAAAGTCCGTGCGGTTGGAGGAGACGATGTGGGAATTAATTCATACCAAGCACAACTCCATCTCGGCTGGGCAGGAGTTGGCTCAAATGCGCGAGGAATTAATAAACATTGGCGAGAAGGAGCGCATTCTGAAAGAGCGGAATGCTGATCGCGAAGCTTACCGGTATCTGCTGGATGCTCACCGGTTGTTCGCGCGCGAGGGCTTTTCGGATGAAGAATTGTTAAATATATGTCCACCTGGAGCGGACGAGGGCAGTCAGTTGGCGGCGTGACTGAGGTCGGATCTCACTTCGAAACGAAGAGCAATCGGGTGATGTGTGCTCGCGCCGGATGCGGACCTACATCAAGGCGGTACGGCGGTCCGAGAATTCCGTCGCGGCGCCGTGCTATCGCGGCTACCGCTGAGTGTCGCCGGCGACAGCTGTTCGTTTGGCCTAGTGCATCGCAAATGCTGTCGCCAAACAAGTCGGCGCAGTGACAAGACAGATATCGTTCATATTGGCCGGAGCCGTGCTGGATAAATCATCGGCAGAGATGGTGTTGAGACCGGCGGCGGATGCGGGCTTTGCGTTGCTGGACGGTCGATCGGTGCTTTTTAGCGAAGCAGCGCAGAAGATCTACGAACTGGACCAAATGGGGGCGTTCATTTGGTGCAAGTTGGCGCAAGACGCTTCCTTGGAAAATATCCATCAGGAGCTTGGGAAGCTGGGCATTGACGAGCAGACGGCCCGCCAATTCACGCGGCAGGCGATGAATATCTGGATCGACCGAGCGCTGCTCGACGTCGACTGGCGAAGCTCGACCAATTGTGCCTTTTCAGCGATTCTAGGTCGGCGCAAGATCACTATCCGGGCTGAAAATTGGGATCTATTGAAAGAGTTGGTCTCTCTATTTAGTGTTTCAGACCACAGTGCCGGCGATGACGGGATTGCGATCGAGGTAATGGTGCTCGACGATCAAGTGTTATTCCGCGGAGATGACGCGCGCGTCCGTAGATGTGAAGTCGAAGCACTGGCACCTGCAATCAAAGCTTATATCACCGAGCGACTTATCCGAGATGATCGTTCGGCCCTCGCCCTCCACGCCGGTTCTCTCGCGAAGGGCGGCATGGGCTTGCTGCTCTGCGGCCAACCGGGAGCCGGAAAGTCAACTCTTGCACTGCAGTTGGTGGATGCCGGATTTCAGTATGCGGGCGATGACGTCGCGCTGATCGGGACTGACGGAACGATCCGTGGAATTCCGTTTGCTCTCACCCTCAAGGAGGGGCGTGGGATTTACTCTTGCGACGACGAAGCGATCGGAACGACGTGACGCATTGCCGGCCAGATGGCGCTCAGGTGCGGTACTTGCCAATAGCGGACGCGCATAACGAATGCCTTTCCGCGAGCTGGATCATCTTTTTGAACCGGGTCGCAAGCGGCGCGGTCGAGCTGACCGCGCTGGATCAGCTTGATTCGATGAAGCGGCTCATCGAGAGCGCATTTGCCGCCGACGGAAGACTGTCGCTGGCCGGCTTTTTCCGCTTTGAAGCGGATCGTAGCAGGCAGGCGCGCGATCGTATCAACTCACTTACTGCGAGTCGGCGGAGGCCCAGAGGCTGCTGATGGACTTGTGCGATGGCAGGGCATAGCGCGGCACTGACGATCCTCTGCAATTGCTTGCAAGGCTTACCTCCTGTCGAGTTGGAGTGGACCTCCGTCATCGGGCTCGCAAACCAGACGTTGACGACGCCGGCGCTGATCGACTTCGTCGATCAACATCGGTGCTGCCGGACGACGTCTGCATGTATATCCGCCAGATCTATCGCCGAAACGTGCTGCGCAACGATCGGTTGGCCGGTCAATTGGAAGAAGCTGTCGTTGCGATGAATGGCCAGGGAGTTACGCCAGTGTTGCTCAAGGGAGCAGCGACACTGGCCACCGCGCCTGTTGAGCGGCGAGGAGTTCGGCTGATGTCTGATCTTGATGTCATGGTCATGCCGGACGAAACCGAAAGGGCGGTCGCGGCTCTCCGCGCAATTGGCTATGAAATTCATGACCAGGCGCCTCCCGAGAGCCGGAGATGGTATGTCGAGCTGAATCGGTCGCGGGATGTCGGAACCATCGATCTGCAGCGGAGCGCTCCCGGCCCTGCCTACCTTTACCGCGGCCCCGGAGATGCTCTGAACCACTGCGTCCCTCCGCTGCTGGGGCGGGGGAGCGTGTATATCCCCACGCCCACCTACCAAGCGCTCATTCTGATCGTCCATGATCAATTTCAAGACCATGGTTATTGGCTCGGCGACCTCGATCTACGGCACCTTGTTGAATTGCGTGATCTGAATAATTCAGTTGGGGGGCTCGACTGGAAGGAGCTTACCTCTCATGTCTCGGGCAAATTGATGAAGAACGCGGTCGAAACCCAGCTGCTCGCTCTCGCTGAACTATTTGGGGTCGAGATCCCGCACTCGCTGCGTTCCCGACTGATCCCGCGTCTGCAGTTCATGCGACAATTGATGCAAGCGCGCTTTCCGGCCACACGCGTGCCTTTCCTCGCAATGACGATTCTGGACCTCAGAAATTACCGGAGGGAGGCGATCAACCACACGCAAACCAGCGCGCGCCGGCGTCGATTGTGGTCCATGCCAAGAGGGGATACCTTGCAGTTTCTGTTGAGGGCGGCTACCGCGGTTCGTGCGGGAAAGGTCTAAGCAGTCGTCCGTGAAGATTCCTGTTTTCAGGTCGGATTGAGCAGCGGCCGGGCGAAGAGTGCGGCCAGGATTTGGTGCAACAAACGCCTGAGCCAGCGGAGGAGACGGCGGAAGTTGTGGCCGACGGCGGCAAGCACGGCGTTGTTGGCATCGCCGTGCTTGAACCAGAGATAGTTGCGTTCCATGCGGTGCTCGGCCTTGAGATGGCCGATGACAGGCTCGATGGCGGATCTGCGGCGCATGGTGCGCTTGATCGACGGCGTGACACCTCGCTTCTGACCCGAGATGAGGACCCTGAACTTGTAATCCGGCGGCGCGTTGTGGCCGCGGTATCCCTTGTCGAGGAGGAGCCGCTCGATGATGTTGCCGACGAGCTTTTCCATGTCTGGGATGCCGGTTTGCAGCGTGTGGCCGTCATAGGGATTGCCGGGCAGCGCCTTCACATGGGTGACGAACAGGTCGCCCCCGGCGTGGCTGAGCGTGGTTGCGACGGAGACCTCGGCGCCGAACTCGTAAGGGCGATGGGCCTTGCCCTTGCCGATGCATTCGACCTCCGGCGCATGCAGCGAATAGACCTTCGGCCCGCGCTGGCGCTGCTGCTGCTCGTGGACGCGGCGCGCCAGCAATAACAGCTTCGAAAACCTCCCCTCGAGCGCGGCGTTGCCCGCGATCTTGCGGCTGATGTCGCGCATGACCCGGCCGAGATAGGTACGCAACGTCTTCAGCGCCCGCCTGGCACGCTTGAACTGCTTGGCATGGGCGTAGCGCTGATGTTTTATCAGGGCGAACTTGCCCACCCTCGCATAGGACTGGCGTAAACCCACCCCGGTGAGCTGCGCCAGCCGCACCAGCTTCTCGCGCGCCGGTTCAGAAGCTTGGCATCGGTCGAAAACATCACGTTCTTGGGCTGCACCGTCGTGTCGACGATCACCCGGGAGAACTCGGACGGTTTGATCGCCTTGGTCCTGACGGCAACCGACAGGCTCTCCTGCAGCAGAGCCTGAAGCCGCTCCTCGCCCATCCGGTTGCGCCAGCGCGTCAACGACGAGCGATCGAACACCAGCCGGTGCTGGAAGAACTCCTCGCCGCAGAAGAACTGGTAACAGGGGTTCTCCACCCAGCGCTCGCACAGCACCTCGTCGGACGGGTCATAGGTGTGCTTGAGGATCGCGAGCCTCGCCATCAAGCGCGTCGGCAGCGGCGGCTGGTCAGGGCCGTCGGTGTAGACCGCTCCGAACTTCTGCTCCAGGAAGCCCCAATCCACAGCGCGCGCCAGCGTCACCAGCGAATGCTTCATGTTGATGATCCGATCGAGCCGGGAGCGAAACAGATCCTGCTCGCCGGTCTCGCGCCGCTCCCGTGGCCCAAACCTCCGCTCATGCACTCTGACGAGCAGAGAATCACGACCGCCGATTCGACGGAATCCCTCATTCGATTTTGCAAGGAAATCGGCCCCGCCATCGCGATTGCCGGCAAAATCAATCGCCGGCATTCCTCGAATTAGCCCGTAACTTCAGGCTGTTCGCGTTACTTCACGGATTTCCGCAGGGCTAAACCTCTTTCGGGCAATCCGACATTTGCGCAGCCGCGCAGATCTATGAATGCTCTCGACCGCTGGCATTTCGATCGGATGATTCGCCATTATCGCGAATCCTGAACTCCTCCAGCGTGTGTCCGGATTGGAGCGCGGCAACCAGCCAGCGAGGCTGTTTGCCTCGCCCTGACCAAGTTTCGGTCGGCTGGAGCGGGTTGAAGTATTTCGGCACGACCTTTGGGTATTTACGGCGCGGCGGCTGGCCTGTCCCCGTCTCGGCCGCCCCGCCTTCAGATCCGCCGATCTGCCCTGGCTGGTTCAGCTGCGCAAGGCGCTTTTCCAGTTCCCGCTTTTCGGCGGTGATCTTTTCGGTAAGAATCTTCGTTAGTTCCTCGTGAAGGAGCCAAAGTTCCTCAAAATCCATGGCTTCGAGATCCTGCCTGCGCATAGCGTTCTCGTCACCGTTCGGCTGATTTATCCATCTGTTATCCTCCACATTCTCGATATCATTGCCCGAGTGGCGAATTAACCATAGACCGGCGCCAGCATTTTCAAATTGACGCTTGCAATAAATATATTATATTTATTAAATAATATTGCGAGGATTATTTTATTAATAGCGCCCACAGACCAAGGAATTTGCTGTAGGTGCAAAGAGGAAAACAACGTTGATCGAGTATCCTCTTGGACGTCTCCAAAATTCGATCAGCCGGTTTGTCGTTCAATCGGCTGCATTGTCGGACATCCGCTCCCTGAAGGCTCAAATCGAGCTCAGGCGATGTGCGCTAAGGGATATCGAGGTTATTCGCTCCCGTCTGCGGCTGTCCAAAAGCTGCATGATATGCAGTCTGCCCAGGAGGAATAAGGGCGGCCTCACGCGCCGGGCAAATTCGTCAAGAGTGCGCCGTGGCAGATTGTTCGTGCTGCCCGCTTCTTGATGCGTCCTTTAATTGGGTGTCGCTTGAAGAGCATGCGGCTGCACGTAGGGTGTGTAATATTACTCCCTCCGCTGATTAAATTGTGCGGACAGCTCATTTTTCAGCTTGATTAGCAATCGCGACGCAGTTATCTGGAACGAGAATTTCCAGTTCGGTTCCATACATTTTTTGGCAAATCGGCCTTTCGGTCTTGATTAACGTCGGGCTGCGGCAATATCACAGCGCAACTACAGGGTGGTGGCATGTCAACCAAGAAACTCGAATTAGAATCAATGTCTCTTGACGATCTCTGGTCGCTTCATGAGGAAATCAGCGGCATTTTGTCGGACCGGATTAAGGCGGAAAAGCGCGAACTGGAGAAGCGCCTGGCCGTCCTCGGCGGCGGGATGGCTGTTTTGGCGGATTCGCGCGGGTCGGACGTGTCTCCGGCCGGCAAACCGAGACGCAAATATCCGCGAGTGCTGCCGAAATACCGGAACCCCCTGACGTCCGAGACCTGGTCGGGGCGTGGTAAGCGGCCGCGGTGGTTGGTTACTGCCATGAAGTCTGGCCGCAGGATTGAGGAGTTTCGCATAGGGGAAGCAGGTTCGAAGGTTCGGCAACGGGCGTGACTTCATCTGCCTAATCGGCGGGGATTGTTCGGCCGGCTGGCCCGGCGCAGCTTGTTAGTCCGTAGGTCTTTGTCCGGATCGAGCCTAATAGGCGTTCCGCCCCCGCAAGACCTCCATGGGAGTTCGCAGCAGGATAGCGAGATCCAGCCAAAGGCTCCAATTGTCGATGTACCAGAGATCGTACTGCACGCGCGTTTCGACCATGACTGCTGTGGGAGTTGGGCCGCGGCAGCCGTGAACTTGGGCCCATCCGGTCAATCCTGGCCTGACCCTGCGGCGGAACGCGTAGTTCCGCACGAGCTTGTCAAATTGTCCGTCGTGGGCCAAGGCATGAGGACGCGGACCCACCAGCGACATGCTGCCGTCGAGAACATTTAGCAACTGCGGCAATTCGTCGAAGCTTGTCCGACGCAGCCATTTGCCGACCCGGGTGACGCGTTGGTCAAGGGGATTGGCCTGAAGGATCACTGGGCCATCCTCGAGCACATGCATCGTCCGGAATTTGCGGATTGAAAAGATCCGGCCGTTGAAGCCGCAGCGTTGTTGCCGAAAGAATATGGGGCCGGGAGAATCGAGCTTGATCGCGACCGCAGCCAGCACAAGCAATGCCGCAAATATCGTCAGGGCGAGCCCCGCGCCGACAAGGTCAATCATTCGCTTGCTCGCGCATTCGAGCGCCGTTAGGGGGCCTCGCTGGAGTTCTACACAAACGGCACTTCCAAGACTCCGCGTGGGACGTCGAAGCAATTCTGATGCCGCGCCGACCGGAACGAACATGATCGGAAATGGCAATACCCGCAAATCCGCAATGAAAGCGCGTAGGTCGGACCACCGCTCCGGGTTCGCCTCCACTATGATTTCATCGATTTCGGAGCTTCGGCTTTGTTCGATCACGCGGGCACTGAGCCGCTTGCGCCAGCCAAGATCTGAACCCATCGACGGCAAGCTGAATCGCTCCCTGACGCAAAAGCCGAGGATCGCGAGGGTCTCCGTTAGACCCGCATGCTTTGAAGGCGCTTGATCGGTAATCAGGAAGATATTAGTCCCGGCGAATTTTCGGCCACTGAGGCATTTGATCAGCAATGCTCTGACAATACACCGCTCAGCGATCAATGAAGCGAGACCGAGCACGGCAAAGGGTGGGCCAGCACCTCGGGATAATTCCGGGTAAAGGTTGAACGCGTCCATGGTGGCAGCGAGTACAAGCAATGACATCCAGGCCATGCAAACGGCGCGGATTTGGCTTCGGAGCACGAGAAGTTCAGGCGGTCTATACAGACCGTTTGCTTTCATTCCGGAAACGAAGAGCGCCGTTGCGACAATGGCAGAGCCCGCAGCCTTGCTCAGATCGCCCACGACTCCGCCGCTATGGAGTTTGTAGAGCAATGCGGAGAGGATGCTTGCGAAGAGGATGGTTGCGGCGTCGGCGCAAAGTGCCACGAATTCAATCGACTCGTATCGGACCGGCCACTTCCGCTCTGGAGGCGCAGACAACTCCGCGCCGAGGCCTGCCGCATCGCTGCCACGATATCCAACATGTCGGTGGACAAAGTTCATTGCGATGGCGATTTCAATTTGGTTAATTTAATTTAATCTATTATATTTTTATTAATTATATCAAGAGAAAAACGATAAGCTAAACGATATTTAATGGTAGTGGCCGGGTTCCTGCAGGTTCTGACGAGTTCCAGGAACGCAGTGGTGCCGAAATCTTTCGCTGGGGATCCGCCGCGAATGAACTAGGGATCTCGCGCGCGTGTGTTCTGGAGATAGCTCGGATCGAACTCCGAAACCAGCTTCTCGATCAACGACCTGCCCTCGGGTGACGCCGATTGGTACGCCGCGACGATAGCTGGCTTGAAGGCTGGCTGGCGTGCAATTGCAACTTTGAGATCGCGTCTAACCAGATCACGAAGCTCAGGCTCCCTGATTGCGGCGTCTGTGCCGAGTGCGATAGACAACCGCAACGGAAACAGATCCACATCATTTGGCGCAGTGTAGTACGACATCTTGAGCAGGGCCGCCGCGTTATATCCGGCCGACTTGTCCTGCTTTGCGATTGCTGCAAGCATGAGCCAAACGTCGCCCCGAAGTGGCGAGCAATGCAACGCGTTTGCGAGCGCGTTGGTGGGGGAGAGACGGCTAGCGTTCTGCCCGGCCTGGACCTCGAGTTCATCGGTCATTGCTTGTGCTGCGGCTGTAAACCGCCGCGTTGCCCCCACGTCTTCGTGCCCGGGCGCGATTGATGCAGCTCTTGAGACTTTGTCGGTCAGCCCGTCGCGTGAAACAGTGGCTGCGACAGTTGAGAAGCCAGCGCCGAAAGGCCACCAGTGCGAGGTCAGCCAAGCTGCTTGGGCGATCAGCACGACTCCGACGGATACCAGTGCTATGCGCGCCCAATTATTCCGGAATGCAGCTGAGTAGCCTCGCCACCCCAGCGAATGCTTGCCAGTTACGGCTTCTGGAAATTCCTGCAAGGCAAGGCTCTGACCGAACGCCAAGCCATAGAGCGCCGCAACCAAAAGCGATACGCTAAGATTGAGAATGCCATCCTTGGCGAATGCCAAGATCAGCAGTGAGACCGAGGCGCCGGCGCCGACGGCCGGGAATAGGTAATCATACCCTCGCGACAGAGAGCGTTTGAACAAGGTGCAGGCGCCCACCACCGTAACAATCAGCAGCCCGCAGAGGAACGCGTGCCCCATCTCGATGGCAATTGCTGCAGCAACCGTCGGTCGCTCGCGCACGGCGGTCACGCCAATGTCTCGATAAACCGGCAGGAGCGCATCAAATGTTCCCGCGCCGGATCCGACCGGGCCGATGTCCTGCAGCATCCGTTCAGTTGCGGCCTCACTCTGCGTCGACAAAGCGAGTGTCAGGTCGGTATTCTTCTTGATCGGAATGACGGTGAAGCTCGCGATGAAAATGATTGCGGCAGTTGCGACAGCCCCCGCCATGCCCCAGAATCCGAAGAACCATCTGCGGATAGCTACGACAGCAGCCAAGGTCCCGGCCCCAAGCAGGGCAGCGGCGACCATCGCGGAATCGGAGCAGACGAGGACCGTTGCAATGGAGACGATCAGCGAGAGAATGGCAGCCAAGAGACTGGCTATCGGACCTTTCGCCGAACGCGGTGACCTTCCAGGACGCCGCAGCTGATCGAACGCCCGGATAGCCATCGCAGTCGAGAGGATGACGCCCAGCGCTGCGGCGATCGAGCCGTTCGTTACGGCGGCAGCATACGCGCTAGGCGAGGAATCATGCGAGGGGCTAATTGTCCTCCAGATCGCGAGTGCGGAGACGAGGGTCGTGACACATACCAGGGCGTACAGGACGCGCGCCGCACGCTGCCTATCCAGAGCGACGACCGCGGTGACCAGCGCAGTAGCGACGATGGCGTTATACTGCGCAAGCGACAGCATGGTAGCGCGGAGGTCGACGGTGAACCGTTCGGCGAGCGGTTCGTTCAAGGCAGCCGACGCGGTCGCCCAGATGGGATTTCCAAGTCCGCCAAACGGGATCGGAACGAGTTGCAAAGCCATCCAAAGCGCCGGCGTAATGAGAGCAATGATGAGAAGAGGTCGCAGCAGCCTAGCAAGCCGCGTGAATGTGGAGGTTGGTTGGAGGGCCGCTAGAGCTGACGCCGCTGTCGCGAGGATCACCGACGCGACTGCCGCCGCCGGCAGGGTTTCTGTAATTAGGAATGACAAACAGGTGGCCAAGAGCAAAGCCAGTAGTACGAGCGGGGCAATCATGTACTCACCATCTCTTGCGACGGCCGGTCTCCAGACCCGGGGGGAGACGCTAGGAAATTTCAGGAACTGGATAGGCCATAGCGGACGTAGTGGCTGTCATCATAATAGTCACTTCGGTAGGTATCGTATCGAGCCATTGCCTTGATGTCGGTCTTGTTAAGGACTGTGCCGATGAGAGAGTCGTGGATATTCGGTGCCGTGTGCAGAGCGTGTTGGACGACGTCGATCTTCGTCCGTCCCCACTCGACAACCAGAACGAAGCAGTCAACCAGAGGTGCTGAGGCCCGTACATCGACCAGAGGAGTGAGTGGCGGGAGATCCACGATCACGTAGTCGTAGCTGGCTCGCAGACGGTCAAACAGCTTGCTTATTGTCTCGGCACAAAGGATCTCACTGGTATGAATCAGAGGTCCTCGCCGCACGACGGGGAGGAATGCAAGATTGGTCTCAGGATCCCGCCAAATCGTTTCTTCCAGGGTGCGGTTGCCGTTTGCGACCTCGATGAGTCCAGCGATTGCTTTGGGGGCGAGGTTGGCAGTGAGCGAGGGATTCCTAAGATCGCAATCGACAATGATGGCTCTCTTGCCGCTGTGTCCAATCAATTGCGCGAGCGAGGCTGCAATTGTGGTCTTACCCTCATTCGGCAAGGCCGACGTGATACCGATGACTTGGTTGGAGATTTTCGCGGGATTGTGGTCGATGGCAAGTTTGATCGAGCGGATCGCCTCCGCGAATCGGGATAGCGGCATCCCGACAACTGTCCGGTGAACCGCCGGCACAGTGGAGAGTGTCCGTTGCTGCACATCCCCATCCGCCTGTTGAGATCGGCCTGTTGATTTCGTTGGAGCTCGCAGCAGCGGTACGAGGGACAGGCACGGTAGTTCCAACGCGGCTTCGATCTGGGACGAGGTACGAAAAACGCGGTCCATGACGTCCCTTATAAACGCCAGCGCGATGCCGAGTACGAGACCACCAATGATGCCGAACGCCAACACCAGCTTTGTCTTCGGCTTGCTTTTGGTCTGGGGCGGTGTGGCCGGAAAGATCACCCGGGTCTCTGAGATGGGAAAGGTCTCCTGCTGGGTCGATCCCACGTAACGCTGCAGGAACGTCTCGTAGAGGCTCCGCAAGCCCTTTGCACGGCTTTCCAGGTCCTTGATGGTCAGTTCGGCGGAGTTCGTCGACCGTGACTGCGACACGGCCTCAGCCAACTGCTTTTCAATTTCTTGTTGGCGCTGTTTTGCGAACTCGAATTCACTTCGACTGATTCCGGCAAGCCTCTTGACCTCCTCAAAAAGCGAGGTGCGGAACTCGCGCATGCGATTCCGGATATTGATGACTGCCAGGTGGTCGCGACCGACACGGGCCGACAACTCGGCTTCCCGCCTCGCCAGTTCGAGATATTGCTGGCGCAGCACAGTGATGATTTGGCTGTTCGTCGCATCAGTGCCGATGGCATCCAGATTGTCGATCGACGAGGGTTTTGCTGGATCGGCGCTGAGGAGGTCCTCATAGCGGGTCAGCCTGGCCCGGGCCTCGGAGGTCTGCGCGCGGACGGCCGCCAATCGAGCGTTGAGTGCTGTGATTTGTTGATCACCTATGGACTTTCCGTCAGACGAGACGATGTTGTTCTGGGCTTTGTAGGCATCAACGGCGCGTTGCGCAGAGAGCGCTTGCTCGCCAAGATCGCGCAACCTCTCCTGTAACCAACTCGTGGCCTTGCGATTGGCCTCGAATTTCGCGTCCAGTTGGTCGGCGACATAGGCGTTGGCCACTGCGTTGACGATCTCCGCCGCTTGGCGTGGGTTACTCCAACTGAAGCTGATCTCGATGACGTTGCTGTAGCCGACGCGGTTTGCTGACAGTCGATCCAGAAATGCGTCGATGGCCGCTTCCGACGGCTGCCCTTGGGAATCGGATTGGCGATTTTTGGGTTGGGACGACACCCATGCCCGAAATCGCTGCCACACGGAAAGCAGAGAGGGCCCGGATTCATTAAACTGAGTATCTTCGGTCAGCTTCAACTTATTGATTACCGCCACCGCGGTGGCTCTCGATTTCAGGAGCTGAAGTTGTGTCTCGATTTGGCTGAGATCGAAGGCTGGCTCCGCGAGGAGTGACTGTTGCTGGATGAACTGTGCCCTTGTATTGCCGAGCAGCACCTGGACCTGCGCGGTATAGGTCGGTGGGGTCAATCGAAGGTAGAGCAGACTGGTCGCGGTTGCGAGCACGGCAGTGACGGCGATCATCAAATATTGGCGTCGAAGGAACGACATTCCGAATTTGATGAGGTCGCCGATCCCACCGCTGTCTATCTGATCGGACTGCGCCTGCGCGCCGAACGGCAGGCGTGTGCCGTCGGTCTGTAGGAGGTTGCTCTGAAGCATCACGTACCTATCTGGGCCGGCAGAGGGGATGATTATGTGAGTGCTGTCCCCACCGACGCGCCTGGTTGATTTGTGAACCTGGCATTTAAAATAAAGATATCAGACAAAAATGGCATTGCCAAATTAAATGATAATCGATATTAATCTGTTGAAATTGAGTTGGGTGATCTCTTGCGGAAATTTGAGTGCTTCGCGGCGCGTTTCAGCGGTCGGAGTGATTTTTGGCGATAATCGATAATAATGAATTCGAAAGTAATCCGGGTGGACAGATGGTCTCCCAAAAAATATTGGATGATGAAACTGCAGGCTTCGGAAGGGTGCTTTAATGGTTGAAGTGCGATCCTTGGCGATCCCTGACGTCAAAATGATCCGAACAGCTCGACTGTGCGATGCCCGCGGTTACTTCTGCGAGGCATTTCATCGGTCGGCGTTTGCCGAGAAAGGCATTCCCCACGACTTCGTCCAGGACAATCAGTCCTGCTCCGAGCGGATTGGGACCGTTCGCGGCTTGCACTTCCAGCGGCCTCCATTCGCTCAGGCCAAGCTGGTCCGGGTGCTCAGGGGAGCCATTCTCGATGTTGTGGTCGATCTTCGCCGCCTCTCCCCGACATTCGGCAGGCACGTCTCGGTCGAGCTGGACAGCGAGAGCGACGAGCAGTTGTTCGTTCCAAAAGGGTTCGCTCACGGCTTCTGCACGCTCCAGCCTCAAACCGTGGTCTTTTACAAAGTCGATGAAGTCTATTCTCCCCGCCATGACGGTGGGCTCTATTGGGCCGATCCCGAATTGGCGATTGACTGGCCGGTGACAACCTCGGAGGCCCAGCTCTCACCAAAGGACCGAACGCTTCCTACCTTCGGCCAGCTTACTTCGGTGTTCGAATAGAGGGCGTGGCATGCGTGTCCTGGTGACGGGTGGAGCGGGATTTATCGGTTCTGCGGTCTGTCGGCAGTTGGTGTTGGATGCAGGGGCCACAGTCGTCAATGTCGACAAGCTGACATACGCGGCCAATCTGGCGTCATTGGTATCCATTGACGGCACCAGTTGCTATCGATTTGAGCAGCACGACATCTGCGACCAGGAGGCGGTAAATCATCTGTTCTCCAGATGGGAGCCAGGTGCGGTCATCCATCTCGCCGCGGAGAGCCATGTCGACCGGTCAATTACCGGCTCGGCAGCGTTCATCAGTACCAACATCGTCGGCACCCATACGCTGTTGGAGGCAACCAGGCGATACTACGACCACTTGCCAGATCAGCGGCGGAAACAGTTCAGGTTCATTCACGTGTCGACCGATGAAGTCTACGGTTCATTGGGATCGTTCGACCGCTTCCGGGAAGAGACCCCTTATCGGCCGAGCTCGCCCTATTCGGCGAGCAAGGCGGCTTCCGATCACCTCGCGCTTGCCTGGTACAAGACATATGGCTTGCCGGTCGTCGTGTCGAATTGTTCCAACAATTACGGACCGTTCCAATTTCCGGAAAAGCTCATTCCACTGACGATTCTCAATGCGATTGAGCACAAGCCGTTGCCTGTCTATGGCGACGGCAGCAATGTGCGTGACTGGCTTTATGTCGAGGATCACGCAGCAGGTTTAATCAAGCTGCTGTTCGAAGGCAGACCCGGAGAGAAGTACAATTTCGGCGGCAACAGCGAACGATCCAACCTGGAGGTCGTCACCCAGATTTGTGACGTGCTTGATCGATTATGTCCGGGGGCGGCAGCGAGGCGATCGCTGATCGAGTTCGTGCCGGACCGGCCGGGACACGACGCCCGCTACGCGATCGACGCGTCCAAAGCTCACCGCGAACTGGGATGGCAGCCGACCCGAAGCTTCGAGCAAGGTCTCACCGAGACCGTGGAATGGTATCTCGCCAACGGCGCCTGGTGGGCGCGGGGCTCGCAACACCATCTACGACGGCTCGCGTCTCGGCCTCCCAGCCACGAAACACTGAGGTCGCATACATGATTGAACAATCGATACTGATTGCTGGTCGGAATGGCCAATTGGCCACGTGTCTTCGCCACCTCGCTGCTCTCCGCGGCTTGCCCGCGGTGGCCCTCGGGCGTGAGGAACTCGACCTGGAGGTCCGAGAGGGGATCGACAGAACAGTCGCCTCGATTGGCCCTTGCATGATCATCAACGTCGCCGCCTACACGGCGGTGGATCAGGCCGAATCCGAAGTCGGGAAGGCCTTCAGAATCAACCGCGATGGTGCAGTGGCGTTGGCGGATATCGCATGGCAGCGAAACATTCCTTTTATCCATTTGTCGACCGATTATGTCTTCGACGGTGCGAAGCAGGAGGCCTACGACGAGGCAGACGTTCCGGCACCGCTCAACGCATACGGTGCATCGAAGCTGGCGGGCGAGGCGGCTGTCTTGGCCGCGCATCCGCTTGCGACTGTAATCAGATCGTCCTGGATCTACAGCCCGGTTGGCAGCAACTTCGTCCGGACGATGTTGCGGCTCGCCGAAACGCGCCCGATTGTAAAGGTCGTTTGCGACCAACAGGGAAATCCGACTTCGGCGGCGGAACTCGCGGCGGCGCTCCTGCAGATCGCGGAGCGGTCGCTAACCGACGACCGCCGCACCGTGGCCGGCATCTTTCATCTCACTGGTCAAGGGGCGACGACCTGGCACGGGTTTGCGGAGGCCATCTTCAACGGCCTGTCCCGTCGTGGAGTGCAGCCTCCCACGCTCGAAGCGATTACGACCGACCAGCATCCCTGCGCCGCGCGCAGGCCGCCGAATTCGCGGCTGGACTCATCCAAGGCCGAACGCGTGTTCGGAATTCGATTGCCGGCCTGGCGCCAATCTCTCGAAACCTGTCTCGATCAACTCGTCGGAGAAGGAGACCCCGATGCTGAGGGGAATCGTGCTGGCTGGCGGCAGCGGAACGCGTCTTTACCCGATCACGCGCGTGGTCAGCAAGCAGCTGCTGCCCATCTATGACAAGCCGATGATCTACTATCCCTTGTCGACGCTGATGCTGGCAGGCATCCGCGATATACTTGTCATCACCACGCCTTCAGACCGGTGTCAGTTCGAGCGCTTGCTGGGGGACGGCAGTCAATGGGGGATTCGGCTCAGTTACGCGGAGCAGGCCCGTCCCACTGGTCTTGCGGATGCGTTCATTGTTGGTGCCGATTTCATCGGGGACAGTCGCGTTGCGATGGTGCTTGGGGATAACATTTTCTTTGGCGACGGCCTGAGCGAGCTGCTCGCTAGGGCTGCAGGGCGCGAGGAAGGTGCGACCGTTTTCGCCTACCACGTACGAGATCCCGAGAGGTATGGCGTCGTTACTTTTGACGATGCTGATCGCCCGGTGCGAATTGAGGAGAAGCCGAAGCAGCCGAACTCGAACTGGGCGATCACGGGTCTCTATTTCTTCGACAACAACGTCGTGCGCTACGCACGACGCGTCGAGCCGTCGGCGCGCGGCGAACTCGAGATCACCGAGCTGCAGATGCGCTATCTTTCGGCTAAGGCGCTCCATGTTGAGCGGATGGGGCGGGGTTTCGCCTGGCTTGATACCGGCACGGTGGAGTCGCTGATCGATGCGGCGATGTTCGTGCAGACGCTCGAAAAGCGACAGGGGATGAAGGTTGCCTGTCTGGAGGAAGTCGCCCTGAGGCAAGGCTTCATCGATCGCGATCAAGTCGCCGCGCTGGCGAGACCGCTGGAGAAGAGCGGCTATGGCAAGTATCTGAACGAGGTCGTGCATTTCCTTAGATGAAACCGGAGCGACGTCGAACGGTTCGGAGACAGCTGCGGTATAGGCCCACCAAGGGGTAGTTCCATGGCCAGGTTTCGCGCTATCTGCCAATTCGAACCGGAACTCTACGCCGTAGCTTGAGAAATATGCTGTTGGTATTTTGTCCTCATTTATTATTTGATCTAAAATAAATAATATATTAAACCGTTTGAATTGTTGGGACGGCGAGTGTGATAACCGAATTGATACCTTTCCTGGACTTGAAAGCACAAGCTCGCACGATCGGGCGGGAAATCGATGTTGCGATCGCCCGCGCCGTCGGGGATGAGCGATCTGCGCGGAGACTTGAAGCTGGCGCGTTCGAGGAACGCTTTGCGGATTACTGCAACGTCGGTTGCTGCCGTGCCGTCAACAGCGGCGCATCGGCGCTCCATCTCGCATTGCTGGCGGCCGGAGTGGGGCCGGGCGATGAGGTGATCACGGTCTCGATGAATTTCGTCGCGACGACGGCTGCCATCATTCGATGCCGTGCAACACCGGTCTTTGTGGATGTCGATCCAATCACGTGGACGATGAATCCTTCCTTGATCGAGGCAGCGATTACGAAGAAAACGAAGGCAATACTGCCGGCCCAACTGCATGGACTCATGGCGGACATGGATCCGATCATGTCGATTGCCCGCCGCCACGGTCTCTTTGTGATCGAGGACGCTGCTCAGGCGCATGGTGCCGAGTACAAGAGCAAGCGGGCCGGCTCGATCGGGGATCTCGGCTGCTTCAGCTTCTATCCCGACAAGAATCTCGGAGCTTATGGCGAGGCCGGGGCGGTTGTCACGGATCACCCTGAACTTGCGCGGCGGGTGTCACAGCTTCTCGACCGGGCGCAGGGTGGCGAGCGCAATCATGTTCTCGCAAGATACGACGACCGGATGGACGAAGTCCAGGCGGCTGTACTGAACGTAAAGATGGACTACATTGAATCCTGGACCGAGGCTCGTCGGTCCATCGCCGCGCAGTATGATCAGGCACTGTCCAGTCGGGCGCGCGCGCATCCGCGGCCGCCCAGCCACAGCCGGCATGTCTACCATATCTACGCCCTTAGGCATCCGCACCGTGATGAGGCTCTCGAAATGCTACGCGGCGCGGGGATCGGCGTCGGCATTCATTACGCCGTTCCGGTCCATTTACAAAAGAGCTACGTAGAACTTGGATATCGCGTCGGCGATTTGCCCGTAAGTGAAAGGCTTGCGAGCGAGTTCCTATCGCTTCCGGTTTATCCCGAGCTACTGCCGGATCGGCCCAGCGTCGTTGCCTCCGAATTGAAGAAAATCGCGGCACCCGAGGCTCAAGTCTTCCGGAGTGACTGGGCATTTCAGAACAAAATGCCTCGACATGGTCTAGTAGCCTAGAAGCAGGAGAGCGGTCTTGATCGATCTCAAGGGCAAACGCATTCTTGTTACCGGAGGCGCCGGGTTTATCGGCTCGCATATCATCGATCTACTATGCGACGAAGGCTGCATCGAAATAGTCGCGCTCGACAATATGATGACTGGTCGACCGGAGAACCTTCGCAAGGCGCTGACACGAGGACCAGTGCGGCTGGTCGATGGCGATATACGCGACACAAAGTTAATGGAAGCCCTGGTGAAAGCGGCCGACATCGTCTTTCATCAGGCAGCACTGCGTAATACCCATTGTGCAGCTGAACCGCGTCTCGCCATGGACGTCATGGTGAATGGGACCTTCGAACTGCTCGAACTTTGCGTGAAACACGACATCGAGAAGATCATCGCGGCGTCGTCGGCTTCCGTGTATGGCATGGCGGAGGAGTTTCCGACAACCGAACGTCAGAACTCATATAACAATCGTACGGTATATGGTGCCGCGAAGGCGTGCAATGAGGGCCTGTTGCGCGCCTACAATGATATATACGGCCTTGACTACCTCGCTTTCAGATATTTCAACGTGTATGGCAGCCGCATGGACGTGCGCGCTCGATACGCCGAGATGTTGATCAGCTGGATGGAGCAACTTGAAGCTGGAATGGCTCCGGTCATATTTGGGCACGGCCAGCAAACCCTGGATCTAGTGCATGTCCGTGACGTTGCTCGCGCGAACATTCTCGCTGCGAGGGCAAAGGTCAGCGACGAGGTCTTCAACGTAGGAAGCGGCATCGAAACGAGTCTCGTGCAGCTCGCTTCGGCCCTGGCTTCTGTTATGGGACGTAACGGCGTGCTCCCGCAATTCGCGCCCGAGCGTTCGATCGATCCGGTACCGCGCCGTGTGGCCTCAACGGGAAAAGCGGAACGTCTGCTGGGCTTCCGCGCCACAGTGTCGCTCGAGCAGGGACTCGCGGATTTCGTGAAGTGGTGGCACTCCGAGCGCGGCCTCTCGGCTGCGCGGGAACGACAAGCGGTGGCTTCGTGACGCCGCTTGCAGCGCCGCCGACGGCCCATGAAGAAGCCGACGCCATCGTCCTGGAACGCCTAACGCGGGGTAGGGCGGCATTCAGCTCATGAGTAGCGTGACGTAGAGGAAAGCAATGCGAGTTCTTGTAACTGGTCATCTTGGCTACAAACCCCAAAGGACTTCGCCGCCGCCCAGACTCAAATCATTCGATCAGCGAATTGGTGAACATGCACAGCAATGAGGATCGCGCCAAGCACATCAAGCATGGGGCTCGTTGTGTCCATGGTCGGAGACTGAGGAGGTCCAACATACAAAAAGAGCAGGCGAGGCGACGCCAAGACCGACAGGATAGTCACTCACAGCCTTCGACATTGCGGGTTAGCCCCGACGATTCTCGAGTTTTCTCCGTATAGTTATGATGAGCGCCAGTATTGTTCGCCAGGCTTTAATTCACCTGTTGGACTCTTTCAACGCAGCCAGTTCGGGCAAATCCCACAATATCACACCTCAGCCGACAATCTCGATTTCATCGCACCCGATCACCTGGCCGACCAGTGCGGAAATCCGACATCGGCGCTCGACCTCGCTTCAGCGATTCTTCAGCTCTCGCGACGGCTCATAACCGAAGATCGGAGGGCTGCGGCCGGCATCTACCATTTCGCCGGGCGAGGCGAGACGACATGGCACGGCTTGGCCGAGGCAATATTCGATCTGCTAGCCCATCGTGGAATACAAGTGCCCCGACTTGAAGCAATTGCCACCGAGCAGCACGCAACTGCGGCGCGGAGGCCAAGGAATTCGCGTGTCGATTCATCTAAGGCTGAACACATTTTAGGGATTCGGCTCCCGGCTTGGGCTTGTTCCGTCGAAACCTGTCTCGAGCAGCTTGTCGATGGTGAATTCAATGCCGATGGCAATTGCACCGCCTGGCAGCGGAATGCCGCTCTATCTGATCACTACAGTGGGCATCGAACAGCCGGTCTGCGATGAGCCGAGGACCCGCCGTTCGCAATCGACGCAGGTGGGTGCTCGAGAGGCTCTCCTCATCGGCACGCTTTGGAAACCGCGTTAATTCGAGCGGTTGCAGAGGAGGGCAGTTGGCGGATTCGACCTGTTTCTAACACGCTCAGGCGCACCGCTGGCAGGTTTCAGAAATTCAATCAAGAGTTTAAGGTTCATTTGGTCGCATTGACCAACTAAAGTGTTGCTGATTAAATAGTTTAATAATTAGATTTCAGTTTGAGGATCGGATGAGGCCGTCCGGAAATATTGAAGTGAACTCTATCCACGGTAATTCTTCGCCGAAGATTAGCCTGGTCAAGGGGGCGAGTTCGATGCCCGAATTCTCGGAGAATTCGCCGCTGGTGCGCTATGCGCTCAGAGGGTTGGAGCAGTGTTGGCTGCCCGAATGCGGCCGCTGGTCGCATATCTACCATCTGGACGGACGTGCCTCTCCGAATGAGTCATTGACCCATAGCGATGTATTCTACACGCTTAACGTCCTGCTCGGATTGTCCAGGATAAGGGCGGTTCCGAGCAATATCGACCTACCGGAGATTTTTTATCGGAATGCCGCTCAGCTCACCGTTCTTCCGGTACCAAAGTATGCGCTGGGCATGGCGCTTTGGTCCTCCGCAGAACTCGGCTTTGAGATGCCTGAGCAGGCGAGGCTCGAAGTGAAGGCGCTCTTGACCGATCAAACGCGGTGGGCAGGCTTCCGTGCGCAGGATTTAGGCATGCTTTTGACGGGCGTCGTGGCTCGAACCAGGGCGGGCGACAGGGAATGGATGCGGTTCGCTGATCCGCTCTTTCGCTTTCTCAAGGAGCGATTCCATTCCGGATCAGGACTTTTCTTCGACGCGCCCTTCGGATTTCGGCGGCGCTTCGCTTCATTCGCGACCCAAATCTATCTGTCGATTGCTTGCTACCATTACGGCGAATTCGCAGGCGACTCATCCGCACTTGCGATGGCGGGTGCCTGCGCAAGCAAGCTGATTGCGCTCCAGGGCCCTCAGGGCGAATGGCCCTGGTTTTTTGACGCGATCGGTGGCCGCGTGCTTGACTTCTATGAAGTCTACTCGGTCCATCAATATGGAATGGCCCCGGCGCTGCTGGAATGGGCGGAACGGTATGAGGTACGCGGAGCGCGGACTGCCTTAGTCAAGGGATTTAATTGGACATTTGGTGAGAACCAGCTTCGCCGCTCGATGCTGGTGCCCGATCTCGGGTTGACCATCCGGTCGCAGATTCGAAAGCTGGAATTGACGACGAGAGCGCCCAGGATGCTGCGTGCGATCAAGAACGCCTATGTCGGCCGCGAGTCGGGGCTAATCGAAAGCTCTCGTGTCGGACTGCGGCTTGAGTGCCGCAGCTACGAGCTGGGTTGGATGCTGTGGTCTTTTGGACGGCGCTCTGATCTGCCGGAGCTGACTAGCAACACGGCGTTTGACGGGACGTCAATATGGGCCTGAGGCTCAAGCACTAGCTGCGTCCCACCGGCTAGCGGTTCCATGCGACTGCTCGTCGATTGCGAAGCAACGAGAGCATGGTCATCACGCGATGAAGCCGTACTGCACACATAATAGCGATCGCCTTGATGCGGGCCCCGACGCCATCGAGCCGGTCGCTCGTTAGAACCGTCACGATGCTGGGGGCGGGCGAGGCCAGCACGAGCAGAGCCTGCGCAATCCAGCGCAATCTCCAGGCAGGTGTCCCCTCGGCCATGTTGCGGGAATGCGCGATCTGGCGGTCCCACTTGACGTAGAGTTCGTGCAGAGAGCTCCGGGCCGGGTGATAGACGATCATCTCTGGAATGTACCGAAACCGAAGCCCGGCGCGCCGTGCGCGTCGCCCCCATTCCATGTCTTCCGCCACATCGATTCCAGCGAACGGGCCGACGGAATCAAAGTCCCGGCGAAACATCGCCATGTTGCCCGTGCCTGCATAGCCATCGCGTTCGATGTAGAGCCTGAATCGATAGGCGAAGACGCTCTCATAGGCTGCGATGGCATCCAGGTGTTCGCTCGCGTCATGCCAGATACGAACGTCCCCTCCGAGAACCGTGCCGGACGGCGATGAATGCAATGAACGCCAAATGCTGCTCAGCCAGTCCGGATGCGCCCTGCAATCGGCGTCGATGAAAGCCAGTACCTCGCCACTTCCGGCGGCGACGCCAGTGTTGCGCGCCGGACCAGGACCCGGCCGAGCTTCATGCAAGAGTCGTACACCGGGAAATCGGCTGATCACGTCGGTCGGCATGATCGCGGAGCCGTTGTCGACGACGATGATCTCGAAGGAGTCGTGGGAAAGAGTTTGTGCCTTGAGATTGGCCAGACAGGCGTCGAGGGCACCGGGTTGATTTAGATGCGGAATAACTACGGAAATCATCTTCAAACACCTGCTTAAGCTCCCGTACCGCCCGTGGTTCGTTCAGGGCAATTGTTACGGCCGTCGTCCAACCGCTCCTAATTTAATGCATCAACGATAAATTAATCACAGGAGCGACTTGCATTAAATAATTATATCAGTATTATCCGATTATTAATTTAACTGCAACCGCTGCGCGGAGAGCCGCCGCCGGGAGCAGCTTCTTACAACTGGGGAAACCGATGCGCGCGTCATTTTTGGGGTGCCCCATTGATATCCTGACGATGGCCGAGACTATCGATCTTGCACGCAAAGCCATGCGAGACCGTCGACGTTTGCAGCATGTGGCGCTCAACGTCGCGAAGTTCGTCAACATGCGGTCCGATCCTGTGCTTGCCGCCGATGTTGCCAATAGCGATGTGGTCGGCATCGACGGCATGGGCATCCTCTGGGGCGCGAGAGCGCTTGGCCTTCCGGCCAGGTCGCGCGTCACTGGTGTTGACCTGCTGGGCGAATTGCTCGCGGTTTGCGCGCAGGATCGTTTCCGTCCCTACTTTCTGGGGGCCACACCCGCTGTCTTGCAGAAGGCGGCGCAGCGTGCGCGAGACAAACATCCTTCGCTTGTTTTAGCCGGATTGAAAGACGGCTACTTCACCAGCGAGCAAGAGAGTGATGTGGTCAGGGATATCCGATCCAGTGGCGCCGATTGCCTGTTCATCGGCATGCCCACGCCACGAAAGGAGCGCTTCCTTGCTGCCCATCGGGATGAACTTGGCGTGTCTTTCATCATGGGCGTCGGTGGTGCGTTCGACGTCCTCGCGGGCGAGGTCCATCGAGCTCCGGTTCAGATGCAGCAGTTCGGTCTCGAATGGCTATACCGTGTCTATCAGGAGCCCGGACGCATGTGGTGGCGATACACCAGGACGAACACGTTATTTGCCGGCGTCTTGACCCAGGCCGTCTTGCGGCAGGCGCTTCGGCGGGCATTTTCTGAAGCACAAAATGCGCTTCCCCGCGGGACGGGTCGGATCGGAGGGTAAGGCGCGTGCGCAAGCATTTTCTCATTCTGTTGGGAACGAGGCCGGAAGCAATCAAGCTGTTTCCGATTATCAATCGCCTCAAGGCCGAAAAGTGCAAGGGCGTCGCATTCACGGTCTGCGCGACGGCGCAGCACCGAGAGTTGCTCGATCAGGTTCTCAAGTTGGCGAAGGTAGTCCCGGACTACGATCTCAACGTGATGACGGTCAATCAGACGCTCGACGGTCTGACTGGCCGGTTGTTGGCTCAGATCGGAGAACTTCTTGAGAAGGTGAAACCAACCAGAGTCATCGTCCAGGGCGATACGGCGACTGCTATGACAGGCGCGCTCGCATCGTACTATCATCGCATCCCGGTCTCACATGTCGAGGCGGGGCTGCGAAGTGGAGATATCTTCGCGCCTTGGCCGGAGGAAGTGAACCGCAAGATCGTCGGATCGATCGCGGATCAGCATTTCGCGCCGACTGAGCGTGCTGCCAGAGCGCTGCGGTCGGAAAACGTCTCCAACGATCGCATTCATGTCACTGGCAACACCGTCGTGGATGCGCTGATCCTCGCGAAAGCGATGGTTGAGGCGGATCCGCAACTGTCGTCTCGCTGGAACGTCATCAAGAAGCATCACGGCAACCGGCGCATCATCCTGGTCACTTGCCATCGTCGGGAAAACTTCGGCGGCGGGGTTCTCAACATCGTGAATGCATTGGAGACAATTCTGGGCAGAGGGGACGTCGCCGTCGTACTTCCGGTTCATCCAAACCCGAACGTCCGTGACGTGTTCGCAACTCGGCTGGCCGACCATCCGCGTGTCGTACTTATTTCTCCCCAGGAATACACGGATTTCGTCAGTCTGTTATCGCTATCGTACCTGGTGCTGACGGATTCAGGCGGTGTTCAAGAAGAGGCGCCGACTTTCGGCAAACCTGTCCTTGTCATGCGCGAGACGACGGAACGACCGGAGGGAATCGAAGCGGGAACCGCTCGCCTGGTTGGCGCGAACTACGACAGGATCGTTGGTGAGACCTTCCGTCTGCTTGATGATGATGAGACTTATGCCGCCATGGCGCGCTCCCATAATCCGTTTGGCGATGGTCGTGCCAGCGAGCGGATCGTGAAGGTACTGCTTGATGCCTGATCCTCAGAAAGTGACCGTCATCGGACTTGGTTATATCGGGTTGCCGACCGCTGCGCTGATTGCCAGCCGTGGCCTTCAGGTGGTTGGCGTGGACACGAAGGAGTATGTGGTCAGGACGGTGGCCTCGGGAGCCATTCACATTTCAGAGCCTGATCTTGATGGTCTCGTTTCCAAGGTTGTGTCGAGCGGCGCGTTGACGACCTCAAACAAGCCACAGCCGGCCGACGTCTTCATTATCGCGGTGCCTACACCCATTGACCATGATCATCGACCGGATTTGTCCAGCGTGGATGCTGCGGTCGAGACCATCCCGGATCTGCTCGTTCCGGGCAATCTCGTCATTCTCGAATCGACCTCGCCAATCGGAACGACGGAAGGCATTGCAAAGCGGATCGTCGAACGCAGGCCGGATCTGAAAATCGGAGTCAATGGCAGCGAGGAAGATTCGATCTACGTCGCCTATTGTCCTGAGCGCGTACTGCCAGGGCGGATTTTGAGTGAGCTCATAAACAATGACCGATGCATCGGCGGGATCACTCCCGCCTGCGCGCGTCGCGCTCAGCGCTTCTACAAGATGTTCGTTCGCGGCGCTTGTGTTGCTACGACCGCCCGGGCTGCCGAACTGGTCAAGCTCACCGAGAACGCGTTCCGGGACACGAATATCGCCTTTGCCAATGAGCTATCGCTGATTTGCGACAGGTTCGACATCAATGTCTGGGAGGTGATCGACCTTGCCAACCGTCATCCGCGTGTGAACGTGCTGCGGCCAGGCCCGGGTGTGGGCGGGCACTGCATTGCGGTCGACCCATGGTTCATCATCGATACGGCGCCGGATTTGGCACGCGTAATGCGAACGAGCCGCGAAGTGAACGACGCCAAGACGCAGAACATCATCCAACGGGCCAAGGCCCTGATCGACGATCATCCTTACGCGAACGTGGCCTGCTGCGGACTGACATTCAAGGCGAATGTGGACGATTTGCGCGAGAGTCCGGCCATGGAAATCGCGTTGGAGCTGGTAAAGAAGTACGGCCAACGCGTCAAGGTTGTCGAACCGAACCTGCGACGACTGCCACCGGAACTTGCCGACTACAGAATCGAGTTTGTGAGCATCGATCAAGCGTTGCGCACGTGTGAGATCGCGCTTCTTTTGGTCGATCATGATGAATTCAAGATGGTTCCGTTGGCCGAGCGTCGGCATCTCGACGTCATTGACACGCGGGGCATATGGCAAGACATGCCGGTGCGGACGTGATGTTGATGCGGTCCAGCGATTCAGATCGGGAGTGAATGTTGCAACCGTGCGCGCGTTGGAATGCACAATCAGTACCGCTTCTTCAAGCCAGTGGTCTTGAGCTGTGCGGAGTGTCAGTAGCCGGAGCGGAGCTTAAACGTCAGGAGAGACGTCTTGATCGACCTCAAGGGCAAACGCATCATCGTTACCGATGGTGCTGGATGCATCGGTTCGCACATTGTTGACATGTTATGTGACGAGGGCTGCATCGAGATAGCCGCGCTCGACAACATGATGACCGGCCGGCCGGCGCGCCACTTATGGATAACCTGACGTGCAGAGTGGAGAAAAGTAATGCGAGTTCTAGTAACCGGGCATCTTGGCTACATCGGTACTGTATTGACGCCAATGCTGGTCCAGGCTGGTCACGAGGTGACCGGATTGGACAGCAATATCTACTCTCGGTGCACATATGCGGCGGGCGGTGCCATTGTCGAAGTCCCGACGATCTCGAAGGATGTCAGAGATGTGGAGGTAGCTGACCTCGCTGGTTTTGGTGCCGTACTGCATCTAGCGGCGCTGTCTAATGATCCACTCGGAAATCTAAGACCTGAACTGACCGACAACATCAATCACCGCGCAAGCGTGCGGATGGCAGCAATTGCAAAACACGCCGGTGTGCAGCGTTTCGTGTTTGCCTCATCCTGCAGCAACTATGGAAAAGCCGGCGAGGATATGATTGACGAGACTGCAGCTCTCAATCCGGTAACAGCTTACGGGGAATCCAAGGTTGCGTCGGAACGGGACATCTCGGCATTGGCCGACGATAGGTTCTGCCCGGTCTATCTGCGGCCGGCAACGGCTTACGGCGTCTCGCCCCGGCTGCGCTTCGATATCGTGTTGAATAATCTGGTCGCGTGGGCATTTACCACCGGAAAAATTCATCTCAAGTCGGACGGAACACCCTGGCGCCCGATCGTCCATATTGAAGATATTTCGCGAGCGTTCATCGCCGCGTTGGAGGCGCCCGCCGAAGCCGTATTTAACGAAGCGTTCAATGTCGGTCAGACTGCCCACAACTATCGAATTCGAGATCTGGCCGAAATCGTCGCGAGTGTCGTGCCAAATTCCAAAGTGGAGTTTGCTGACGACGCGGGCCCGGATGCGCGCTCCTATCGAGTGAACTTTGAAAAAATTCGCCACAAGTTGCCGGGATTCCAGCCGCGTTGGGATGCTCGAATGGGGGCTGAACAGCTTTATAAGGTTTATCGGTCGTCAGGCGTGACCCTGGAAGAATTCGAAGGTCCCCGGTATCAGCGAATCGGCCATATTCGGAAGCTGCTTGCCGAGGGGGTCCTTGATCGTGACTTGCGCCACATCAAGCTGCAGCTTCAAGCGGCATCATGAATGGTGGGCTGACGGTCGGCGAGAGGCTGGTCGGGGGCAGCCCGGGCGAGGAGATAAATGCCTTTGCCGCTAAGATATACCCGATCTGCCGCAGCATCACCGGCGATGGGGTCCGGAAAACATTGCGGGCGATCCGCTCTCACATCGATCTTGATATCCACGAGGTCCCGACCGGAACGGAGGTGTTCGACTGGGTTGTCCCGCGGGAATGGAACGTCCGTGCGGCGTATATCCGCGATCAGCAGGGTCGCAAGATCGTGGATTTTGCGGAGTCAAACCTGCATGTCATGAGCTACAGCGTTCCGGTCCATCGGTGGATATCATTGGCGGAGCTCAAGCAGCATGTCTATACGCTGCCGGACCAGCCGGACCTCACTCCCTATCGAACCTCCTATTATGCGGACAATTGGGCATTTTGTATGCCCCATCGACTGTTTGAGAGCCTCGATGACGAGCGGTACGAGGTGGTCATCGATTCCGATCTTTCCAACGGCTCCTTGAGCTATGGCGAATATTTGCACAAGGGCGAAACTGACGAGGAGTTCCTGCTTTCCGCCCACATCTGCCACCCCTCACTGGCGAACGACAACTGTTCGGGAGTAGCGCTCCTGACTCATCTTGCAAAATGCATGGTGGGGCTACGGACCCGATACAGCTATCGATTTCTGTTCGCGCCAGGGACCATCGGTGCAATTACGTGGCTGGCACGCAATGAGGACCACGCGAGGCGCATCAAGCACGGGCTCGTGGTCTCGATGGTCGGTGACGGTGGCGGTCCGACGTACAAGAAGAGCAGGCAAGGCAATGCCAAGATCGACAGGGTCATTGCTCATGGTCTTCGGCATTGCGGGCTGAAATCGACGATCCTTGACTTCTCACCCTATGGCTATGACGAGCGTCAATATTGCTCGCCGGGCTTCGACTTGCCCGTCGGCCTATTCCAGCGCAGCCAGTTCGGTCAGATCCCGGAGTATCACACCTCGGCGGACAATCTCGATTTTATTGCGGCAGATCATCTCGCGCTCTCTTACCGGCTCATAGCTGAAGCTATCGATGTCGTGGAGAACGACCGGGGCTATCGCAATGTGGTGGCCCGGTGCGAACCGCAACTCGGCCGACGCGGGCTATATGGAGCCATCGGGGGAGACAAAGGGACCGCGGAGGCCAACATGGCGATGCTGTGGGTGCTGAACCTCTCTGACGGACGGCATTCGCTGTTGGATATTGCAGAGCGGGCGGATTTGCCCTTCTCGCTGATCCGACGCACGGCGCAAATCCTGAGTGATCATGGACTCCTGTCGGTCTGCGACATTGAGGCCGACGGGGCGAGATGATCGGCTGGCGGTTGCGTTTCAAGCAGTAGTACCCAATCGCTGTCGCCGGCGCTGTTGACGCCTGGCGGAGAAAATTGGCGAACACCTTTGTTGGCAAACGGCGAGCCTTCGACGGATGTGTAGCGACCGTTGGTAGGATCGAACCAATGGGCGATCGCGGTCGCGGCCAGTTTCGACATGTCAATGTTAGCTGCTCGAGCGGTAGGTAAATAGGTGATTACGAGCGAACCGTCGCTTGTCCGGGCCGTGGCAGCATAGGAATTGGTTGTGATCGATCCAAATCGGGTCGATGCCTTGAATGAAAGAAAGCGTCTTCGAACCGAGTTGGAGACCCGATAGCTACCGAGATAAGCGGTAAGTTTCGCAACAGATTCGGCCAGCCAGTGGTAGCCGGCCTTTGTGACGCTATGCGTTTGGTCAGGAATGAGATCATACCACCTTCGGCGAGCAAACAGATCCTTCATATAGCGAAGCTCGATAGCGCCGCGAGTATTCAGATCAGTCCTCCAGCCTTCTTCGAAGCTCCAGTTCCTCGAGCCGTAAAGCTGACCGGCCGCGCCGCTCAACATGGTCCAGTATTCCTGCCGCCGCAGGTTCTGGGCGCTACCGCCGTCGGTGTTAGGCTGTTGTTCAAGCTCGTAATTCGCTTCTACCAGGAAAACCAGCTTGTAGTTGGCACGATTATACTCGTTCAATATTTGGACGTAGGTTGGGAAATAGGTGTATGCGGCACTCATATCAATCAGGGGCTGCCAACCCGGATCATCGAGCGAGCCACTCGTCAGGAAGTTCAGTTCGACTGTCTGAAGCTGGTTTGGGGCCTCATGGCGGATTCCCCGCGCGACCGCCTGGACGAGCGCATCGTCATCCTTGTTTTGCCAGGACTGGAAATCGTTGCCATGCAACCAGATGATATTCGGGATGTCTCGGTAGCGGTTACCCAGGTATAGGCCATATCTGTAGGCTCCCGCGACGCCATTGACCCGCAAGGTATGTAGCCATCCTGTAGTCTCGATGGGATCGAGGATCACGGCAAGTCCGAGCTCTTCGGCATGGCGGATGATGTTCTCTGCCCGTTGAAAAAAGGCCGGATTCGGTGTCGGGAGGTCGTTCGTTACGACGAACGGAACAATCCCGTCCTCGGTCCCGCCGTCGGACCTGCATCTCAGTGCATCATTGCACAGCAGATTTATCCTGTCGGCGGCTGTATTCGCGTTGGGTCCCGTTGAGGCATCGAGCGCAACGGCGTCGGAGCCAAACGCTAGAAGTGTCGCGGCGACGAGGAGGGGGTGAGCCGACGCGCGCATCCACCTTTCCGTGCAGGCGCGGAGGCGCCATGGGAGCACCCTGATCCCCGACGCGAATGTGGTGGTGTCAATCATGCTGGGTCAATCCGATGATCGGCCATGACCGCCCATGGGCTATTCAGAAAAGCCGGGCCAACGCAAATCCCTCTCGGAAACTTCCACGACCGGTAACGGCCAATCAATGTCGAATGCCGGGTCATCGTAGCGGATGCCGCCGGCAAACGCCGGTTCGTAGCGCGTCGAGATCAGGTAGCTCACCTCGACATCATCGCAGAGGGTTTGAAACCCGTGGGCGAACCCCTTTGGAACGTAGAGCTGGGAACCGTTGGCAGAAGAGAGTTCAAATTTCTGCCAGCGGCGAAAGGACGGCGAATCCCGCCTGATGTCAACGATGACATCAAGAATTGAACCGCTCGTGCAGCGTATCAGCTTTGCTTCCGAGTACGGCTCACGCTGAAAATGAAGCCCACGCAAGGTGCCTCTCCGCGCCGAAAACGAGATGCTGTGCTGGGGATATTGCTGCTCGAGTCCATGTTCGGCGAACGCGTCCATGCAAAAGGTGCGAGCAAAGAATCCCCGGTTGTCATGGGCTGGCTCCAATTCAACGATGTAAGCTCCGTGGAGGGGCGTTGGGATAATTTGCACAGGTTGTCTCTGTTTTTGATGCGTCTCACAGTGTGTGCCGCCGGCGCGCGGCGCGAACCGCATAGCTCGTCATTCAGGTCTTAATCATTGGGCGGATGTGAATGTCGGTGACCTCAGCCGTACGTGGCAGGAGCAGGGCATTCACGATGACCGACGCTACGTCAGCGGGCTGCAGCAGAAGCTCGGAGTGATAGCTCTTGTCCTCGATTCGGTGGAGCCGCTCCTGCATGTCGGTAGCCGTCCGTCCCGGGTATACGCTCAGGACCCTGACACCATACGAATTGACCTCACCGCGCAGGCTATCGGCGATCGCCTTGAGGGCGTGCTTGGTTGCGTCATATTGGGCGGACATCGGTTTGGCAGTAATGCCGCTGCTCGAATTGATGAAGACGATCTGTCCCTTGTGCTCCTTCAGCATGGGCAAGAGCGCTTGTGCGAGGGCGAGGGGTGCACGAACATTGGTCTGGTAGAGTTCGTCGAACTCCGCGAGACTGCTCTGTTCGACCGGTCCGGCTTTATGCAGGGCCGCACTCTGTATCAGAAAGTCAATCCGGTGGAGGCTCTGCCTGACGCCCTGCGTCAACTCGAGCTGGCCCCTGGGGACGGACAGATCGGCACGATAGCAGACGGCCGGCACTCCCATGTCACGTGCTCTTGAAGCGACGGACTCCAGTGCTTCCAGCCTGCGACCGATCAGGCAAAGGCCTGCGCCTTCGCGGGCGAGGGCGAGGGCGACGGCGGCGCCGATTCCGGATCCGCCTCCTGTAATGACCGCCATCCGGTCTTCGAGATTGCGCCCTTTCGGTCCCATTTCGTTAAACTCAGGCGACATTCGTGGTTAATGCCTGGCTCTGGCCATAGAGCCGGCGGTTTGATGACTATTATAATAGTTGACTATTTATTAGATTTAAAGTTGGATTACGTTATTAAATAAATGCAGGCTTAGTTGAGATTTTAGCGCGCAGCTTGGCCGGAAGTGCGCCGGCCGGACGCACGATTCACACCAGGAACCCGGGCCTATGCACGCCACGATCAAGGAAAGCGCAACCGCACAAAGTGGCGCAGCGCAGTATGGATGTTGTCGCCTGTGCGGCGCGCCGTTGGCGACGACCTTTGTGAACCTTGGGATGACGCCGCTGTGCGAAAGCTTCCTGGCAGCCGGCGAGACGGACAAGATGGAGGCCTACTTCCCTCTCCACGCGCTGGTTTGCGGCGAATGTTTCCTGGTTCAGCTCCGCGAATACGTCCAGCCGGTCAACATCTTCAGCGAGTACGCATATTTTTCCTCATTCTCGACGTCATGGGTCGAGCATGCGCGCCGCTATTGCGAGATGGCAGTGGCGCGGTTCGGACTCGGGTCAACTAGCCAGGTGTTCGAAATTGCAAGCAACGATGGATACCTTCTCCAGCATTTTCTGCCGCTTGGTGTGCCCGTTCTCGGCATTGAGCCCGCGGCCAACGTCGCTGAAGCGGCTCGCCGCAAGAACATTCCAACTTTGGTCGAGTTCTTCGGATTGAGGCTGGCTCGTCGTCTCGTGTCGGAGGGGCAGCGCGCTGACCTGATCATTGGAAACAATGTCCTGGCACAAGTCCCCGACCTGAACGACTTTGCGGCCGGAATGGCTCATCTTTTGGCGCCGGAAGGGGTCATCACACTGGAATTCCCGCACCTCGAACGGCTCATAGTCGAGAACCAGTTCGACACTATTTACCATGAGCACTTCTCGTATTTTTCCCTCCTCACGATTGATCGTCTCGCGCAACGCCATCAGCTCAGAATATTCGACGTTGAGCAGATCAGCACGCATGGCGGATCACTGCGCGTCTATCTGTGCCGCGCAGATGCGACACACACTCGGTCCGCGAGTGTGAATGCGCTGCTGAGCCATGAACGGGAAATCGGGTTTGAGGACATCGCAAGCTACGCGCGGTTCGCCGCAAAGGTCCATCGCACAAAGCGCCAGCTCTTGTCATTCTTGATCGGATGCAAGGAGAAGGGTGCAAAGATATGCGGATATGGAGCGCCGGGCAAAGGCAATACGCTGCTGAACTACTGCGGCATCGGTATGGATTTCCTCGAATGCACCGTTGACCGCAATCCATACAAGCACGGGCGAGTGACCCCCGGGATGCATGTCCCGATCTATCCAGTATCGACGATCGATGAGCTTCGGCCGGACTATCTGTTGATTTTGCCGTGGAATCTGAAGCGCGAGATCGTCGAGCAGATGCGACACGTGAGTTCGTGGGGATGCAAGATGGTTGTGCCGATACCCGACGTGGAAGTGATCGATCCCCGGGAGTTCGCAACATGAAAGTAGTGCTGTTCTGCGGCGGGCTCGGCACCCGCATTCGCGAGTACTCCGACAGCGTTCCGAAGCCGATGGTGCCTATCGGCCACCAGCCGATTCTGTGGCACGTCATGGAGTACTACAGCCAGTACGGCCATCAGGATTTCATTCTCTGCCTTGGATACAAGGCAAACGTCGTCAAAGACTACTTCCTGAATTACAGGCAGACCGCAAATAGCGACTGCACGGTTTCAAACTTCGGCAAGAAGGTCGAGATACTGGGCCAGAGACCGCCGGATTGGCGTGTCTCCCTGATGGATACCGGTATCTGGCGCAATATCGGACAGCGTTTGATGGCGGTCCGCCACCTTGTCGAGAGCGAGGAGATATTCCTGGCGAACTACAGTGACGGTCTGACGGACGCATACCTGCCGGACATGATCGACCGCTTCAGGAAGAGCGGCAAGATTGCCTCCTTCATCGCCATCCATCCGCCGGTCAGTTTTCACCTTGCCGAATTTGACGAGCAAGGTGCCGTGCGGCGGCTACGCGCCAGCCAGGAATCCGATATTTGGATCAACGGAGGCTACTTTATCTTTCGTAAGGAGATCTTCGATTTCATCCAGGAAGGCGAAGAGCTCGTGGTTGAGCCATTCAAGCGGTTGATCGAATGCGACAAGTTGATGGCATTCAAGCATGAAGGCTTCTGGCGGGCGATGGATACTCTTAGAGATAGGCAAGTCCTCGAAGAGATGATCGAACGCGGAAAAATGCCGTGGCGGCTCGATGGTGGCGCTCGGGCCGCGGTAGCGCCATGAAGTCGTTGCGGCTTGCTGCGCCTGGCGATCGTTTGTCTGTGCTTTGCCTGGGCGCCCATTCGGATGACATCGAAATTGGAGCAGGAGCCACGCTTCTGAGTTTGCTTGAGCGCGGCATTCGTCTGGATGTGCACTGGTGTGTCCTGAGTGCCGCTGGCGAGCGTGAGGGCGAGGCGCGAGCATCCGCGGCGGACTTTCTATCCGAGGCGGCCAGGGCTCAAATCGACATCGCGGGTTTCCGAGACGGGTTGTTTCCCGAGCAGGGCGAGGAGATCAAATGCTGGTTCGAGGCCCTGAAGGGACGAGTTGGGCCGGATGTGATTCTCACCCACAAGCGCGATGATGCTCATCAGGATCATCGCCAAGTGTCGCGCCTGACGTGGAACACGTTCCGAGATCACTTCATCCTCGAATACGAAGTCCCCAAGTGGGATGGGGATGTAGGACGGCCAAATTTCTATGCGCCTGTCTCGGCGCGGGCCCTGCAACGCAAGATCGATCTATTGGTGTCACACTTCGGAAGCCAGCGCTCCAAGCAATGGTTCGATCCCGAAGTCTTCCGCGGGCTGGCGCGCCTCCGTGGGATGGAGTGTCGGGCACCGGAGGAATACGCCGAAGCGTTTGTAGCGAGGAAACTCACGGTGAACTGAGCTTTGCGTCGGATGCTAACAGGAGCCCTCGGGCAGAGTCATGCGAGGGCAGAGCAGAACTCGGGTCTTCCGTCTGCGGAGACTAGGATGGACAATCTGAAAAGGGTGGTGGTTCGCAGCGGCTTCGTGAGGCTGGGAGGGCAGGCGGCCAGTTTCTCGCTCCGTCTTGCGACCATGGCGACCCTGGCGCGCCTGCTAGAGCCCCAGGATTTCGGATTGGTCGCCATGACCACGGTCGTGACCGGAGTCTTTCAGTTGCTCGCGACTACTGGGCTGTCTTCAGCGACAATTCAGAAGGACACGATTACGCACGAGCAGCTCTCAACGTTATTCTGGGTCAACCTCTTGATTGGAGCAACTCTAGCATTGCTTTGTGTGCTCGCTGCACCGATTCTTGTCGCATTCTATAACGAGCCACGGCTGTTCTGGCTGACTGTCGCAGCGGGGGCGGGGTTCATCCTCGGTGCTGCGGGGGCACAGCATTCCGCGCTTCTGCAACGCCACCTGCGGTACACGGCTCTCACCGTCATTGAAGTTCTCTCATTGCTGGTGAGCTTCGCTGCGGGAGTGGGTATGGCCCTTGTTGGCTTGGGATACTGGGCCATCCTGAGCATGGCGCTCGTTTCGAGCGCCGTCTATGCGATCTGCGTATGGTTAGTCAGTGGGTGGAGTCCCGCGTTGCCGCGACGCACGGCTGGAGTCCGTGGTTTGCTGGGTTTTGGTGGAGTAGTGACGCTGAATGCTTTCGTCGTCTACGTCGCTTACAACGTCGAAAAGCTGCTGCTCGGTCGATACTGGGGAGCGGACGCACTCGGAATTTATGAACGAGGATACCGGCTCATCAACATCCCGACCGCAGAACTCAACTCAGCTATCGGTGGAATCGCATTTTCGGGCTTATCGCGGATTCAAAACGATCGCATTCGGTTGAGGAACTACTTTCTGAAGGGATACTCGATCATTGTGGCCATGACGATTCCCATCACCATTCTTTGCGCAGTGTTCGTCGATGACATTATCGCGGTGGTGCTCGGGCCAAGATGGGCAGCTGTGGCGGATATTTTTCGCTTGCTGACGCCGACAATCCTGATCTTTGGCGTCATCAATCCCGTTGCATGGCTTCTCTTTGCGCTCGGACTGCAAGTACGAAGCCTGAAGATCGCGTTGGTCATCGCTCCCTTGGTGATTACGGCCTACATCATTGGTCTACCTTATGGCCCCCGCGGGGTCGCATTTGCCTACTCCGCCGCCATGATTTTGTGGTTCATCCCACACATTCTCTGGTGCTTGCATGGAACGCTGGTCTCCCCGCGGGACCTGCTGTTGGCAGCGGGGCGGCCGTTGCTTGCAGGAATTGTCGCTGCTGGTTTCGGCGTAGCAGTGGAACTCTGTCTCGGTCGGTCGGAATGGCACCTCGCGAAGCTATTCGTGGGAGGCGCCACCGTTGTTGCCGTTTACTCTTTGGTGCTTCTGTTCTTCATGGGACAGAGGACGTTTTACCTTGCTCTATTCAAGGAAATTAGGGGCGCGTTTTCCGCACCCTAGATACTACTTTGTGGGATTGCTGATCAGACTTTCGCATGAGTACCGCGGCTGAGTGCATTGGAGAACGGACATGAGCAGGCTACGATCAGGCGATTGGGTGGAAGTCCGGAGCAAAGCAGAAATCTTGCGCACACTCGGCAAGAATGGTTGCTTGGAAGGGCTCCCATTCATGCCGCAGATGTTCCAGTATTGCGGTCAGCGCTTCAGGGTCTACAAGCGGGCGCACAAGACTTGCGATACGGTCACCGGTAATTCACTCGGACGAAAGCTCCCGGACGGGGTGCATCTTGATCTGCGTTGTGATGGCAAGGCATACGGCAGCTGCCAAGCTGCCTGCCTGATTTTTTGGAAGGAAGCGTGGCTTAAGCCGGTCATGGAAGGTGCGGCTTCCACGGTAACCTCGCCACGATCTGACTCCGCGCCGAGCGGCAAGGCCGCCTCGGCCGTTTGCACCGAGGAGGACGTCTGCAATGCAACGCATGTCCGCGGTCCCTTTGGCGAGGCAGTATACCGTTGCCAAGCAACGCGATTGCTCGACTACACCACGCAGTTGCCGTGGTGGGACGTCAGGCAGTACGTTGAGGATTATACCTCCGGCAATGCATCATTGGGTCGTATGGCTTGCGGCTTTCTCTACGTAGCTTACTATTTCGGATCACTGGCGTACCGCGGGAGACTGGGACGTCCAGGTCGTTGGTTGTACGATCGCTTCCAGGCGATGAGGGGCGGGGTTCCATTCCCGCGAAGAGAAGGAAATATACCGTTCGGACACCCCACACCCAAGTGCGACCTGAATCTACAGCCCGGTGAACTGGTTCGTGTTAAGTCGTTCGAGGAGATCCGTGCTTCACTCGACACAGCAGGCCAAAACCGAGGAATGGGTTTCGACGCAGAATTGGCGCCTTATTGCGGAGGAACCTATCGCGTCAGAGCGAGGGTGAACAACTTTATAGACGAACGAACCGGAAAGATGACTAGGTTGAAAACCCCCGCCGTGCTGTTGGAGGGCGTGTGCTGCCAATCTCGTTACAGTCACAATCGAATGTTCTGTCCTCGAAGCATCTATTCCTGGTGGCGTGAGATTTGGCTTGAAAGGATTTCGGAGACCGCGCGCTCTGACCTGTCATCTGTTGCACGTGTGGATCGTCGCGAGGAAGACAAGGTCCACTGAGCGCCTGATCTGAGGTGCGGCGCTTCGGATTCGAGGTTGGAGCGACGAGGGCGGATCTGGGTTGAAGGAGGTGACGAGAACCCCCTTCAACANTCAATTCGCTACTCGTCACCTAAATTGCGCCTAGCTTCGCGCAGACCGCGTGTAAGATCATGAAAACAGGAAGAGCGAAGAAAAACCACACCACGTTGTTGTCTGCATCCCGCGAAAACTCACGGTTTGCATCTTTTTCGGTGCCATGACGGACGATGACCGAATACGCTCTGCTTGGACGGTAGCGTTTGGCCGCTTGCCTCAACAGCTGCTTGACGGCGGTTTCTTGCTCGCTTGGGAGACCGGAGCGAGTGTCCATTATCGTTGATCCTCAATCCAGGCCTGCAGGAGCAGCTTCGAGAGCAGTTTGCCTAAAGGCACTTCCCGAATCCCCTAACGGGCGCTGTAAACACTTCCGAGGCCCGGCGGTTCACGCTGGCGGGCCTTTCAGTTTTGGCGCAACTGCCGCACGAGCGGCCCTTTTCAGCGCCGCATCGATGGTCTTGAAACGGGTGCCGCGAGGAGATAGTCCCCTCTGCCGCTTGGGCGATAATTTGGAAACTCTGGTAACTAGCCGCAGATTGCTGCCGCAGCTGGTGCATTCATAGAGCTTCAGCTCGTAACCTTTGCCGACGGGAAAAAGGACCTTGAGCACTCGAGGTTGGTTACAAAGCATGCATCCGGCTTCGCCGTTCACGATAGATCCTCCGGAAAAGCAATTTGGTCGCAATGAACGGAACGAGATCTGAGTCTGGATCCAGAGGCAATAGGTCTGCCATGCCGATGAAAGTGGCCCGGTGAGCATTCTGCAAATTGTCGATCGATGGTGGCCCGGACGTCAGCGCGCTATTGCCTCCCGTATAGGTGTGAAGAAGGCCCCTCCGAATCGGTGGCGACTTACAGGAATCGGCTAGTCTGTCGGCAGCGACGGAATCCGGCCGGGGCTGGACAGTTGCAGCCAGGGCCGTGCGGCATAGATCCCGCACGGCCCTGGTTCAAATCTGTGGATTAGGATGCCGGCTAGGCCCTCGCACATTCCGACTTATTTCGAGCGCCTAGGTCTTGAAGCGACCATAAAAAGTTAGCTAATCCCCGGCGAAGTCGGTCCCCGCACTGTGATCAAAATGCTCGCGAAGGGCTGGATCGAACTGGTGGGGCCAAACCGAAAATATCGGATCACAGATCTGGGTTCGATGCGATGAAGCGCAGGATTCCATCCAAAGGCTAGACGTTCCGAGCGTGAGAGCGCCGAACGTAAACAAGCCCCTGCCGGTGCACGCGACAGGGGCCGTGCAGATGGATGGCGCGAGGCTCTTGCGAGGTGTCGTGCCAAGGACCCGCCTTGGTAGAACGTTGGATTGAAGCTTTCGGATGGCGAGAATGTTGGGCATCTCGCGCAAATAAGCGGCACCGTCCCCGCGGGCTCAGTGGGACAGTTCGAACTTCCGGATCGCGTGCACCCGCGGCGGGGACATTTCCCCTTGTCTCGGCGGTCAGGAACCAGCCAGGCGAAACGCGATGCCGATCCCTGCTCATCTGCGGGGGGCCGTGCTAAGAGGTGGGGCAATGAGCGGCGCCCTAATAGCGACGTAGTATACGAGCCGACGAGATATGATTTTAAGCACTCACGCAGTTGTCGGCGGCGCCATCGCTAGACCGCATCGTGATAGAGTCTTTATGGCGCTAGGTGCCGCGTTCGACCTGGCCATATTGGGTACGAGCCCAGGCGCTTGAGAACGCGTTCTCGGCGAAGTGAAGAATTAAGGCCCCGCCGGTTCACGCTGGCGGGCCTAGCACTCCCGGCGCTCTAATCCGCAATTGGATCGGCAGCCGGGAGCATCGGGGCTGGAAGAGCGAGCGGTGCCATGTTCGGCCGTTAATGACAACGGGCGGAACAGCGGACTCCGGTAGTTACACGGAGTCCTTATTCGGAACGGGGTGTTCTACTGTGAGAACACCGGCGAGATTTAAGTATCAGCCAATTTCAAGTTGCCCGGGATATGGCCGCAGTGGGGCTGGAACCACGCTGCGGCTTTTCCCGTTGGAGTTAGTTCCTAGCCGTCGCGGCACGGAACACCGAAGTTGTCGCAGGTGAGAGCGAAGGTCTCTTTCGCCTTCGCATCCTCAAAGCAGAAGCGCGTGCCGACATCGGCGCGATCGATCCACCAATCAATTTTACTGTCCCTTGCAATGCGGGAGGCTTCTCCTCGCAGCAGATCCAACTTTCTTCCAGTAACGTGGACGATCAGGCAATTTTCCTTGGTCATGAATGACGTCCTTATAATTGAAGCAACGGCTCAATTTGATTCCGACAAAACGAAAATCGTGTGGCGTCTCCCCAGAGAGAGAGAGAGAGAGAGAGAGAGAGAGAGAGAGAGAGAGAGAGAGAGAGAGAGAGAGAGAGAGACGATCATTGATCCCGCTTCAGCTTGCGCCGATGCGGCCTCCGCCGCATCTGTGCGGAGCTTTTCCAACTGAACCTGCATGTCTTTCATTGCAGCTATTCCGTTCCCTGAGGGGAACCGTACTGCCAAGGTGTGAAAGCGAACAGAGCTGAATGCCGAATTTTCCTAGGCTCGGGTCGCTGGATCGACGCAGTCCAGCACCTCCAGCGGCCCCGGCCTTCCACACCTCAAAAGCCCCCATGGCCGGGGTCGTCTTTCAAATGGCTACCGATAGCCCATGCCACCGATAGGCCCTATGGCCTTCCAGTTGAAGTCCGGCCGCACGTCCGCACCGCGCCTGCCGCAGGCGCCGCACACGAAGCGAGGCTCGATATCTGACAGTCGCACGTCATCGGCCCAGCGGTCGGCGCTGAGGGCTATTGAGTGGCTACAGCGGTAATCTGCGCAGTAAACTAGGACACCGCGCAGGCCCATCTCGCGCATCTCGCCGAAGGATATCTTGCGCGGCCGACCATCGGCGTGCGTAGGCGTGTGGCGGCGGACATGGCGTGGCATGCCGCCATCGAAACGCGGCGTGGGCGAGAGTCAAATTGTCGATTACTGGTGGCTCGGAACGGGCGTGAAATACAGCCCGTCGTGTATCAGGATGGCGGGCTTTTTCAGGCATTTGTGAACTGCTTCACAACGCGCGAGGGTTTGTTTTTCTAATGTTTCCTCGGCCTGTGCGGTCGCGATCGACACACGAGGAGATATTCATGAAGCTTATTCTTTCAATCCTCATGATTTTTCCGGCGAGCGCTTTCGCCAACGATTGTCCCGGATTTTTAAACTACGTGAAGGCCAATTCGCAGCTAAAACAGTACAGTAACAGTCAGATTCGATGCTTTATGACTAAGCCGCCCAAGCAGCACACTGCACTATTCACTTTATCATCTGGCAACGTGACCGTCGCTTGCACCGTCTCGGGATCTTATCCCTACCGACAATTGTCTTGCTCTGACGGCGGCCAAAGCTTCGGAAGGTCGCTCAAAAACTAGGAATAGCCCTCGGTCAAACGCCGACGCGAACCTTGTGCGGATGGCGTCAAACTACTGCCTGTCGTGGGTGGCGAGATGAGCCGCCGGTTCACGCTGGCGGGGCCTTTTCGTTGTCACCAGGTTATGCCAACTTGGCGACCTTTATTTTTTGGGAGAGATGAGCGTGGCTACAGGTATTGTGAAATGGTTCAACCCGACCAAGGGCTATGGCTTCATTCAGCCCGACGACGGCGGGAAGGACATTTTTGTGCATATTTCCGCGGTGGAGAAGGCCGGCTTCAGCAGCTTGGCAGAGGGTGCCAAGGTGAGCTACGAAATCGTGACGGATCGAGGCAAGCAGTCGGCAGGTAATCTGAGGCTGTAAGCGCGGCGGGCAACCAGAGGCCGGCCAGTTCACGCTGGCGTGGCTCTCAATGCCGCGCGATATCCGACGCGAAAAATTCGTTTCGCAAATGTCGTTTGATGTTCTCGGGCTGGCGCTCTCCCTGGGCAGCGAGCTTAAGC